>CAIXSY010000190.1 GCA_903922175.1 uncultured delta proteobacterium | reverse complement strand
TCCATGTCACAGCAAACATTGAGTCTTTTCAGTGCCTTGCGACCTTCGCCAGAGACGGTAAAAGCAGCGCCAACTCCCGTGCTAGAGAAGCGCTATGCCCTCTCCTTTTCCATAGACGAAAAGACATTTGCTGAGTTAGAGGAGGTGAAGGCACTGCTTTCTTCAAGCTTGCCTCAAGGCGTAAGCCTTTTTCGGGCACAACCTCAAAATTGGCCACTTATACTACCCTACTATTTCACTTATTTCTCCCGTCCTATCGCGCTTTCGCTATTTCCGGACAGGCTCTAGTTATATCGTTCGTTAAAAGTGCCTCAAGACTTCTACAAAGGGTATCGGTTATTCCTTTGTCTGTGGTAAAGGCGAGTGCTTGAGATCGAGGCGAAACGCCCGCGAGGGACGCTGAAAATCGTAGCCAACCTTCCATGCTTGTGGCAGATCTTCGCGCGGCACCTCATTAAACCCAAGCTGACGAAAGAAGACGAACATCCGGCCCTGGGTCGAAAGCGAGAATACCCAGCGCTTGCCCTGCTGTTTGGCTTTGTGGATGATCCACTCGGTAAGAGCGCGGGCGCGCCCCTTGTGTTGATATCGCGGTAAGGTGCAGATCTTGCCGATCTCCGCGCAATCTCCGTAATCGGTAAGCTTGGCCGTGGCTACCAGCTGACCGTTCATGGTGTGTACGCAGTAGCCATCGAGGGTGTCAAAGATCTGCGATTCGGTCACCGCCAGGATCTGACGGATCTTGATGTATGGCTTCATCAGCAAGGCGATGTCGCCAACATCAGAGGGGAGTGCGCTTCTAAATTGAGCTGGGTATTCCTCGGCGAAAAGAGTGCCCACGCCGCGGTGAGAGAAGACCTCTTGATAGAGCGTTCCTACTCTTGCTTCCAGAACGATCAATTCAATCTTCGTCTCCAAAAGCTTGGCGGCGATGTAGGCCAAAAACTCTCGACTTAAGTTGAGCTGTGCCGTACCTGCAATCAGCTCATGCACCTCAGCTGGCTTCGGATGTGAGTGGAACTTGCCATTGACCGTGAGCCCGGCGTAGGGCCCCGGCAAAAACACTTTGCGCGCGCCTAGAAAATGCGCGCCTTGAATCGCACGATCGTAGAAACGGCACGGGGTAAACGAGAGCGTTTCCTTGTCTTCGAAGGCGATGACGGGAACCTCACCTGAGGTCATACTGAGCTTGACCACGCGTTTGGGGATTTCGTCCGGGCTATGATCTTGCCCGATCTGGAGGTACTCAAAATTATGTCCGCGTTGCTTCCAGCGCTTCACGTGCTCTTCCAGCATAGCGTCGGCGCGGCAGAAGATGACCGTTCGAATACGGGATGATTGCAGCACACGGATGTCCGGGAGGATGCTCTCGAGGGTCTCGCTGCTATCAACGATAATGCCGAAGGTGCTCTCCCGAAACTTATAGGAGTAGTGAAAAAGCTCTATGGAGTTGAGTATCTGTTCTTCGAGGGAGTGATCCATCATTTCTCGGCCTTTACCTCACGCAATACCCAGTTTTCCACCTTGAGCCCCTTGACGCGCGAAAATTCGCGCGTGTTATTGGTAACCAATGTCGCCCCCAGATTCCTAGCCTGGCCTGCGATGAGTAGATCCATCGGGCCAATAGGTGAGTGCTTCAGCTCTATGCGCAGTGCAGCGCATTCATCTGCCATGGCGATCTCCATCGGTACGATCTCCAGCGGCAGGGTGAATTGTTCAATCATCGCGCTATTCTTCTTTGGCTCTTCACTCCGCAGTGCGCCATATTTTAGTTCAAAATAGGTGATCACAGAGATTCCCGCTGTTCCAGGTGCTAGGCGACGGAAGCGATCGAAGACCTCTGGCGGCCTGTTGCGGATTATATAGATGCAGATGTTCGTGTCGAGAAGAAATTTCATCGGCGTGACTACGTAAAAGGATCTTCGCGCTTCTCCCAGGGGAGATCTTCTCTCACTGCCATAAAGTCAGGTGAGAACTCCCCCAAGCTGCTCAGCAGTGGCTCCCAGAAGCTATCCTTGGGGAGCAAGATTACCGCCCCTCCACGGCGCACAATATAGACCTCCGACCCCTTGATGCGGAAATCTTTTGGCAGACGCACTGCCTGACTTTGTCCGTTTTTAAATAGCTTGGCTGTTTTCATGGTAGATTGGCATTTAGTATATATTCACAGTATATACTAAGGCGTTGGCCTTGGTCAAGACCATAACTAACTCCCGCCGTAGCTGCATCTGATGCAGTCAGCAGAAAGCAGAAAGCTGAAAGCGGAGAGCGGAGAGCGGAGAGCGGAGAGCGGAGAGCGGAGAGCGGATTACAGAAAACACTCGTCGGCGTAGCCTCGTTAGCTTTCCCCCGGCGTCGGAGCAGACATCCCCAACGTCTTCTTAACGTCTTTAATCTTCTTGGTGATATGATCGTTGCACCAGCGCGCATCCCACCACTCGCGTGGATCGACGGGGATGCCCTGCGCGCGTAGCTCGAAGTAGAAGTCGGGGACTTTGGCGTTAGGTGATTGCGCACCGCTGCCGACGAGCTGGCCGCGGGTGATCGGATCACCAAGCTTCACGCTGACGCTCTTAAGTCTGTCGTACACAGAAACCAGACCAAGGCCATGGTCGATCATCACGAAACTGCCGATCTTCCTACTTTTGCCGACAAACAGTACCGTGCCGTCGTTTGCGGCGATGACATTGCGATCGTTGGGGGGGAGTTTGAAGAGGTAGCCGGTCACCAGCTCTCGCTTTATCTCGACACCGTTTTTCTTGTAGATTAGCTCGTCGCCAAAGTTGAGATTGATGCTTCCTCTGGGGATTAGAAATGGCAGGATCCAGCTTGATTGAGTCTGCGAGGTGTTCGCCGCCTCGGCGAAATTATTGAGTACGAGCGGCTCGATCTCGTCCTCGGAGACATTGACTACCACCGGGCGCAATCGTCGCGGCTTGACTGTGTTGTAGAACTTTCCAAGGAATAGGTTTTTGACGCTGTCTTGCGAGAACACATTTATCGGTTGATCTTTTGCTGCTGGTTCTTTGTCCGGTGGTCGCATGTCAATCGCATAGAGGGCAACTCGCAACGTCGGATCGTCGAACTCTTTGTCGAGGGCGCTGGCCGGATAGCCACGGAAGGATTGCTCTCCTACTTTGACGCCGGACGCCGCAAAGTCCTCATCGTAGGCTCGGTAAAAACAGAGTTGAGAGCCGCCAACGTGAGCATTGTGCATCACGGAAACCACCTCAGCGTGCGGTTTTTTAAAGTCGACTCTCTCGTTGATGCTCGCTTCTGAGGTGTTGCTCCAAACGCTGCGATCGAATGCGCGGATAGCGATAGTCACTGGGCCTGGGTCGAGCCCGAGATCGGCGGCGTTGAATTCGACGAGCTCTTGGGCCTCTTTTCTGCCCTTGTACTCTTTCTTGAAGATATCTTTGGGGGGGCCCTTGCGCGGCCGAAGTCTGACGACGACCTCGTCAAGCCCGGCGCCCTCGTCGAAGAGTGTGAACCCCAGGCGACTTATGCCCGCCCCCATTCCCTCGGGTTTTTCTGTTATCGTAAGTAGTGGACCGTTGTTTTCGAAGTAGCGATCGCTGACTGAGTTCCAGACGGCAAGCCCAACTGGTACGATGGCAATAAAGCACAGCATGACGAGGTAGATGCGCCAGCTCCCCGGCTTTTTCTCCTCGTCCTTATACGGTCGACTTATCTCGCTTAGTCCCTCTTCTGCGTCATCGACCATAGTTCTATTTATCCTCAGGCTATTCGCTACTTCGCGTGGTTGTCAGCTAGGTGAACCTATTCCACCTCTGTAATAGCACTCCCTAGTTTTTTTTGCAGGAAAAGTTTAAGTTTTTCTCTAATTCGACTCTCTAGCTGGCGGATTCGCTCTCGGCTCAGGTCGAGCTTCTCGGCCATATCTTGTAGGGTCACTTTTTCATGGCTGAGCATCCGCTCCTTAAAGATAGTACGATCCTTTTCGTTGAGGGTCTCGGCAAACTCTGACATCCCTGCAGCTATCATCTGGCTAATCTGCTTGGAGGCAAGCAGATCCTCGGCGGACATCTCCCCGTTCGGTAGAATCGAAAGCAGGGTGGCGTCGCCTTCGCTATCGAGTGGCGTGTCGACGCTCATGTCCGCTCCAGCAAGGCGCTGTTCCATCTCGATGACTTCGCTCTCCTTGACGTTGAGCTTTTCAGCCAGAAGCTTAGGTCCTGGGGAGAAACCATGATTTTCAAGGCGATCCTTCTCCTTCTTCAGGTTGAAGAAGAGTTTACGCTGCGCCTGTGTGGTGCCGATCTTGACCAAGCGCCAGTTCGCTATTACATAGCGGATGATGTAGGCCTTAATCCACCACACAGCATATGAGGGAAATCGTACACCCTTGTAGGGGTCAAAGTTCTTCACTGCCTCCATCAGGCCGATGTTGCCCTCCTGGATGAGGTCGAGGATGCTGCGTGCGGCTTTTTCGTAGTCGCGTGCAAGCTTCACCACTAACCACAAGTTGCTGGAGATTAGCTTGTATGCCGCCTCGGCCTCCTTGAATTTGATGTACTTAACGGCAATTTCATGCTCCTCTTCCCTCGATAATCTTGGGTATCTGCGTATTTCTCGTAGGTAGGAGGTGAGCGCATCATAGGGAACGATCTCCCGGCTCTCCACCTCTTCGGGAGGGGGGGGCTCTTCGATGGACGACTCCTCGATGGGCGCTCCCTCGATGGAAAGTATATTCTCTTCGATTTCGGGCAGATCGGTACCGACAGCGGCTGGCAACACCTCAATGTCAGGATGAATCGGCGCGTCGTCAGCCTCGATCGGCTCAATCATAACCTCGGGCTCAACTACGCCTGCTGTTTTATCTTTTTTTGATGAACGCGGTGACACGCCTTAAGATTAGAACATTTGATTAATCGAATCAAATGATTAGGGGCTTTGTTGGTATCTGCTCATTAAGTGTGGGCTGAACGTAATGATTGTTTCACACGAAGATCCACTGAGATCGCACGGAGTTACACGGAGAGG
>CAIXSY010000189.1 GCA_903922175.1 uncultured delta proteobacterium | reverse complement strand
TTCCTTCTTTGACCTGAGCATGCCTATCAGTCGAATTCCAAGAATATGGTGAATGGGCCATGGCCATGCGGGAGTTCAAGGCCAAGTTCAAGTGTAAAATGCAACTCATCTAGTACACGTTTCAAGGGTCAAGGAATCTAGTTCTGAATTTTTTCGCCGTTCTCGCAGTCCTCGTCGTGTGAGGCTATAGCAGACGCAAAAAGTCTTGTCGCGGCTTGTCCCCGTCTTGTCCTACGTAGCACTTGCCGCGGCCTGTCACGCCATAGCCTCGGCCGCAAGGCCGAGCGACGGCGGAAGGCAAGGCAAAGTAGGAAGCTTCAACTGCGAGGTCGAGCGAAGGGGATCGCGTATTACCACATCAAGACTTGCGGACGGTATATTAACGCGAAGAGGATGGAAGGAACGAAGTACTATGTCTTTCCTTCGTGGCCAAGCCCTTTGCGCCGTATTCTATGGGTCATAGCGATATTTCTACCCCATGGCTTTGCGGCCCATCCAGATAAATTCCTTCCATAGCTCGGGAGTGACTCTGTTTTTCAACAAGCCAAAGTCTACCTTGGATCCGCAGAATCCGGAGTTGAGTTCTTGAATCTCATGATTGCCTCCCTGGAGTAGCAGTTCCTTCCAGGCCGGAAACTCCTCTGGCTTTATTAGCAGCGATCCTCTTCTCCGGATCCTGTTCGCCGTAGCGGGAAATTGTAGCGCTTCGCAAAAAGCCAAGCTTTACGCTTCCATCTGGAGACTCGTACCCAGAAAACCAAAGGTTTGCGATGCGAGCTGGTAGGTCGGCAAGGGAGGTCTTAAGCCCCTCACTGGTCATGCCAGTTCTTTCATATTTGGCGAAGCAGCTTTCTGCGAATGCGGAGTTGAAGGCGATGTTGGCGGGAACAAGCACAATCCTTCCGGCATGTGGAAGCGTTCTTTCAATGGTATCCCACCGTTCGGTAAGCCCAAGGGTTTTTGCTCGGCGGACAGTTTCATCCATATTGGCAAAGAGATCGCCAAATGAAGACTCTTGGTCCAGTGGATCTTGTGGTGACGCTTCTGCATTATTTTCTGGCTTAGTCTTGGTCATTACTGGGTACCTGAGCAGATATGAACGAGGGCGCGAATCTCGTGCTTCGCGCCCTCGTGTAACGAGCCAATTTCGAGAGAGCGTGGCACGAATCTCGTCTCGTCGAGTATTCGTACCGCGCTCCCTGCTCCTAGGCCTGTCCTTCTCCCGGCTGAACCGGTGCGACCTCAATTGGCGCTGGAGTGGTGACTGCCGTCCCAACGTTATTTTGGTCATTATTGCCCTCGGTTGCCATATCGTCGCTCGTGCTTGAGTGTCCCTCTCGTGGCGAAGTGATAATCACAGCGCGTTTGATGAACATCTTAGCTCCCGAGGCGAGTGGGGTCTCGGCCAAGGTGCTGACGACGCTGTCAGCCACAGCTTCCGGTACATCAATAAACGTATACAAGGCACGTGAGATGGTGCGCTTAATCTGATCGGCGCCGATGTTGCAGCGTGAGGTGACCAGCTGGGCTACTGCTGCCTGATCAAGACCCTCTTTAGTGCCGTGTCCGATATAGAGGCGAATGTCGCGAGCCTGGGGAACGCGCTGCTCCATGGGCTCATCGTTACGGCGCTGACCACGGCCGTCGTCATCGCGGCGCTCGCGGCGTTCATATGAGGAAGGCTCGGACCCGGTATTCTCGGAGTAATTTGAATCAGATTGAGTTTCGTATCCTCCGTTATCTGACCCACGATCGTCTCTTCGTCCGCCACGTCGATCGTTCCGTCCACCGCGTCCTCGGCGGTCATCGTAGTCGCGATAGCCGCCCTCGCGGGACTCCTCGCGCTCAACGGGTTCGCTGGCGTGATGCTTCTCGGCCAGTGCTGCCGGGAGGATGTCGAAGGTGTTGTGAACGAGGAGCGCCAGAAGATCGTCTTTGTTTTCATCCTGAAGGATGGTTCCGACGATGGACTTAAGATGCTCGTTTTGCGAAAGGGCCTGGGCTTTGGCTGATGCGCCGAGTGCGTGCAGCTTGTTCTTCAGAAGCTGCTCTTGTGAGGGAAGTTCCATCTTGTTGAAGGTCACGCCGAGTAGTTTTTTAAGGTTGTAGAAGTTTGGGATGTCTAGGGGACTTACCAAACTCACCACCTTAACTGGTGTGGAACCTTCTTCTGTAATTGCAGCGCGTTGCATGTACACATCGGGGTCGGTGTGAATCGAATAACTCACCACCAGGGCAACATCGCCTACGATAATGTCGCGTGCCGAGATGTCGGTGACCACAAGAACGGCAGCCTCACCACTTTTCATCGCTTCTAGTGAGGAGGTCACCTTTGCCGGGGGTGCAAAGCCAATCAGCTTACGCGCCGTAATGCCGCGCTTACGCAGCATTACTTCGGTTAGATCGGCATCGGACGGTGAGTTACAGAAAACCACGGTCCGTGGCATTCCTGCCCCTTCGATGATGTCGGCTAGAGCACTGGGTTTTGCCGCAAGCTCATTGCCGAGTTCAATGCTCAGGTGTTCAGCATTTGCAGGAACCTTTTTGACCTTGGCTGGAGCCGCAACAACAGGGGCGGCAATGCTCGCTGGCTGGGCACGCGGTGCCGCAGCGGGCGCAGCTGCAATCGGCTGTTCTTGGGGCGAAGACTGAACGGTAGAACGTTCAGTTTCGTGACTTTCGGCGCCCTCTTGAACGGTGACCTCTTCAGGCCCTTTGAGGAACTTCTTAATGAAATTTGCGATACCCATGGATGAATCCTTTCTTAAAACAACAATTTGTGTGCTGGGAAGATCGTGCAACAGGTTGAGGAACTCCTCAGTCCGTCCCGATTGGATAGCAGTCTCGGTGCCGTCAATAATGACGCGGCGTATCTTGCTGCCTTCAATCGTGCCTTCGTCAAATGCATCGAGGAAGCCCTGGGTGGTTCCGACAATCACCGAGGCGGAAAGTAGAGAAGCGCGGTTGCCCTTCTGCCGTCCACCGACTTTGGCCGAGGCCAGGCCCAAATCATGGGCATTGCGCGCAATACGTTCGGCATCTGCCTCGGTATCAAGAGCGATCAGGGTGCGCGCCTTCTCGGCCTTCTCTTTGAGCATGGCGATCGGCGCCAAATAGGCCAGGGTTCGACCGCGCTTACCACCGTCGGCAACTACGTCGCGCCCGGCACTGACGAGTGGGATAACCCGCGCTTGAAACTCGGTCAGAGTCCCAAATCCGATAGATCGAATTTTTTCAATAAGTTCAGTGTCTGATGTTAACTGTTCTATCTGGGTTCCGGTGGGCCCATTGCGATTGCTTGTTATTACTTCGTCGTGCATTGTACAGTGTTACCTATGTTAGGTTAGTAAGATGCTGTGCTGCAGTGGGTCAACCACCGCCGTACAGTTAATAAATCTCAGTTAATAAATCTCGCGGTACCCAATTTCGTGGCACCGAATCTCGTGGTTCCCTCGTTTAACTCGGAATAGAAAATCGGCTTTCTAAGATGAACTCGCCCCAAAGGACAGAAATCAACCGGCACGCACTAACTCATGGAATAGTTAGGAAAATGGAACTTAACCCTCTTCCTGTTTCGCTATTTCTTGTTTCACGATCCCCTGTTTCACGATCCCTGAGGGCTCAACGCGGTGATGAGTATCTCTTTCTAACGGAGCGGGCTAACCCGTCCTCCGTCGTTTCATTTGCCAAAATTCTATTAACGCTATTAACGATTTTGTTCACGACCGTTTCGTGCGGTCTTGAGGGACCCCGTGATAGTGCCACCGTTGGCGTAACAAGTCCAGACGTTAGTAAAAATCATTTAAATCAGGGGCTTACGTCACCCGCAAGCAGGATTATGCAATGCCAAGCTACCTCATTTAAGCAGCTGAGGCTGAGTGATGGGCATCAGGCCGCGGTGACCGGGCTCTTTCCGCTCCGAACATCCACCGGGGCAGTGGCGCTTCTATCAACAGATATTAGTGGGCTCGTTTTGAGTTGGGATGTGGGACGTGGCAAGGCATATGAGCTTGCACACCTGCCGACCCAGGCCAATTTGGTTGATATCGCGCCGGATTGCGATCTGCTTGCCTACGCCTCACGTAGCAGCATTACGCTGTTCTCACTTGCCAAAAAGCAGGTCATAGCGCAACTTCCACGTAAAGTTCAAGGGACGATTACGGCGCTATCTTTTAGCCCGACCGCGGATGCGATTCTGTTTTCATCGATGGATGGCAATATCTATCGATGGCGTTTCGCTCTTACTCCGCAACGCAGCTCTGATGAGGCGAAGGTCTTTGAACGATACAACGGACACCCCTCGGCACCACTTGCGCTAGCGTATCATCCCTATGGGCGTGTGTTCTTTAGTGCCGATTGGAGTGGCAGTTTGCTTGCCTGGCTGACGTTCGACGTCGATGACCCCTTCGCCGGCCAGTATGACGAGAACCTTTTAGGTGAGCGTTTCTTTACCGATCGGGCTGTACGTATGCGTGCCCTACGCAGCGATACAACGGGCATTGATAACCTCGTTGTAACTCCGACGGGGGAGATGCTTTTTGCGGCACTGCAAACTGGAACGATTGAGTTGTGGCAGGTGCGCGGGCTTAGCAAGATAAAAGAGATTCAGGCGCACCAAGGGTTGATTTATGATCTTGCGGTAAGTCCTGATGGAAAGCAGCTTGCTAGTGCGGGGCGTGACGGTAAACTTAAGCTCTGGAGCTACCAAGCGCGTGGAGCGGGTGAGGCAAAAGAGGCGTATGATCTTTTGCCGCTACGCGAGTTCGAGGTGCCGCAGGTGCGGTTCATCGCCTTTGTGGGAGAGAACCGATTGTTCGCTGGCACGGCGAGTGGGGCGGTGCTTGATCTAGATTTAACACGTGCTTTGGAGAGTGCGCCGAGGGGATGAGAATCTGTAAGCATTCACACCCACTGTCATCCCGAGCAGCTCTACCCTTTTTGAGGTGATATCTGATTTGGTGCAAGGGCGTTGAAAAAGGGTAGAGCTCCTCGGGATGACAATTGGGCGTACTTCGAAAGGGGCCGTGAGCGCTTACGAGAATCTTTTAAGACTATGGAATCAAACGGAAGACTATGACCTCGAGAATTTCGCTGAAAGTAATCTTAGCCATCGTTGCTACCTGCGCGGCGGTTGTGGCCCTCGATCAGATTAGTAAATACATGGTTCTTGTAGCTTTGAAGGATGGCGAATCCGTGCCTATCTTGGCTGGATTCTTTAATCTAGTTTTAGTGTACAACAAGGGCGCGGCCTTTGGGCTGTTCTCGGGGGTGGCAGATGGCTTGCGCCAAATGCTGCTGGGGCTAACTACCCTCGTCGCATTAGGCCTCGTGCTCTATTTTCTGTTAAAGGATTATTTCAGTGATCAGGTGGCGCGCATCGCCCTCGGCCTGATCTTTGGTGGGGCTCTGGGGAACATTGTCGATCGGGTACGAATCGGGAAGGTTGTCGATTTTCTTGATTTCTACCTTGGGCAGTATCACTGGCCGGCATTTAACGTGGCCGATAGCGCAATCTGTATCGGGGTGCTGATTCTGCTGTTGAGGTCGGGAGAGAAGAAAGCGACTGAGAAGATTGAGATCAAGACGATCGAGGAGCCCGGAAAATGAGCTGTTGGAACGTTTCCGAGCGACGGATTTTTTCTAAGCTTACCACGCCCTACAAGGTCCAACTCTACCTTGATGCCTTGCCCTATAATATAGAAGAGCTGACACGTTCACCGCGAGAGATGTTGCGTGCCGGAAGCGCGCATTGCTTTGATGGAGCGCTATTTGCGGCAGCGGCTTTGGCTGAATTGGGTTATCCGCCGCTCATCGTCGATCTGCGATCGAACGGTAAAGATAGCGATCATATTCTCGCTGTTTTTCAGGAATCAGGCTGTTGGGGTGCGGTAGCAAAGTCGAATTTTACAGGGTGTCGCTATCGCGACCCGGTATTTAGGTCGCTGCGCGAGCTGGTGATGTCGTATTTCTATATTTACTTTAACCTGGCAGGTGAGAAGACCCTACGCGAATACTCGCAGACGTTTGATCTGCGCAAGCTCAAGGATGTGCCGTGGCGCACAACGAGCGAAAATCTCGATCCGTTGAGCGCGCGCCTCAACGCGGTTCGTCATTTCTGGCTGATTAACAAACGTCAAGAGAAACATCTTGCGCCGATTGATGATCGCACCTTCCGCGGCGAGACCCTTGGCCTCGACCCGCGTGGGGCGCATAAGGTGAAGAATTCGAAACTTATGGCTTAAAACGGTACAGTAGCCGCGGGAACGGTATCGTTTCGCGAATGTGCTCAGCGCCAGAGATCCAGTTGACCAGGCGCTCAAGCCCGAAACCGAATCCGGCATGAGGCACCGATCCGTATTTGCGTAGATCTAAGTACCACTGAAATTCAGAGATCGGAACGTTCTCGCTCTCCATGCGTTTTTTAAGTGTTTCGTAATCGTCTTCGCGTTGAGAGCCGCCGAGAATCTCCCCGAAACCTTCGGGCGCCATCAGATCTGCCGCTAAAACTACGGACGGATCATCGCTGGCGCGCTTCATGTAAAACGCTTTAATCTCAGCCGGCCAGCGTTCGATGAACACCGGAACGTCAAACAGCTTTGCTAGGATAGCTTCATCCGGGGCGCCAAGATCGTCATTGGCCTTAATCGTCGCCCCCTCTTTTTGGAGCATCTGCACGACCTGGGCGTGGGTGAGGCGCACGAACGGTGGCTTGACCTTCTCCAGAGTCGCGGTGTTGCGCTTCATGGTGGCAAGCTCCGCCTGGTTAAGGGCCAGTACGCGCCCGATGATGTAGCTAATGAGCTCCTCTTGAAAACGCATGTTTTGCTGGTGTGTGCAGAATGCCATCTCGGCGTCCATCATCCAAAACTCGGAGAGGTGCTTCTTCGTTTTGCTTTTTTCGGCGCGGAAGACCGGGCCAAAGTCGAAAACGCGCCCATGCGACATAACGGCCGCTTCGATATAGAGCTGCCCGCTCTGCGAGAGGTAGGCTTTGCCTAGGTCGTGATAGTCCATGCTAAAAAGCGTCGTCGTGCCCTCGCAGGCGGTCGAAGTGATGATCGGCGCATCTATCTTGATAAACCCGTAGGCACTGAAGAACTCGTAGGTTGCATGTATAATCGTATTTCGTATTCGTTGAATGGCCCACTGCGTGCGTGAACGGAGCCAAAGATGCCGATTCTCGAGTAGGAAATCCGGGCCGTGGTCCTTCTTTCCCAAGGGGTAGTCGAGTGCTTGGTGTAGCACCTGTACGCGGCGCAGGTTGATCTCGTAGACGCCCTTCTGTTTCGGGTGCTCTTGGACAACGCCGTCAACGGTGATCGAGGACTCCTGTGAGCAGCGTTGAATCTCGGTCATGGTCTCGGGCGACAGCAAATGATGTTCGCCGACGCACTGCACATAGCCGCTGCCGTCGCGAAGCTCAATAAATGAGATCTTGCCCGACGACCGCGCGGTATTAACCCAGCCGTGAAGTGTCACCTCTTGGCCTACTCGGGCAGCAAGGTTGGCTATGCGGGTGTCTTTGGGAGAGGTCAGGAAGACGTCTTCGGTAATGATCGGGGTGTTTGCTTGGGTTGTCATATGGGAAGGAGGATATCTGAAATGAAGGTTAAGTTAAAGATGGGACATCGGTCCTAGGCATAAAAACGGCCATTTTTGGATTGGTGACGATGAGGTTAGGCTGTGCTTCAGCGGGGTATTCTTAGTCCTAGCGAGGCTGCGCCTCAGACCAAGGCTCCATTGCTAACTTAAACTTCGCCGTAGACTTGGCCTTGAACTTCTGCTTGGCCGTGGCCTTTCCTTCTTTGACCTGAGCATGCCTATCAGTCGAATTCCAAGAATATGGTGA
>CAIXSY010000188.1 GCA_903922175.1 uncultured delta proteobacterium | reverse complement strand
TTTAGCCTCAAAATTCACTAGTCGGCGCTATTATAGCGTGCCTCTTTCGGGCTTAACCTCGAAATTGGCTACGTATACTACTCTACTATTTCACTTATTTCTCCCGTCCTATCGCGCTTTCGCTGTTTCCGGACAGGCTCAAGTTAGCCAGCTATGTTACGTTGTTCGTAGCACCTACTCAAGTAATCGGGGGTTTAGGGCGTAAGAATGTTTTTTTACTTAGCCATCTAAAATCGACCTGAAAAGCGGTATCCATTCACTGGGATAGTAACACTAGCGTCCAACAGGAATAGTGAATAGATTCAGCTGACTATCTGAGCTTGAGGTAATTGCTCGGCTGCCATGGCGATACTCACCTTCTCCCGGGAGCACATCTCGAATACCGCTCAATTCCTAAGCAGCACTTCAACCCGACACCGATGTACGTCTACGCTGACAAGGTTTGTATGCTGGTCTGGGGGCCACCGCTGCAGGCTATCATAATTAAGAACGCGGAGCTGGCAGATGCCTACCGCAAACAGTTTCTCTTCATCTGGGACCAAGCCACTACCGTCCGCAAAAGGGCCTGACGCAGCGCCGCGCTTCGCGCGCCGCTAGTTGATATTGCCGCTGAGGCAGTCGTATCCTTAGCTTTGGGCCTTTGCCTTGCCTTGCCTTTTGTCGTTTGCCTTTTGTCTCAGGGACTGCGCGCGCGATCCCTGAGGAAAATTGCTTGGGCCGATGGATCCTTGTCTCCAGCTTTTTAGTGCTTAGGCTTGGCCTTGAACTTTCGTATGGCCGCAGCCCCTTGCCTTTTGTCTTTTGCCTTTTGTCTCAGGGACTGCGCGCGCGATCCCTGAGACAAAGAACAACGGACAAAGAACAACGATGCACGGAGGACGGGAACGATGAAAGGCACACACGGAGTATTCCAAGCAGTTTATACCTCGCCGATATTATTGGGTAATGCTGAGTTTTTTAGATCCGGTTGGACTTGTTTTAGATGACAAAAGGGAGCAAAATGCCCTTTCTTCCGCAGACTTAAGCACAAATTGCAGCTCGCATGGCGAAGCGCATGTCGCAGCACATCAAGCAGTAAGGAGGGGCACCTTTATGAGCCCAGACAGGAGTGAACCCGAACGTGAAAAGGTGACACCACCGCAAGCTGATGGTTCTACTGGTGAAGGTGAACTTGCTAGACATGGGTCACACACAAACTTTGCGCCGCTACCCTCAGCAAGTTTGCCACGGTTGGACCAGATCATCGCCGCTTTGAGGGCTGATGCGGATAACCCACGAAAAGTAGCAGAGCATATAGCTCTGCTAGAGGCACTTCGTCCAAGGCTCGTATTACTAGAACAGCCCCAACCGACTCGTCCTCTCGGTGATGCGCCCCATCTGCCATTACCTCCGCCAAGGTGCGATAGAGAGAGCCAGCCTATTTTATATCTAGAGGACAGTAATCCATTTTATGCCCACGGGCGCGGGATATTGAAAGGGGATGGATGGACACACGTAACGGGGGCTCCAAATGGCGAGGCCGCATTTGATCATTTCCAATTAAAGACGAGAAACGGCAAGCCTTTTTCCGTAGGAGTTTTCGACGTACACATCGTGGGAGGTGGCATGAGTGGCCCTGATGTGGCGAGAAGAATCTGGAAAACTAATCCTAACTTTCCGATCGTTTTTGTCAGCACCGATCCACACGCCAGCATACCCGAGGGGTGCTGTTTGGTTACTAAGCCGTTTAGTAGGGCCGCACTCTCACTGGCAATCGAGCGCGCTATCTTGGGAGAAGCGGGAATTCCAACTACAATAGATACATTGCCGACTAGGCATCTCGCTGAGAGCCTGGGCATGCAATCCGGTCTTAGACCTAATAATAAGCCTAAATGTGCGAAATTATTTAATCGCTTTATGGATAGAGCCATTCCACTGATAAAATCCCCGCGATTTTTTGCGGTACAGACAGTGCTGATCGTAGGTTATGTTGCATGTAACAGCCTATGGGCCGGTAAGCTTGCCTTTGATCCGTATCCCTATATTTTTCTAAACCTGCTCTTCTCGGTCTCAACTGGCTATACAGGTTTTATAGTGCTCTATGGGCAGGACATTAAGGATCGGCATGATGAGCGGATGAAGCAGTTGAATGATGAGGTGACTCTGGTCATGTTGGAGCAGCTTGATGACATGAGACTTCAAATGGCTGCCTCCGCGAGGACGGCTGAGGAAAGATTCAGGGAGAGTTTGGCGCGGATTCAGTCTCTGGAAAAACTGATTAGAAATGGACCGAATGATCCGCTGACTCGGTTGCTTACGGATATTTGCGCTGAACCAAGCGCCACGCCAAAAAGCCCCCCAGCATTAGATAAATCCAGCCCGACTTAGTTCAGCCTGATCTATTTATCCCCTTGCTTTTTAGCTTTTTATCTCAGGGACTGCGCACGCGGTCGCTGAGGCAAATTGCAAATGGGAGGCGTTACAACAGGCCAGGAAAAGATCAGTCGACTCCTCAATCACATTCAGATTTGCGGCCCGCATCACAGCAAGTGTATTGACAGCACCACTAAAGACAGCCAGCGTGCAATCCTCAAAGCGTTTATTGAAGGATTCAGTGGCACGTCCATGGTAATTTCCATAGTGGAGCTCATGGTGGGCCCGATCTTCGCTCATGCTCGCAAATCGGGCTTCGGTCCGCCGCACCTCGTTTAGGTCCTCTTGGTACCCATAAGGATGGCTAATCTTAAATAGTTCTATTGTAGCATTGAATAGCTTGCGCGCCTGTTCAGGGCAATGCCTTGAAATCTTTTGCAAAATTTCTAAGCAAGGCAGTGGACATGCGAGTGGGTCATCAAGTGCGGGAAGAAATTCGGGATTATTAAGAAACTTAGTAAAAGAAGCCGCTACACGGTTCGGAGTAGTAACAACAAGTGCAGAGATTATTGGCGCCTTAGATCTCAACTCCGTGCCATTTGATTTCTGATAGTCCTCAATAATCGGTCCGGCATATTTTTCAGCCACTTGGGTGTTAACAGAGAGAACGTGGGCGAGTGTCTCAATTGCTCCCTCTCTGGAAGAATAGTACGGCTTTGAATGCCCGTCCGATCCCTTATGCGAAGAGATGCGTCTTCCGACAGCTACCTGTTCTAAACACTGAATCTGCTCGGGCCCTATGAGTTGAGGGTTAGCCTTGTACATGGCGCGTATAATATTAATTTGCAGATCTAACTGTTCTGGTCGGACGCTCTGAAAGTGAGTGACATCGGCGAGAAGACACAGGTCAACTTGGATTAAATTTTTCCTTATATCTTCTAACAAATCGCCCAATATTTTTTTAGGGTTCACTGCCAGACTGCTTCTTGCTGGACTCTCAGCGGGTCCCGCCTCCGCTCCGAGTACAAGCCATTGTCGGCATTCATCTTCGGGTAAGCGTCCGAATTTAAATTCTGCCAGTATGCTTGCACACCTTTCAAAATCCGCAAGATCCTTCGGATACAAGGGATGACCTTTATCAAGAATAACTACTAGGTAATCTTTAACGCGAGCAAGCTCAACATTTCCTTCAAGGGCTGAGAAGGCTTTTAAAACATCCTGCGCGGAGACTGCCGCAATGATTTCTAGTAATCCACGATAAACTTCTACCGGTTGCTTCGTCGGCTCCGGAGTTTTCGCGTTTGCTTCACCCCGGACTCTTAACCCGTTTTCACGACTTGCAATAATATCTTCCATGGGTACGTCCTCCGGAAATAAGAAACTATCGGTAGTTATGCCAGTTAAAGCAGCAAGCGTATCATAATTAAAAATGATGATATGATCCAAATAGGATACTACCGAGCTGGTATTCTAGATAGCTGAAAGGACTAAGTTTTTCTCAGAAACTGCGCGCGGTTAACTGAGAAATTGCTGCCTGCCTTGCTCGCATAGAGGGTTCTCGCAATGAAATCGTGGGCTAGAAGCGCGCTTGGTCTACCCTTTTGTGGAGTTATCAATAGCTGCAACATGGTGCAAAAAAAGGGTAGACCGAGCGCGCTTCTCAACCACCCCAACCTCCTGCCACCCGCCACCCAAGGCCCTGAATATCCCCACAAGGTCAGTGGCAAGGGTCGTTTCACTGTGCGCCAACTCTACTTGCGTTAGGAGCATCTGGCGTTGCGCCTCAAGCACACTCAGAAAATCGATAGCTCCCTGACGATACTGCAGCTCGGCGATCTGAAAGGCGCGCACCGCGGCAGCCTCCGCCTCCCTAAGAAACTCAAGTCGGCGGCGCTCTGTTCCGAAGCGCACCAAAGCATTGTTGGTCTCTTCCAATGCCGTTAGGACGACCTGTTGATAATTAGCCATGGCCTCAGCCGTTTGGGCATCGGCGTACTTCACATTGGCGTAGACTCGACCCATGTTGAAAGCCGCCCACGATAGGTGCGGACCAAAAGCCCAGCCCTCCGCGACACCGCTGCCAAAATCCCGTGGCGTTTTGGCATCCATACCAAGCGATCCCTCGAAGGTAAGCTTGGGGAAATAGTCTCCGACCGCGACTCCTATTCCAGCTGTTCGTGCTGCCAATGCCCGCTCGGCTGCACGCACGTCAGGTCGGCGCGAAAGTAGTTCAGCCGGGGCTCCAAGTGCAATCGGCCCAGAATACACCGGCAACGGTTTGGTCACGGCGAGTTCGGACTCGATCGCACCCGGTTCCTGACCACAAAGTACCGCCAAGCGAAATAGGGCCCCCTTGATCCTTGCTTCGAGCAGAGGGATCGCCGCGAGCGTCGACTTATACTGCGCCTCCGAGCGCGCTACATCCAAGGCTGTCCCCTGCCCTGCATCTTTAAGCGCAGTCGTCAATTTAAAGGTCTTTTCCTGACTCGCCGCATTTTCTAGAGCTACTGCATGTTCGGCCTGCACCCCGCGTAACTCCAGGTACGTGCTCGCACTCTCGGCAACGACGACGCGCAAGGCATCACCCAATTCAGCAACACGAGCCTCCTCTTGAGCTGATTGCTGCTCATAGCCACGTCGCACTCGTCCAAATAGATCGATCTCCCACGATGCATCTAATCCAGCATTATAGAGATCGAGGTTACGCGGAGCCGGATAGCCATTTAAGCGAGCCGCACTTTGGCGCTGACTTACATAACCTGCCTTTGAGGTAACGGTTGGGAAAAAATCGAGAAACGACTCCTGTCGCAACGCACGCGCCTGGTTTACTCGCGCCAGCGCCGCCTCGACCGATCTGTTTCCCTGCACCGTCTTCTCAATAAGCGAACTGAGCTGCTCGTCTGAGAACGACTTCCACCACGAAAGTGAAACCTCCTCGTCCAGAAATGGCGCAACTGAACCTTCGGTAAATTTTGGCGCGAGAGACATCTGCGGCGGAGTGTAATCCGGCCCAACGCTACAGGCTGAGAGCCAGAAAGCTACGACTGCTAAAAATGTGGAATATCTTTGATCTGTTTTCATAAAGAACCTTACACTTATTTCTCGCACGCTGGAACCTCGGACCTCTTAAAACATCCCGTGCAGATGCACGGGAAACGCATATTCGACAAGCAGCTATAAAAATTCACTCATCGAGCACACGCTTCAGACTCACGCACCTACCTCCCCCTCTGCACCGCCTCAACGTTTTGACTCTTCGCAATCACGCTATAAATCGCCGGGACCACAAAAAGCGTAAAAAAAGTACCCACTATCATTCCGCTGACCAGGACCAAGCCGATGCTGTTTCGCGCTCCGGCCCCGGCACCGGACGCCAATACCAACGGAAAATGTCCGGCCACGGTGGCGACCGACGTCATCAATACGGGACGCAGGCGAGTTGCCGCGGCTGCTATCACCGCTTCGTACTTGGCGTAGCCCTTGGCCTGCAATTTGTTGGCGAACTCAACAATCAGGATTCCGTTCTTGGCCACTAACCCCGTCAGCGTCACCAGACCGATCTGAGAATAGATATTGAGCGAGGTCATCCCCAAAAAGACAAAGAGCATCGCCCCGGTCAAGGCCAGCGGCACCGAGCCCGCCAAAATTATCAGCGGATCACGAAAACTCTCGAACTGCGAGGCCAGCACGAGAAAGATCACTCCAAAGGCCAGAAAAAGCGTCGTCAGCAGAGCGCTCTGCTCCTTGCGCAACTGGCGTGACTCGCCAGCGTAGTCGATCACGTATCCGGCGGGAAGAACCTTGGCTGCCTCCTCTTCGAGGACACTCAAGCCCTGGTCAATACTTGTTCCAGGAACGACCGCGCCCTGAATCTTGGCCGAGTTAAGCTGCTGGAAGCGATTAAGTTGGCGCGGCTCGACCGTATCTTTGATCGTCGCAAACGTCCCCAACGGCACCAGCGTCTCGCCGGGACCACTGACGTAGAGATCTTTTAACTGCTCCGGATTTAGACGTGAGGTGCGCTTAAGCTGCGGGATCACCTTATAGCTTCGCCCCTGAATATTAAAACGATTGACGTAGTTGCCGCCGGAAAGGATGCTCAGGTCATCGCCGACCTGCTTCAAATTAAGCCCCAAGGCGGCGATCTTATCGCGATCAAGGACGATCTCACTCTGCGGCAGATCATACTTCAGGTCGGTATCCGCAAACATAAATTTGCCGCTCTTAAACGCTGAGCCGACAAGGTCCTGGGCAAATTTAACGATCTCTCGCGGCTCCGCGGTTGAGGAGATGACGAACTCAACCGGAAAGTCACTCCCCCCTGGAAGCGGTGGTGGCGAGACGACGATGACGCGCACGCCGGCGATCTTCGACATCCTCCCCCAGGCCTCAGGCTCGATCTGCGCCACCGTTCGCGTGCGCTCGCTCCACGGCTTAAGAATCATCCCGGCGAATCCGCCGTACGGAAAGGTAAGTTGGAAGCTCTTCGAAAACTCAGGGAATTGACGAAACTGCTCAAAGATCTGCTTGGTGTAGAGCAGGGTCTGCTCAAGCGATGAGTCAGGAGAAGCCTGCACGATCGAAAAGAGAAACCCTTGGTCCTCACGCGGAGCAAGCTCTTTCTGAGACATAAGGTAAAAGGCGGGCAGGCAGAGAACGATAAGTAAGGAGGCGACAAGTACCGCCGGACGGTAATGAAGCGTGAGCCGCAAGACGCGCTCGTAGGTGGTGCGCAACCATTCAAAGTGCCGCTCCACCATCTCCTTAAACCACCCCGGATGTTGCTCCTTCCTGAGCAGCTTCGAAGACATCATCGGCGAAAGGGTCAGCGCCACAATTCCTGAGATAATCACCGCTCCCGCCAGGGTCAGGGCAAATTCCTTAAAGAGAGCGCCGGTAAGGCCACCCTGAAATCCGATCGGCGCATAGACCGCAGCCAAGGTAATAGTCATGGCGATCGTTGGCCCAACAAGCTCCCGGGCTCCGGCGATAGCGGCGTCAAAGGGCGATAGCCCCTCCTGCACGTGGCGCTCGATGTTTTCGAGCATAACGATGGCGTCGTCGACCACTAATCCGACTGCTAAAACAACCGCCAGAAGGGTGAGCAGGTTGATCGTAAAACCAAAGGCCAGCATCAATCCAGCCGCCCCGACAAGCGACAAAGGGATGGCCACGATCGGCACAAGAACGGAGCGCAGCGAGCCGATGAAGAGAAAGATGACGATGATCACGATGCCGATCGTTTCCAGCAGCGTATCGGTGACCTCGTGCAAGGCATCTTTGATATACTCAGTCGCATCATAGGGGATGCCCAGCTTTATCCCCTTGGGAAGGCGCGCTTCGATGTCCGGCAATCCCTTGCGCACCGCCTTAATCACATCCAGCGAGTTGGCATTGGGCAGCACCCAGATGCCCATAAAGGTGGCGCTCTCACCACTAAAGCGCACATCGGCGTCGTAGTTTTCAGCGCCGAGCACGACGTCGGCGATATCAGAGAGGCGCACGAGGGTAGTCTCGGTACGTTTGACCACCAGATTTTGAAACTCCTCCTTCGTGCGCAAATCGGTGTTCGCCAGTAAGTTGATCTTGGTCATCGATCCCTTTGTGCTCCCAAGCGCTGAAAGGGAGTTGTTCTCCGCCAGGGCGGCGCGCACCTCCGAGGGGCTAATATTAAGGGCCGCCATCCGATCGGGCTTAAGCCAGACACGCATGGCGAAGGTGCGCGCTCCCAAGATATCGGCGCGCTCTACCCCCTTTACTGCCGACAGCTGTGGTTGCACGACACGCGTCAGATAATCAGTGATCTGATTCTGGTCAAAGTCGGGCGAGTAAAAGCTTAGATACATCGAGGCAAAACGGTTGTCGGCACTCTCGATATTTATCGTCGGCGCCTCTGCTTCAGGCGGAAGATCGTTTCGAACTTGCGCCACCTTGGCCTGCACCTGCGTAAGCGCCGCGTTGGTATCGAAATTTAAGCGCAGGTGGGCGGTAATCGTGCTCAACCCCTGCTGGCTATTGGACTCCATGTAATCGATGCCATCGGCGCTGGCGATAACTCTCTCCAGGGGCGTGGTTATAAAGCCACGCACGAGGTCGGCACTGGCCCCGACATAGACCGTCTTGACGGTAACGATAGCGCTATCACTTCGCGGATATTGGCGCACGTTAAGGCTGCGGATCGACTGATAGCCGGCAACCAAGATCAACAGGTTAATGCAGATCGCCAGGACTGGGCGCTTGATAAAGAGATCGGTAAATTTCATAAACTCCCTCGAAATTTGAGTTACGCTGACTCTACGTATCCGCCGGATTGGGTGCCGGATCGCTGCCGGGCTGCGGCCCCTCGCTTAGAGTAACCGGGGCTCCCGAGCGCAGCATAAAGGTAGCTGAAGTCACCACACGCATCCCCGGCTTTAAGCCTGAAAGCACGGCCACAAGCTCTCCGCGCCGTCGGCCCAGCTTAACGGTCTCCTGGCTAACGCTAAGACTCGCCGTTTTCCCCGCCTCCTCATGGCTCTCCACGACATAAACGGAGTTACCGTAGGGCGCATAGCTGATGCTGGAGGAGGGAATGGCGATAACCTGATCGCTCTCGCGCAGCTGCACGCTCACCCGCGCGAACATCCCTGGACGAAGCGTCCCCTCGGGGTTGGCAAGAGTTGCTTGGATCTGAATAGTGCGCGTCGCCAGGTCGACCTGAGGATTCATGGCACTAAGCTTTGCCTCAAAGATCTTATCACCAAAGGCATCCAGGGCGACGTTCACCGACTGGCCCACGACGAGAGATGGAAGTGCTTGTTGCGGCAAGGAGAAGTCCACATAGATCGGATCAAGCGCATGCAACGGTACAAGTGGAGTACCAACGGCGAGATACTGGCCCACATTGACCAGACGGATCCCGATCATCCCGGCGAAGGGAGCTTTGATATGTTTTCTGGCGACGATGGCGCGTGTCGCCTCCGCCGCCGCTTCGGCTTCCTGGGCTTGAGCTTGCGCTTTTTCAAGGTCAGCTTCAGAGTTAGTATCACTCTGACGCAACGACTGAGCGCGTTTTAGGCCAAGCTTAGCCTGCTCCGCTAGGGCGGCTAAACCTTTAAGCTGCGCCTCCTCGACGGCCGTGTCGAGATCAAGCAGAGGCGCCCCCAGAGCGACGCTGCTTCCCGACTCAAAGTATATCTTGACCACCTTGCCGGCCTCCTCAGCGGCAATAGTAGTTCCCTGCACCGCCGCCAGCGATCCTATGGCTTCAAGGTCACGCGGCCAGATCTCTTGACGTGCAATGGTCGTCGTCACCGGGGTTGGAGGAGGCTGATGCCCGGCGGCGGCCGAGATGGCATGCGAGATCTGCAGATATTTCACGCCAGCGAGGAGCACGATACCAAGACCAACAACTATCAAGGCCACAACGATCTGTTTCTTCATAAGCACACCTTTACATAATACCCATCACCTACCCCACGCACTCACCCCGCCACGGCATCGATCTCGGTGAAGCGCCTCGCCGCCTCACGCCCAGCGGCACCTGCCGCTGGGCTTAGATCGAGGACACTCAAGGTGAAGCAAACGATCTCCGTCACCATCTTTTGAAAACAGGGATTCACATTCAACTTCGCACCCTGCATACGCTCGATAAAGGGGCGCTGAGTAGCGGGAAACATGCACTGGGCGATAATTGCGCGCGCGCACCACTCCACCTGCTCGTTCGATGCTTGGGGAGCGGCAACCCTCAAAAGCTGCGACATCGAATCATTGTAGGGCTGGGTGATCTCTTTGACGAAGGAGGTGGTCAGAGCCTCCAACATCTCCGGATCCTGCGAAGCGGAAGAGAACGTTTCACGAAACATCATCCGGCATGGGCCCGTACTGTCATCGCGCAACAGATATGCCAGCATCGCCGAGACAAACTGCGCCACCCGTTCGACAGCCTCGATCTCATCTTTGGCCGGGGCTAGCAAAAGAGCGAGTGGTGCCTGGTGCGCAGGCTCGTCCCAGAGGTGCGCCATAGTCTCAACGAACAGGCGAGCCTTTGAACCAAAATGGTATTGAATAGCACCAAGATTTACCCCAGATGCCTCGGCCAGCTCACGCGTACTCACCGCATCGTAGCCCTTTTCGGCGAATAGACGCGCCGCCGCCTCAATCAGGGCCTCTTTAGCGGTTATCTTTCGTTTAGTATTCATGATATATTTCAGTCGTATGACTGAATTTATCATCAAGGAGCCCCCCTATGTCAAGAACATGGAGAGGGACCCATTTGAAGCGGTGTAAGAGATTATGCACAAGCACATTCCAGGCGATGGGGACGCTGTCCCCAGACCCCTGGGATTTTACGCGCTAGGAGAACTTCCGGGTGGGTTTTATGAATCAAGAAAGCGGCGCCTGTGTGTGAGGGGAGAGAAAATATATCCTACTTCTCTATTGACGGATTTTCGCCCTACTCCACGACTAGATTTTTTGGATGCACGAGAATGCCATTTAAAAGCGCTTATTGCACAAAAAAACTTCTCTACTCAGAACCCGCTGCCAACCGACGCATATGCTCTGCTAGGGCGTTGGCTAAATTTCCCGAGTTGCGCTGTTTACTCATGGAAGGCGAGCTGTCCTTGACGACACTGTCTTTGGTGTCGAGGCA
>CAIXSY010000187.1 GCA_903922175.1 uncultured delta proteobacterium | reverse complement strand
TTCCTTCTTTGACCTGAGCATGCCTATCAGTCGAATTCCAAGAATATGGTGAATGGGCCATGGCCATGCGGGAGTTCAAGGCCAAGTTCAAGTGTAAAATGCAACTCATCTAGTACACGTTTCAAGGGTCAAGGAATCTAGAGAGGTAAACCTCAGACCATAGCCTCCGCGCTCTCCGCGGCTCCTGTGTAATATTTATAAAGCCTCTGAAATATTCACTTTTCTCGCTGTACTCGCTTCTCTCGGTGTGAAAAAAACTACTGTTTTCACACAACGAGGACGGCCAGACCAGCGAGTAGAACCCAGAAATAGAGTTTTTCAGAAACTTCTTATGTTAGTATTCACACAGGAGCCGCGGAGAGCGCGGAGGGGAGTGGGCCGAACATGCAACTCGTTTACTGCACATTTCATAATGCAAGGAAACCAAGGAGAAGACAATGAACCTACCACTTCCCGCGCTTAAATGGCTACGCGACTACGACAAAAGCTGGCTGCGCGGCGATGTCGTCGCTTCCATCACCCTAGCCGCGTATCTGCTTCCCGCTGCGCTCGGCGATGCTTCACTGGCCAACCTACCTCCTCAGGCTGGACTTTATGCCTGCTTGTTTGGCGGTTTGGTGTTTTGGCTCTTCTGCAGTTCGAAGCACACGTCAATCACGGTCACCTCTGCCATTTCACTGCTTGTCGGCGCGTCCTTGGGAGAGATTTCTGGCGGTGATACCGCGCGTTTCGGCGCGCTGGCGGCGGGCACGGCATTACTCGTAGCGATCATCGCTTTTATCGCCTGGCTCATTAAGGCGGGCGCGATTGTGAATTTTATCTCAGAAAGCGTCATGACCGGATTTAAGTGCGGCGTGGCGCTTTTTCTGGCGAGCACCCAGCTGCCGAAGCTGTTCGGTATTCACGGCACGCACGGGGATTTTTGGGAGAATAGCGCCTACTTTCTTCGGCACCTCAATCAGACTAATTCGATGTCGCTTACCGTCGGTGGCGTGGCGCTGCTCGTCCTCGTGTTGGGGAAGACGTTTTTAAAAAACAAGCCCATGGCGATCTTCGTCGTCATCGGTGGCATCGTAGCCTCGGGCTGGCTCAACCTGGATGCGTACGGGGTAAAACTTCTCGGCGCAGTTCCGCAAGGGCTGCCCACCTTCGGACTACCAGCGATCTATTGGGCAGATTTAAACAAATTGCTGCCGCTGGCTTTGGCCTGCTTTCTTTTAGGAGCGGTGGAAACCTCTGCCATCGGACGCATGTTTACGGCTAAGCACGGCGGCCGGCTTGATGCCAACCAGGAGTTTCTCGCCCTTGCTGCTGCCAATCTTGCCGCCGCTTTGGGGCGCGGCTTTCCCGTCAGCGGCGGCATGTCGCAGTCACTGGTCAATGATGGTGGTGGGGCACGCACACCGCTCTCGAGTGCCTTAGCGGCGGGAATAATCCTTGTGGTGGTGCTGTTCTTTTCACACCAGCTTTCGGCGTTACCACAACCGGTTTTGGCCGCTGTTGTGCTCGTAGCAGTCACCGGGCTATTCAAACTCTCAGTTCTTAAAAACCTCTGGCGCGGCTATCGTTCCGAGTTCGTCGTGGCGATGGCGGCAATTCTTGGCGTGCTCGGCTCAGGACTACTGCGCGGTGTGATGATCGGCGCCATTATCTCTCTGATTTTGCTCATTCGGCGCGCATCACGGCCACACGTGGCTTTTCTTGGGCGCATTCCTGGTACGCGCCGCTTCTCCGACCGCGAGCGCCACACGGATAATGAGCTAATTCCAAATGTGTTGATCTTTCGGCCTGAATCCGGGCTTGTTTATTTCAACGTTGACCATGTGCGAGACACGGTGTTAGAGCGTGTCCGAGCTGAATCTCCATGCCCCAAGCTTGTGCTCTGCGACCTTTCGTCAGCGCCGCTGGTCGATATGCACGCCGCACACATGTTACTAGAATTGCAGATTGAACTTACTGCACTCGGTGCGCGCTTTCAGATTGTTGAGGCCCGTTCCAGCGTGCGTGATCAGCTGCGTCACGAAGGTTTGGATGAGAAGGTCGGTAGGATCAATCGCTTTATCTCAGTGGCCGATGCGGTAGAGGAATATATGCAACCCAATTTGGAGAAGAGAACGTGAGTAAAGTGATATACATCTAGGGCGCCACTACGTCGAAAAGATTTTATGGCGAAGGAAGGGACTGTTTAGGTACATTTCCCAAAGCCGTGTTAAGTATTTATAATGGTTCTCGTTTTCAGAAATGAATGGTGCTATGCTACTGTCCGACATGGTGCCCCAAAAATAAAAGAAACTAAGTATGCCGACACTAAAGTTAGTTCGACTTTCTCTTATTTTAACCACCTTATTGCTCAACGCCTGCATGGTCGGGCCGGATTATCAGCGACCGGAGGTGACGCTTCCTCCGCAATGGCGCTTGACGCCGCAGCAGGCCGGGCAATTGGCGAATATCCAGTGGTGGGACCAATTTCAAGATCCCCAGCTGAGTAAGCTGACGCAGACGGCGCTACAAGGCAACCTCGATCTCATTCGCGCAACTGCAGTGGTACAGGAGTATTATGGCCGCTATGGAGTCTCGCGTTCAGCACTATTTCCACAGCTAGGGGCTGATGCTTCGTACAACCGCTATCAGATGTCCGAATTGACCTCGCCTCCAGGCACGGGCCACGCCTTCAACGACCTAAGCGCAGCGCTCGGGTTGGCATGGGAGCTTGATTTCTGGGGTCGAATTCGGCGTGGTAATGAAGCTACATGGGCTGACATCCTCAGTCAGGAGGCAAATCGTCGAGCCGTAGTCCTCTCATTGGTGAGCGCTGTCGCCTCGGCCTATCTCGATCTACGTACGTTCGATGCCCAACTTGAAGTATCCAAAGAGACCTGGCAAACTCGGCGTAAAGCCTTGACCCTCATGCAGGATCGCTTCAAGGCAGGTGTTATCTCTCAGCTCGATGTGCGCCAAGCAGAGTCGGAGGTGTTAACCGCCGAAGCCGCCATTCCGGCCCTTGAACAGGCAATCGCTACTACGGAGAACGCTCTTAGTGTGCTTCTCGGGCAAAATCCGGGGCCGATTAGCCGTGGAAAAACTCTCGCCGAGCTTAACCAAGCCCACACTATCCCAGCCGATCTACCTTCTCAGCTGATTGAGCAGCGGCCCGATGTGGTCAGCGCGGAGCAGGGTTTGATCGCCGCCAATGCGCGTATCGGTGTGGCACGCGCGGGCTATTTTCCATCGATCTCTCTAACCGGTTCGTACGGTTATGCGGGCACGCAGTTAAATGATTGGTTCAAAAATCCGGGACAAGCCTGGGCTTTTGGACCGGAGATTTCGCTGCCGATTTTCACCGCTGGCCGCATCGCCGGGCAGGTTGAGGTAGCCGAGAGCCAAAAAGCGCAGGCATTGGCCGCTTACAAACAGTCGATTCTTAATGCCATGCGTGAGGTCAATGATGCGCTCGTTAGCTTTCAGAAGACCGGAGAGCGTGAGAGCTTGATCGGCAGACAGGTGCAGGTTTTAGGAGATTATCTTGCCCTATCGCAAGCGCGCTACGACGAAGGCCAGACGAGTTACCTCGAGGTTCTCGATGCCGAGCGACGCCTCTTTGAGGTGAAGCTGAACTATATCAACCTTCAAAATCAGCGCTCGCAGCAGTTTGTCAAGGTCTTTAGCTCGTTGGGTGGTGGTTGGGTTACCAAAGCGGATGAGATGACGGTGGCGGGAAATACCGGAATGCCACGCTAGATTGCTTAATCTTGAAACGGGTGCAAGATGAGTTACATTTTCACAACTGCTCGTCGAATATGGGTTTCCAGTGCACCTGCACGTGCACGGGAGAACACGCGTCGGTCTGAGGCAAAGCTTCACTAGTTTTTTTGGAGAAGATGATATGTACGTACATAATCGCCGTTATACTTTTCCTGCAGCCCTTAGAAACTTCTTGCCCATTTGTTGCACACAAGCAGTCAAACAAATAAGTGGGCAAGAAGTTTCTACCCCCGGAGGGACAACATGGCCAAACACATTTAAGGAAACAGAGCCAAACCGAAGGTTTGTCCAAAATGCCTTGGAAGCGCGCAGCCGCTGGATGCGGTTGTTTTTTCCACAATTTCAAATGTGTTTGGCCAGCCTATCAATGCTGCTGCTTTCCTCATGTGGTAAAAAGGAAGAAGCCAAGGTTCCAGTCGCCCCATCAGTGCAGGTGGTTAACGCCGTCCAGAAAGACGTTCCGATTATTTCGGAGTGGATCGGCTCTCTTGACGGCTCAGTCAACGCCACCGTCAGAGCGCAGGTGACGGGTTATCTAATTAAGCAAAACTACAAAGAGGGCACGATAGTTAAGACCGGTAATGTGCTTTTCGAGATTGATCCGCGTCCCTTTGAAGCCGCTGTTGAACAGGCAAGGGCGCAGCTTAGCCAGGCCCAAGCGCATTGGCAAACCAGCACCCTAACGTTGAACCGCATGCGTCCGCTGGCGGAAAAGAACGCCGTCGCCAAGAAAGATCTCGACAATGCCATAGGTGCGGAGCAGTCGAACAAAGCCCAGGTAGATGCGGCTAAAGCTGTCCTGGATAAAGCGATCGTCGATCTTGGTTTTACCAAAGTTCTTTCGCCCGTTGACGGCATGGCCGGTAGCGCCAAGGCACAGATCGGAGACCTCGCCGGCACCCCGACTGCAGGCGAATTAACGACGGTCTCGTCGATTGATCCGATGAAGGTCTATGTCGAGATTAGCGAGCGTGAATACCTCGGTATGGTTCTCAATAATACAGCGGAGGAGCGTACTGCACGTGCCGCGAAACTTGATTTCGATCTTTACCTGGCTAACGGAGCGCTGTACTCGATCAAGGGGAAAGCGGCCTTCGCCGACCGTGAGGTAAAAACAGATACGGGGACGATCCGGGTGGCGATCCTTTTCGGCAATCCTAATCACATACTTAAACCCGGGATGTCCGCCAGGGTAAAAGTGGCGATGGAGGTTAAGAAAGACGCGGTCGTGGTCCCGCAGCGAGCAGTGGCTGAAGTTCAGGGGCAGTATAGCATCATGATCGTCTCGCCTGAGAACAAGGCAGTTTCGCGCTCGGTAAAGATGGGCACCAAGATCGACAATCTTTGGGTGGTCGAGAGTGGCATCAATCCTGGCGATAACGTAATCGTTGAAGGTTGGCAGAAGGTACGGGACGGCATGCCGGTAACACCGGTGGCGATGGCGGTTGCAGGGCAGTAAGTTACAAGCTCTCCTTAGCAATAGGGCCGTCGAAAGTTTTCTAAAATGATTCAGATATTATTTTAATTGTAACGCGAAGGAACGAAGGACGCGAAGGGGTAGGAAAATGAAAGAAAATCCCTGATTCTCCTTCGTGTCCTTCGTTCCTTCGCGTTAGACTAATGCTGTATGATACCTGCCTCGCTAGGCGTAGGCAGCCATAACGTGGAGAGGATTCGTGTCAAAGTTTTTTATTAACCGTCCTATCGTCGCTATGGTGATCGCCATTATCATGGTTATCGTTGGCGTTGTTGCCTTATCCGGCCTGCCCATCAGCCAGTATCCCGACATCGTCCCACCGGAGATGCAGATTCAGGGCACCTATACCGGGGCTGATGCTCTCACCGTTGAGCAGTCGGTGGCCACGCCGATCGAGCAGCAGATGAGCGGCGTCGATAACATGAAGTACATGTACTCGCTCAACTCCAATGACGGCAAGATTACGCTGCGCGTTAATTTCGCGGTTGGCGTTGACGCCAACACGGCGCAGGTGCTCACCCAGATGCGCAAATCACAGGCCGAGCCGCAGCTGCCGAGTGAGGTCAAAGCATCCGGCGTAACCGTGGTTAAATCGACCGCAGCGCCTTTCATGCTCGTAAACCTCTTTTCTCCCGATGGAAGCCGCGATGCTGAATGGCTGGCCAACTACGCTAATATCAACGTTAACGACGCCGTACTGCGTGTGCCCGGGATTGGCCAAACAACAGTCTTTGGTGCGGGCCAGTATGCTATGCGCATCTGGGTGAACCCCGATCGACTGGCAAGCCTCAACATCACCGTGCCCGAGGTGATCGATGCCGTTCAGAAGCAAAATACCGTCAACCCGGCCGGACAGCTCGGTGCCGAGCCAGCCCCGCCAGGAACTGATTTTACCTATGCCGTGAGCGCCCAAGGGCGCTTGGTGACCGCAGAGGAATTTGGCAATGTGGTGGTTCGCGCCAATACTGACGGTTCACTGGTGCGCCTTAAGGACGTTTCACGGATTGAGCTTGGTGCGCAAACCTACACCATGCAGGGGCGACTTGACGGTAAACCGGCCGCTGTTTTAGCGCTCTACCAACTCCCCGGGTCGAATGCGATTCAGGCGGCAGATGGCGTGCGCAAGCTTATGGCTGAGCAGCGGAAGGTCTTCCCCGCTGGTCTCGACTATAAGATCGCCCTCGATACAACCAAGGCAGTCAGTGCTGGTATTGAGGAGATCATCAGCACTCTCTGGGAAGCGATTATCCTTGTGGTGATAGTGGTATTTATATTCCTTCAGGGATGGCGGGCGACCCTAATTCCACTGCTCGCGGTCCCCGTTTCACTGATCGCTACGTTTGCTCTCTTTCCGCTGCTTGGCTTCTCGATCAACACCCTTTCGCTCTTCGGATTAGTGCTGGCGATCGGTATCGTCGTCGATGATGCCATTGTCGTTGTCGAGGCAGTCGAACATCACATAGAGCATGGATTGTCGCCTAAAGACGCTACCATAAAAGCAATGGAGGAGGTGTCAGGCCCTGTGGTGGCAATCGCCTTGATTCTGACGTCGGTCTTTGTGCCTACCGTATTTATCCCCGGCATCACCGGTCGTCTCTACCAGCAGTTTGCCGTCACCATCGCCGCCTCTACCCTCTTTTCAGCCTTTAACGCGCTCACCCTTAGCCCAGCACTAGCGGCGATGTTACTTAAACCTAAGACCGGCGAACAGGCCTTCCTCGACCGCTGGATTAATAAGCTGCTAGGAGGATTTTTTAGGTGGTTCAATCGTATCTTTGGCATAGCAACAGACGGGTATGTCAGTGTCTGTCGCCTCGGCATTCGCCGCATTTCAATTAGCTTAACTCTTCTGCTCGGCCTAACGCTTGGGGCAGTTTTTCTTGGCAAGTCTCTTCCAGCAAGCTTTCTTCCCGAGGAAGACCAAGGCTACTTTTATATTAACGTGTCTCTTCCGGAAGCAGCCTCACTGCAGCGCACGAGTGAGGTGTGCAAGAAGGTCGAGGCTATTCTCGCCAAGACGCCTGGAGTTGAGGCCTACACCACGGTGGCCGGCTATAGTCTGATTAATGGTGTGGCCAGCACCTACAACGGCTTTTTCTTCGTAACCCTCAAGGATTGGGCAGAACGGAAGAGCCCCGAGACGCAATACAATGCTATCGTTACGCGTGTTAACCAGGCGCTCTCCGGTCTTCCTGAGGCACGCTCCTTTGCCTTCTCGCCCCCGGCCATTCCCGGTATCGGAACTTCCGGTGGTGTGACATTCATCCTCGAGGATCGCGTCGGTGAAAGCGTCGGTTTTCTGGCTGAGAAGACCAAACTCTTCATTGAAGAGGCGCGCAAACGCCCTGAGATAGCCTCAGTCACAACAACGTTGTTAGCGGCGGTGCCGCAGCTTTTGGCTGATGTAGATCGCGATAAGGTGATGAAGCAAGGCATCGATGTCAGCCAGCTCTTCCGCACTCTGCAGACATTCATGGGTGGTTACATGGTGAACTTCTTTAACCGTTTCGGACGGCAATGGCAGGTATTCGTCCAAGCTGAAGGAGACTACCGCGTCAAACCTGAACAGGTTGGACAGTTTTCAGTGCGCAATAAAAACGGAGAAGCGGTGCCGCTTTCAAGCGTGGTAACGATGAAGCCGACCGCAGGGCCGGAGTTCACGCTGCGCTACAACCTCTATCGCAGTGCTCAGATCAATGCCTCAGCCAAACCGGGCTTTAGCTCGGCACAGGTGATGCGCGCACTTGAGGATGTCTATAGCAAGACTATGCCGACGGACAAGATGGGGTATGACTACCTCGGCATGTCGTTTCAGGAAGCAGAGGCGCAAAAAGGCGTTTCGCCTATGGCGATCTTCGCCCTTTCGCTTCTCTTCGTCTTCCTGATCCTCGCCGCCCAATACGAGAGCTGGTCGTTACCCTTTGCCGTGCTGCTTGGAACTCCAATTGCGGTGTTCGGCGCGTTTCTTGCGCTCTTTATGCGTGGGATGGAGAACAACGTCTACGCTCAGATCGGTTTGGTTGTGCTCATCGGACTGGCCGCTAAAAACGCTATTTTGATCGTCGAGTTCGCCCGTGCCGAAGCGAGCAAGGGCGGCGATCTGATGGAAGCAGCGCTTACCGCCGCCAAGGTTCGTCTGCGTCCGATCCTGATGACCGCATTCGCCTTTATTCTTGGCTGTGTTCCGCTTTGGGTCGCGACCGGCTCTGGATCGGTATCGCGCCAGGTATTGGGCACGGCGGTGATCGGCGGTATGCTTTGCGCTTCGCTCGTCGCCATCTTCATCATCCCGGCTTCGTTCTATTTGGTGGAGCGCTTGGTGAAGGGGAAGAGGAAGGCATAGGCGAGATCCTGCCCGGCAATCTTTATTGTGCAGTGGCGTTGCCACTTCTTCCCGGGCAGAATCTGGTTCCTGCGCCTTGCGGCGCCAAAGTTTAGAACATGTTTCACAAACTTTTATGAGCTCAATGAGGACACCCGAAAATTTATCCCCCCAGGAAACTTTCCCCCAAAATCCCTGAATACTAATCAGATCCTCTGATGCCTCAAAGAAAGGCATCTAGGCCCAAACGTAAGATTCTTCGAGCCTTTTGTCTCAGGGACAGCGAGCGCAGTCCCCGAGAAACAAAAAGCAAGTAAGAGCCGCTGCTGTTAAGGGAGAATTAGCACGGGCTCTTCTCCATCCGGTACTTTAAACCAGGAAGCGCATTTGAACTGGCTGATATTGTGTATGCGTCACACGAACCCAGTAATTCCCGCGCGCGCGGCTAACCAATGGGAATACATTAAACCAGATTCGCTAGATAGTCCCGGGCTGTTACAACGCGCAGGGCCTGCGTTCGAAAGTCGACATGTGGAGTTGCAACTAACTGAATTGCCGGGATCCCCCCTAACTCCGCGCTTAGATCGGCGAGCGGCCGCGCCACGTTCACATCTGAAAGTTTACATTCAAAAAGCACGACCGGCTTACCCGCTTGTGTTACTAGAAAATCCACCTCCTCCTTCTCTTTGTTGCGCCAATAATTAAGCCCGAACTCTCCATGCCCGATATCATTCCAGGCATGGACTGACTTGAGAAGGTGGCAGGCGACCATATTTTCAAAGCGAGCGGCCGGATCGCTTAATTGGGACCAATCCCAAAGATAGAGCTTCTGTTCCTTTCTAAGACTGCGTGCAATTTTACGGTGGTAAGGAGAGATGCGAAAACATATGTAGAGCCTCTCCAGGGTGGAGATCCACGATGATACGGAATCAAATGCGACTTGCAGCTCCTCTTTCAAACTATTTATTGATAGTGGCGAACCAACTCGGGCGGGGAGCAGAAGATACAGATGCTCGACTAGCTCAATCAGTTTGATTTCGGATAGGTCTCTCAAGTCCTCTCGAATAAGTAGGTCGCGTCGTCGAGTAGACCAGCGCTGGTGTTGCAGAGGATCCCGCTCTACGAATGGTTCGGGGAACCCGCCAAATCGCAGAAGCCTTTCCCAATTTTCCGAGATCCCATGATGAATTCCTGGAGATAGCCAGTCGCTTGGAGGTGGAGGAACTGTCCCATGAGTGACCTCACCAATTGAAAGTGGATGCATTCTCAAGAGCTCATACCTGCCAAATAAACTATCCCCGCCTTTGCGGTAAATGTCCAAACGTGCACTGCCAGTCACCACGACGTGCAAACGCGCACCTTCCTTATCAAAGAGCCCCTTTAGGTAACTACGCCAACGTGGATACTTGTGAATTTCATCAAGCAGGATAGTAGAAGGGCCGCCAGTCGAGATGAAACTTTTGCCTAGAATCATAGCCCGGTCCTCCGCTACGTCCCAGTTGAGATAGGTGCCATTGCGTATCCCTAACCACTCCTTGGCGCTAGTTGTCTTACCTACCTGGCGTGGCCCAGCAAGAAGCACAAACTTCCTACTTGCAAATTGCTCAATTATATCGGTGACATATCTCTTCATTTGCGCATCTTCCCATACCACTGGGAAAAAGTCACGACTTTTTCCCAGTGGTATGGAAAGATAGCAACAAGCCAGGGGCATGAATATTCCGGGCTATGCCACTTCCTTCAAATAACAAGCCTGACAAAATATCTGTGCGAATCAATCAGGACACCCGCAAAGTTGCTCTTGCTTGCTTTTTCCCTCAGAGGCCGCGCGCGCCGCCTCTGAGGAAAAAAACAACGGCTTTTTTCCTCATTATCTGGCCAAGTTTGCCAATTTAGGACTTCTCATGGAGAGCGATTTGCAGTGCCTGTTTAAGCCTGGCAAGTTTTTTTAAGAATGCCTCACGAGAGGCAGGCAGGATGTGGCAGTCGGCGGCGAGTTTTTTGAGGGCGTGCTGGGCCTGATCGAGGAGAGT
>CAIXSY010000186.1 GCA_903922175.1 uncultured delta proteobacterium | reverse complement strand
TAACTCGATGGTGTTAAAGTTTCTCTGGCAGCGAAAACACCGACTCAAGTTGGTCTTCAGGTTCACCGCCGTCTGGAACTCACCGCAGTTAGGGCATAGAAACCGGTAGATGCCCTCTATCTCCTTACTTGGAATAGCAAGTGGACCTTCGCGTAACAACATTCTTCTTCTCTAAGTAAGTTATCGGGGAATTGGAGCGAAAGTTTCCTCTCTTGCGCTCGCCGGATGCTGTCTGACGTAGGTGCTAAGTCTAATAAGAGGGTCGAGTAGTTACCTAATATTACCTAAATACTGTTTTATGCTATAGTCCGAGAAAAGGAGCCCTCCCCCATGCGTCAATCACAACTTCTCGGAAAAACCCTGCGCGAAACCCCAGCCGATGCCCAGACGGCGGCACATCAACTGCTCCTACGCGGCGGCTACATTCGCCAGCTTTCGGCCGGGATATACACCTATCTGCCGCTAATGGTGCGCGTGCTGCGCAAGGTAGCTGAGATCGTCCGCAGCGAGATGGACAACGCCGGCTGCCAAGAGATCCTGATGCCCGCCTTGCAACCCAAGGAGCTGTGGGTCGAAAGCGGCCGTTGGGATCGCTACACCGAGGTTGACGGCATTATGTTCGCCTTCAAAGACCGGCGCGGCAGCATGGCCTGCTTGGGACCAACGCACGAAGAGGTCATTACCCACATCGTCAGAAACGAGATCCAGTCGTACAAGGAGCTGCCGAGGATCTTTTACCAGATCCAGAATAAATTCCGTGACGAGATTCGGCCACGCTTTGGGCTAGTGCGTGCACGCGAGTTTCTGATGAAGGACGCCTACTCCTTCGATGCCGATGAATCTGGACTCAGTCGCTCCTTTGATCTGATGGAGCAGACCTACAACCGTATTTTTACGCGGCTTGGGCTCCGTTTCTGTTCAGTCGAGGCAGACTCCGGCGCGATTGGTGGTTCGGGTAGTCGCGAATTTATGGCCTTAGCCGAAAGTGGCGAGGATACGATCCTGCACTGTTCGGAGTGCTCCTACGCCGCCAATCAGGAGCGCGCCGAGTCGCGCCTGGAACAGTTCGCCCAGGAAGAGGCGCAACGACCGATGGAGGAGGTTTTTGGCGAAGGCCTTATCGGCGTCGATGTTCTGGCAGAATTTTTGAAGATTCCGGTATGGAAGACGACAAAGACCATGCTCTACCAGGCCGATGAGCATGTGGCAGCCGTGATGGTGCGCGGTGACTGCGAGGTAAACGAGGTTAAGCTTGCCAATGCGCTCAATTGCCAGCGTCTTGCCCTGGCAACAGCGGAAGTAGTTGAAAAAGTAACCGGAGCTAAGGTGGGTTACGCCGGCCCGCTCAATCTCCCGAGCCAAGTAACGATCATCGCCGATCACGATGTGCGTGGACGAGTAAACTTTGAATGCGGAGCAAACCGCACCAACTATCACACCTTGAACGTTAATTTTGGACGTGATCTGCCCGAACCGCGCTTTGCCGATATCAAGCTGGCGAAGGATGGTAACGGCTGCCCACGCTGCACCGCCGGCAAACTGCGCGCGGAGCGAGGAATTGAGCTTGGGCACATCTTCAAATTGGGGACGAAATACTCATTGAGTATGCACGCCGAATATCTCGACAACAGCGGCAATACCCTGCCGATGGTGATGGGCTGTTACGGCATCGGCATAAGCCGTATCTGCGCGGCGCTTGTCGAGCAGAGCCACGACGAGCATGGGATCCGTTGGCCGGCGCAGGTAGCCCCCTTCGATCTGCACCTTATCGGCCTCAATATCGAAGAGGAGTCGGTGCGTCATGAGTGTGAGACGCTCTACGGGAAGCTCCGCGATCAAGGCGTGCAGGTGCTCTATGACGATCGCAGCTCTCGTGCCGGAGAGAAGTTTAGTGACGCCGACCTGATCGGCATCCCGCTGCGCGCCATCGTAAGCAAGAGAACGATCAAGGAAGGCAAGCTCGAGGTCAAACGCCGCGGAGCGGAAAAGGGCGAGATGATGGGGGTTGAGGAATTGGCGCGACTTCTTAGCTAGTTCCTGTTCTGGAATCCGTATTTTGCGGCTCCATGGGGCATTTCTACCCTCCTATGCCCCAGTAAAACTGAGACGAACTACGATTTCAAGATGCGCACAAGAGCCCTCACGGGGTACGTAAGCCCAGATAGCAGACGACGGCAAAACAGATATCGTCGTCGTTGCTTAATACTTTCCTTTTCTTCGATCTTCCGTGCATAGATCGGTTTCGATCGACGCAAGCCCAACAGCGCCGCCTCACCAACTTCATGTTCAGAACCAGTACCTTTGCTTCCGGTAGTTAGAAGATCAGCAATGAGATTTTCTGCATCTCTAGCACGCATTGTTTTTTATCTCCTGCCTTTTGCGCCCTCGCCTTAGGGACTTTCGCGCTTCCACCAACTCATGCCTTGTCTGTTCAAATTCGGGGTAATTGCCATCACGCTCAAGTATCACGCTGAGTGGCTGCGGTACTCGCGAAGCCAGCTCTTCAAGTAATGTATAAACTTCTTCTGCGACAGGATGAAGATGATCGTCAAGAAAGTATTCACCAGCCTCATCGGTGGCCACGCGCCCGCCAGCAATATGAACGTAGGTAACTTCTGCCAATGGGAATTTGAGCATTTCTGCAAGCCATTGAGTTTTAAAATTCCTGCTGTTTGCGTATATGTTTTCAAGATCAATAAGCAACTTAGTGCGAGCGCCCTTGATTATCTCGGTAGTCCAATCTGCTTCGCTCATGGTACTGCCGATGGGGTGATACAAAGTTGCGATATTCTCAAGATGCGGTAGCGAGCCAATGGTTTTCGCCGCTACCTGTATGTTACGTAAGGTGTTCTCAACGGTCTCCTCCGACCACGGTGGTGCCGCTAAGTGCCCGAGCTCACGATCCGTAGTTCTTACAAAAGCTAAGTGTTCTGACCATGCTTCGGGTTCTATAGCATGAACAACACGTGCAACTGCTTCAAGGTGTTTCGAACTCACCGCGTATGTACTTGCCAAACCTAAGCTAACTGCGTGTACAACGATATCAACCTGAGACGAAAGGCGATTGAAAACCTTTAGCCCTGAGTTACTCAGGTGCATACAATTTTCAGCGACGATCTCTATGATATCTATTTCGTCAAGCTGCTCAAGAATCCTCACTCCGATTTCTGGTCGCCAGCCTAAGCCAACGCGATCGTTAAATGATTTATCCTTTTGAATATCGCTCATCAGCCGCCACAACCTCCGCAGCCACCCCCGCAGCCACCTCCGCCACAACTGCCGCTACCACAACTACTACCACACGAAGTTCCGCAGCCTGAATTGCTTCCTAGCTTCGGCTTGAAAGCAGATAGAAACGCATATTCACTTGTCGATAATGCCGCGACTCCAAAAACGCCTAGAAGAAATGAAAATTGATGGTTTTGTGATGGCTGAGCCAACTGACTAGTTTGACTTTTTAATCTACCGAAGAGAACCTTTAAATCTTTGAGGGCAGTACTGCCGCTCGGTGTATTCCAAAGAGTGAACTTGGCGTGAACAATAACTCCGATTGCTGCCAATATGACCAAAAGCAATACATTATGCCGCCCACGCTGAAGAGCGATGAAAATTTTTATGAGCGCAACAGCGACGAGCAGCCCTACCATAACAATTTTTACACGAAGTGCCTTTTGTACCTCATCATCCGACAAAATAAGATGTTCGCTTACGAGACGTTGATGAAAGAGTTTTTCAGCAACGTCTGCTGCCCTACCATCAGCAAGCTGTCTAAGTGTTGCCCCCGAAAGACAATCCTCAAGTATTGTTTTTTCAAGCTGGTTCACCGCAAGTGCTGATTGTCCCGCTTGGCTCGTAATCGTATCTCCACTTACGTTCGCTGCCCCGCGATGCGTAAGTGTTGCCGCAGCCACTTTAACAGCTTCCTTTGCTCCGCCTCTTAGATAAGCAATCTGATAAGGGTCCGTCATCGGACGTCTAAAATTCTCGCTTTGCCCCAGTGTGCGCCAAAATAGATATATAGCCGCTCCGCTCGCAATAAGAAGCAACGAGTAGAAAGCCAAAAATTGCGGTCCATACAGATCAAACGGGTTCATAATGCGAGGAATTTAATCAATTCTTTCATACGAGAGGCCAGTTCAAGCACATCAGAGAGCGCCGACTTAATCTCTTCAAGGGCGAAGGTCTCCCCCTCTCTCGCTTCTGATATAATAGAAAGACTCTTCCTAAATCCATCAACTCGGATCTCCGCGGCCACAGTCTCTAGCGCTTGCTTGGGACCCTCAAAAGCCACACCCCTTAGTTCTAGAAGCGCACTTGCCGATGCCCGCAATGGTGAAATGCTATCTGCTAGAATTTGAGTTAGCTGCTCTGCGTTTTCATTCCTCAACGCAAAGACATAGCGCAAGCGCAAAAGGTGGTTCAAAAGAACTTGTCTTAATCTTGCGACAAGTGCTTCTTTTGATATCGCTAAAGCAGAAAATGGGTCAGAACCATACAAAACGCGCCGACGACGAGAGATATCCGAGAACTTTACGGCAAATAGTTGAGATGCCGTAGCAAGCTCGCTTTCGAGTAGAAACATCACCTGTAAATCTATTGCGGCCGCAGCGAAAGTAAGAATTGAGGTCAAAGCTGCCGCATCATCCGGTGTATAAGAACGAGCAACCAAGACAACATTGACATCAGAGGTTTTCCGCAATCGTCCTTCTGCCGCACTTCCGTACAGAACTACCGAGATCAACCGATCTCCAAAAACTATTTTCGCTTCACTGACAAACGCATCTAATGTTTTATTGACTGCTTCTGGTAGTTCCATAGTAATTGTTGATGGCTATGATCAGCGTTGGACCTCAAATAATTCAGGCTATGAGTCTGCCAGTGAATACCAACTCGGGGAATTTAAAGCAATGTTAATAAGATTTTCGCCCGCTCGCCAAGCTGTTTTACTCTCTCAGCCTTTACGAGGTGGTCAAAGCCAATAGCCACGAAGTACATATACCGTCCGCAAAAGTCTTGACGTGGTAATTTGCGATCCCCCTTCGTCATTGAACTAAACCACTACCGGCTAAAGCCGAATGTTTATAACCTGTAAGATGGAACAATAAAAGTTCCTTTTATTTCAATGTGCTACGGGGATATAGGTAATTGCTCAATAAGTGTGGGTAGGCGAAACGTGAACGTGCGCGTGGTCGTGAACGTGGTCGATGTAACTGGCCGATTCAGCACACTCTTCGACCGCGACCATTCGACAAGCTCACGACAGGCCACAAGCACGACCACGCTCACGAGTCATTAAGCTACCCGGGGTTATTGAGCAGTTACGGATATAGTGGGTAACTGCTCAATAACCCCGGGTAAAAGGAAATTGCTTGAACTTGCACTTGAACTGCTCCTGATTCCTGCCCCTGCCCCCTTTCCTAGTCCGATCACGAGGATAAGGGGCAGGAGCAGGAATCGGGAACAGTTCCAGTTCATGTTCAAGATTTAGAATTCCCCAGACTTAATGAGCAATTACTATAGTGGATGCCTCAGAACTGAGTCTGCGGATCAGCCAAAGTCTCAAAGGAGTGCCCAATACTTCCTGAGGCTCCAGAGACTGGCGTTCCATTGGCCTGCACGTAGCCCCCGCTGCCGCCATCGCCGCCGCATGCGCCGCCACCACCGCCGCCGCCCACGACGGGGTCGACAACGCTGTTGGCTGCTCCGTTGGTCCCGCCCACTCCACCGCTGACCAGCACCTGTCCACTGCTGGAGATCTGCGAACTAACAAGGTGCACGATACCTCCGCCACCTCCACCGCCTGATGGGCGATCGGTTGAGGCAGCCCCTCCGGTTCCACCACGAGCATAAGCGCTCATTATTTGCCAAATCTCTTGCAATTACCATAAGGGCGTGTAATATACACGGTACTGTTAATTTAGGAGGTAAAACTTTATGAATCGATTAATTCCAGCTATTCTCAGCGTCTCACTACTCGCCCTATCCGCCCTGCGCACAGCCCCAGCTTACGCCACGGAGCTGCGCGCTCAGTTTGTGCTTTGTGATGCATGGAGCGAGGGAGCAAAGGCCTGCCCGGCGTGCTGTATCGACCCTCAGCCGATGCGCAGATTTGAGATAACTATTCGCCGGGTGGGCTCGAATAAGTTACGGGTCGTCCCAACGAATGGACACGGCATGCTCGTCGTCTCTCTTCGTCCCGGCATCTATCAAGTAACGATTCCCGACCAACTCGATGGCTGCGTCGATGGCAACGGCAATGGCTGCCGGGGTTACGACCTAGTTTCAAGGCACGATATCGGTTATGGGTCACCAAACGGTCCGGGGCGAACTCTCGCTATTCAGGGGAAAACACGACGCGCGGTAATTAAGTTCTATGAGCGTTGGCCGGTGTAGAGAATGATTAATTGAAATATACAGGGGCCCGCTGACGCGGGCCCCTAGTTGAAATACTACCCGTGCCGCGGCATACTACCGAGGCATGGAAAAGATGCCACGCAGTGAGGCGCCCAAAAAACACCTCGTAGTACTCACAGGCGCCGGGATGAGCGCGGAGAGCGGCCTTAAAACATTCCGTGACAGCGGTGGCTTGTGGGAGGGATATGAGGTCCAAGATGTGGCCACACCCGAAGCGTGGCAGCGTAATCCGCAGCTGGTCTTACGCTTTTACAACGAGCGCCGTCGCGATCTTCTGCAGGCAAAGCCCAATGCGGGGCACCTCGCCTTAGCTGAATTGGAAAGCAAATTCAGAGTTACGGTTATTACCCAAAACGTCGACGATCTTCACGAACGTGCTGGCTCGACCAACGTCTTGCATCTTCACGGTGAGCTTAAAAAAGCGCGCAGCTCGGTTGATCCGAAGCTCGTCTACGATATCAAAGGCAGCGAGCTGACACTAGGCGAGAGGTGCGAAAAAGGCAGTCAGCTTCGCCCGCATATCGTCTGGTTCGGTGAAGCTGTCCCGCTCATCGAAGAGGCCGTCATCATTACCCAGAGTGCCGAGGTGTTTGCCGTGATCGGCACCTCGCTCGCAGTCTATCCTGCGGCGGGGCTTCTCGACTATGTCGGGCAAAACGTGCCGATCTATCTGATTGATCCCCATATTCCCGATCACGCACGACGGACCAACGTGGAAGCGTTTGCCGAACCAGCGTCAACCGGTGTACCGAAACTTGCCAAGTTACTCCAATGCTGCCTGAGCCTTTAACTTCATTACTACCGCCGAGCTAACTATTCCGGACTGGTCAAACTGCACATGCAGAAAGTTAAGTTGGACCATTAAAGGAATTGGCACGGTGTTAGGGAGAATGTAGCACAAGCTTTGATCTCTAGAATCGCCGCACCCAACGCTTTCATTCTCGCCTAGAAGGGACACGACTTGCTCCCGAGTTAGTCCATTCAGACGCTTGCCTGAAATAAGATCCTTCAGCATGTTTGCCCGAAAACTATGATAACCCTCAGAGCCTTTAAGCTCGGGCGAAACGCAGCGACCCCATTCGGTGGCACTAAAGTCGCTCTGCGAGTACTCATCAATGCTCCACTTACTTGTTAACCAAGGCAAAGCCAGCAATGCGAGTCCCAGACAGAGTAAGCCTACAGTTTTAGCCATCGTGTTTCTCATAATCCCACAACACTTGACGAATATACGCTCCTGTATTCTCTAAAAGCGACTAGTCCGAGCGTTACGCAACCTGCAAGGGCGAGAAGTAGTGAATTGACGAACACAATCGCGCCCGACGTACCTTCGAGTATAAGAAAAGAGGGATCTGTGACGGCAGAAACAAGATCGTAGGCAAAGAATAGCCCAAGAATGATTTGAGCAATTAGACCAACGACGATCGCACTCCTCATATAACCGCTACTCCAGATAAAGGCACACACAAGCTGCATTAGGGTAGTTCCTGTCCTACGGACAGGAACTACCTAGAGTACTATGGCGCTAATCGCCCGTTGAGCCAGTTCTTATGGTGTTTCAATCATATAATATGAGCTACGCTTAGTTTTCCCGCGATAGATGCCAACCTACGGTCAAGCGTCCAAAGCCGCGTGTGTGAAATTACTGCCGAGGTGAGAATATGAATGTCTATCCAACTTAGGCCTATACCTTGCAGAGAATACGTATTGAGAAAGGTAAGCACCTCGCCATGCTCGGCGAGAGTAACGTTAGGTAGTAGGGTAAGTAAGTGTAGTGTCTGTTTGCGTTGTGGTAGGTTCCCGCAGGCCAATTCACCAATAACAAATGGGTGCGTCCAGACTTCACCATGCTGCAGGTAAGCGGACAGCTGCGAGTTTTTACCTCGGAAATGCTCAACCCAAACAGAGGTGTCAGCAAGTATCATGAGTTATTCGATTGAAACTTGTGAAAGAATCGCTATTCGCGACAGACATGCTCCTTATGCAACTCGACGTACCTTTCGGCGCACGCCCTTGCCGCTTATGTCTCTACGGCGCGGTGCGGCACGGAAGTTGGGAGCAGCAGCATTCAGGGCAGCCAGCCGTTTGGCTGCCTCCCGGGCGATAAGCGCCTCTAGTCCGAGGCTAACTAATGAAGTCTTGGCAGAGATCCCTGTCAGCTCGGCCGCGCGCAACAGCAGAGCGTCATCAATGTTGAGTGTAGTTTTCATACATATAAGTATGTATCATTTGCCATATCAAGGCAAGGTAAAAGTTCACCACGTAGCGCTGCATCCCTCGCTTTTTACGCCTTCGCTCTTACCCTTGGCTCTAGCGAACACTAGGTCTCACACGGAGATCCACCGAGGCCTCACGGAGGTAGCTGTCTATCGTCCTACGATCACTCGATCGAATTTTCCACTCCAGGAAAAAATCGTCACCTTGGTGCGTGCTTTCACAGAGATTCTGTCGTTAGGTCCGACAAGAGTAGTTTCAATCCACTTCGAACCTCTTTCTGTGATCAAAAACATGGCTGCGTCATTTAATAAGAGTTCCACAATGCGCAACAGCTCACGAGAGTTATCGACAGCATAAAAAGCATTTCGTAAGTTGGCTCCGACAAAACCTACCCAGATATCCTGCCTGTAGGTTGTGATTTGAAGCGCCTCTATCTTCGAAGCTCGTGGCGCCGGAACGTAGATACAAAGATCTTGATTGTCGGAACACTCGTGGAGCTTCCACGACGGATGACGGGTCAATACAGATTTTCGTATCCGGCGTGCGATGGCAGTTAATGGTCTATCAGGTTTAATTCGCTTTGGCGGCATAACGTTTTACTACTACGGGCGGCCACCACAGCATCAATCCCACCACAAAAACGGTGCCGCTCCGCAGGTAAGTTCTGGTTCTCTCTGCATTTTACGCTTTTGCTGTTCGTACGCAACTTCTGCCGCTAATTCACGATAAATAAAGTGTAACGCGAAGGAACGAAGGACGCGAAGGTATGGAATTTGACGATCTTAGTAATCAGGTGATCGGCGCTGCACTCAGGGTGCATTCACCTCTTGGCCACGACCTGTTCGATGAGGTCCATAAGGTTTGCTTGCGGCACGAGCCTCGCAAAGCAGGGATTAAGGTCAAATCCGAGGTCCCGGTGCCGGCCATCTTTCGCCCCCTCCTCCTCTTTTACCACAGTGACTGCGCACAAATTAGCCGATCGCTTCAAAGAGTTGCTGCGCGCGGTGTGTGAGAGAAAGTACCAAAGGTACAAAGGTCCTACTGCCGCTCAATAGTGCTTATCGACATTCCCTCGCTTTAGCGCGAATTCCTTGAGATTCGAGGCAAGCCAAGTAGTCGCCAGTCCAACCGGGACACAACCAGCGGCGATAAACACGCCTTGCCAAGACCAGAAATTCGCAAGAATTACAAGTGGACAGATCATCGCGATTACAATAAGCCCGATATAATATGCCACATCGCCGACTCGCCACAACATGCACAGCCACAGATGGTTCTGTCTTCGAAGCTCTTCAAACTGAGGATAATCTACCGACATAGGACCACGGCGCAATAGTAGACAGTAGAACAATTAAATACCAAAGTGTATCCCACTGCCACCACCTAAGCAAAGCCACTCTAATTCTATATTTATTCCAAATAGTTAAACTCTTCCACCCCGTGGATCTTGGCAACTGGAGAAACTTTTCGAGCAATTCTGCGATACATAATTCATGTGCGCTTATAAAATAAAGAAACAAGGTGTAGCGGCAAGCGCACTAGAGATTCATACCCAGCCCCGCCCATGATACTGCTCGACTGCGGCATTTAAGCCTCATGTGGCAGTAGATCAAAGGCTAGAAGCCGCCAGGCTTCTAATAGTTAGAAGCCATCTTCCCCCCAGACTTCGCCTCAGCCGAGGGCATCGCCAAGGCAAGCTGGCGCCGGCTCTTAATGTTGGCCTGGGCCACGGCCACGGTGATCATGTTGAAGATCTCATTTACTCCGGCGTGACGCTGCATGACATAGGCTGGGGCGTTGAGCCCTAAAATTACCGGCCCAATCGCACGCGCATTGCCGAGGCGTTGGAGGAGTTTGTAGGCGATGTTGCCCGACTGCATATCCGGAAACACGAGCACATTCGCCGCACCATTGAGGGCGCAGAAGGGATAGTCTTCGCGCATGAATTCGCTCACGACTGCGGTATCGGCTTGCATTTCACCGTCGACCTTAATATCGGGCGCAATCTGACGCACCAATTGAGTGGCATCACGCACGAGGCTTGCCAAGGGGTGTTTAACGCTGCCGAAGTCGGAGAACGAGAGCATCGCCACGCGCGGTTCAATGTTCATGCTCTGTGCAAACTCGGCCGCCATGACCGCCACCTGGGCTAACTTTTCGCTGTCCATACTCGTATTGATCGTCACATCGGTGAAGAAGTAGAGCTTCTCCTTGATGTAGATCAGATAGAGCCCAGCGGCGCACGCGGCCCCTTTTTTTAAACCTATCGTTTTTAGAATAGGGGCCATCATCGACGGGAAGTTGCGCTCAATGCCGCAAATGAGGCCATCAACATCACCCTCGGCCAACATCACATTGGCGAAGATATGAGCGCGGCGCAGTTCACGCTGCGCGTCTGATCGTGTAACCCCACGCCGGCAATTGGACTTGAAGTAGGACTCTACATAATTATCAAACTGCGGATGGAGCGCAGGCTCGATAATCTCGATCCCGTCGAGATCGGCCTCAATTCGCTTGGCCATGCTCACGATCATCTCGCGCATTCCAAGCAACACCGGCTTGGCGATCCCCTCTTCGCGCGCCATGACAGCCGCCTTGATTACCTTTTCGTTGGCGCCTTCAGGGAAAGCGATGCGCTTGGACTTGGCTTTCTGGGCCACTCCGTAATAAACCCCCAATATCTCACGCCCTTGGTTGTGCTTAGCCTTGAGACGTAACCGGTACTCAGCCAGATCAATCTTTTTGCGTGCCACACCGCTCTGCATGGCCGCCTCAGCCACGGCGGGTGCGACGTAGTACAGTACCCGCTGGTCAAATGGCTTCGGAATCAGATAGTCAACCCCAAAGCTAAATTCAGCATTACCATAAGCGCGACGCACCGAGTCCGGCACCGGCTCTTTGGCCAAGGCGGCAAGCGCCCGCACTGCCGCCAATTTCATGGCTTCGTTAATCTCCGAGGCACGCACATCAAGGGCACCACGAAAGATATAGGGAAAACCCAAAACATTATTCACCTGGTTGGGAAAATCGCTTCTCCCCGTGGCCACAATCGCATCGGCACGCGTGGCCTTGGCTGTCGCATAATCAATCTCAGGATCGGGATTGGCCATGGCAAAGACGATCGGGTTTTTGGCCATACTGATCAGCATCTCAGGCTTGAGCAATCCCTTAGCCGAGAGACCGAAAAACACATCCGCCCCTTCCAACGCTTCGGCCAGTGTGCGTCGCTCTGTAACGGCGGCGAACTCCTGCTTGAAGGGATTCATACCAGCGCTGCGACCTTGATAGATCACGCCGCTGGAATCGACCATAAGCACATTCTCACTACGTAAGCCCAGGCGCAGTAGCAGCTTCGTGCAGGCGATCGCCGCCGCTCCGGCACCACTCACCACCAGACGCACCTGCGCGATCTCTCTTCCGCTAATCTCAAGCGCATTAAGAAGAGCCGCCGATGCAATAATCGCCGTGCCGTGCTGATCGTCGTGAAACACCGGGATGTCGAGGCGCTTCTTGAGCTCGGTTTCGACGTAGAAGCACTCGGGCGCTTTGATGTCTTCAAGATTAATGCCACCGAATGTCGGCGCAAGGGCAGCAATAACCTCGACCATCTTTTGAGGATCTTTACAGTCCAACTCGATGTCGAAAACGTCGATGTCGGCGAACGACTTAAAGAGGACCCCTTTACCCTCCATCACCGGCTTGCCCGCGGCTGGGCCGATATCGCCTAACCCCAAAACAGCCGTGCCATTGCTGATCACCGCCACCAGATTACCCTTCGAGGTGTAGTCATACACCTTGCTTGGGTCCTTCTCGATCGCCAAGCATGGTTCAGCTACCCCCGGGCTATAGGAGAGTGAAAGGTCGCGCGCAGTTTCGCACGGCTTAGTAGCAATTACAGCGATTTTGCCGGGTGTAGGAAGAGCGTGGTACTCAAGTGCGTCCCGTCGAAGTGACATAGGATGTAGCCCAAAAAGTTTTTAATGAGTGTAATACAAACGCCCATACAGTAAAAGACAATTGGCCGCCCCTTGGACTTTCCACAAAATACTGATAAGCTTGGCGCACTTATTACCTTACCTTGGATTATTTCAACGTGGCGAGCACCTCACCCCCATCCTCCGTGCACAGACTTCGCGTTGCGATCCTTAAAGTCGTCCCCTGGCTTATTACGATCGTCGCGCTCTATGTCGCCTTTCATAACGTGCGCTGGGAGCTGCTCATCGATCACCTCGGTGATGGCGATCCCCTACTAATCTTTGCGGCATTGCTGCTCACCTGCTGCTCCTACCTCATGCGCGCCCGACGCTGGCAGTTTCTCTTCCCTGAAAAGATTATGAACTTCGTTCCTGCAGTAAAGGTGTTGCTGCTCGGTTTCTTTATGAACAACGTGCTCCCGGCCCGTGCCGGAGAGTTCGTTCGAGCGCACATAGGCTCCAAAGTGACGGGGGCAACACGCACCCTCGTCCTTGCCACTGTAGCCAGTGAGAGGCTGGCAGATGCCTTAATGCTCAGCGCCATGTTCGTCCTTTTTGCTCTTGGTCAGGGCAACCATGACTTAAGCCAAAAGCTTCTATATGCGGCCCTATTTTTTGCAGTTATCGCAATCGCGGTAATCGTAACACTACTGCTACGCAACCAGATCTTTGGACTTATCGGGAGGCTCAACACCAAGATCGATAATCGCGCCTCCAACTACACCTTCGAGCGTGTTCAGATATTTATTAACGGATTAGCTCCGCTATTTTCCCCCCACAAGCTTCCGGCACTGGTCCTTTGGAGTATTGCTATCTGGCTGGTAGAACTCTTTGCCTACATCCTCATTACCAGAGCCTTCGACACCCACCTGCCACTCTCACTCTGCGTTCTCTTCCTCGTTGCAGTTAACTTTAGCTCGCTTATCCCCGCGGCACCTGGCGGAATTGGCGTAATAGAGGCCTGCGCAAGTACCGTGCTCTTCTCTGTTGGTGTGCCCTATGAGCGAGCGCTGACGATGGTTATCACCCAGCATGTGATACAGTACCTCGTGGTCGGAATCCCGGGTGCGTTTATTATGGCGACTTGGAAGAAGCAGATTAAGGCACTTAAGGAAAAAGAAAGCCAAGATGAGCGAGAGTAATCCCGGCAACCCCGCCGTAGAGCAGTGGATTCAGAAGCGAGGCACAGAGGTGGCGGCCCCTGCCTTCTCCCTGGTTATCCCTGCCTATAACGAATACAGGCGCCTGCCCTCCACGCTGATGGAGATAATCGATTACCTCGATTCGCGGATTTCCAATGGATCGCTTACATCCTACGAGATAATCGTCGTTGACGATGGCAGCAAAGACGGAACGGCAGACCTAGTCCGAAAATTTGAGAAGATTCGCCCCCAAGTAAAACTTATTCAGCTTCCCAGAAACTACGGGAAGGGACATGCCGTGCGCCTTGGCGTTCTTAATGCTCACGGGGAACGCGTGCTTTTTGCCGATGCTGACGGAGCTACGCCAATTGCTGAACTTGAGAGGCTCTCAAAGGCCTTGGATGAAGGAGCCGATGTAGCCTTTGGCTCACGTGCCCTACTCTCCAAGGAGACCAGAGTAACCACCTCATGGATGCGCAAATACCCCGGACGAATATTCAATCTACTGATGAACGTGCTGGTACTACCGGGGATCGCTGACTCGCAGTGTGGTTTTAAACTATTTACGGCCAAGTCAGCACGCTTTCTCTTTGAACGCCAGCAGTGCGATGGCTGGACGTTTGACGTCGAATTACTCTACCTCGCACGCCGCGCCGGACTTTGCGCCAAAGAGGTTTCAGTTAACTGGACCAACGTGGCCGGCTCAAAGGTAAATCTTCTGACCGATTCACTGCGCATGCTTAAAGATCTATTCATATTCCGCCTGCGTCACCGCGCAGTTGGACCGAATGACTACGCCAGTGTCAGCTAACGAGGCGGCACCAACCTTCGTTCTATACTGACATCATTCTGAGGCGTAGCTGCGGTAACTGCTCAATAATTTCGACCCAGGACACGACTAGGACTTAAGACTGTTCGACAAGCTCTGCGCAGGCCAGAACCAAGACCAGGACTAGGATCAAGGTTTTTACCCCGGGTTATTGAGAAGTTACTGGCAACGTGCCGAAGTGCTAGGAGTTACTAGCTAATTACATATTATTAAGACCATCACCTTGCCTGTTTACTAAAAATTATCTTTGTCCCATAATCAGCCGCTAACGACTGAGCCCTGCCTCAATTGAGGGGCAGCTATTCGATTTCAACTCATGGAGTATTTGGTACATGGCTGGAAAAGTTTTAGAAATTTCGGATACTGATTTTGAAACTCAAGTTCTCAAATCACAGCTTCCTGTGCTGCTCGATTTCTGGGCCCCCTGGTGTGGCCCCTGCAAGGCAATAGCACCCGTCCTAGAAGAGCTTGCCAACGAATATGCTGGCAAGATTGTCGTGGCGAAGATGAATGTCGACGACAATCCGCGTACCCCGGCGCAGTTCAACGTTCGAGGTATCCCCAACCTGGTGATCTTCAAAGGTGGTCAGGTGTTGGATCAGGTTGTGGGGGCAGTCCCCAAGGACCAGTTGATCACCGCGATTAAAAAAGCAATTTAACATACAATACATCCAGCGCCTGATGTATTATCAGGCGCTGGGAGTTCACGCTAATTAAGGGCAAAACTTCCTCCCTTTTCAATTTGTCATCCCACTTGGTCGCTCACGGGATCTACTCATGACCGCAAAGGCACTCGACGCTTTACCAACTTCTTGCCCGACAGAGATCTCCTCTGCTGAGACGCCTAGTGCGCAGCATAAGCTGCCCACTCAAAATTACCGCGCCAGTAAAGAGCAGCTGCTATCTGAGACAAGCGAGGAGGTGCGCAACATCCTGCGCTATGAGCTCAATTCCGCCATATCGCACTTCATCCAACGCGATCAGCCGGTGTACCTTGAAGGGCTTGGAATATTATTTTCCGAGATTCATAACGAACAACGCAGTGAAGCAACCGATGGTGCTTACTACGTTTGGTCTGAAACTTTCCGCACCGTCATCTTCGAAAAGTGCTACGACCTAATCGCACTGCATCGCGAGAAGTTTGCCGACATAGCCGAAACGCGCGAGCTAGTGCAGTGGATCTATCCGCGCTTACCGCTCTACATAACCTCGAAATGGGCCGAACGCGACGTCCGTCGCCTCCTACGCGCGGTAATTGAGTCCATTAAACAGCAGGTCGTAACCGATGGTCACAGTGCCCAGCTTACCTGTGTTGGCGATCTCTTTGCGCTGCATAACCGCCAAGGGCGAGCTGCAGCTGAATGGTATGCCGGAGCAGACATCTTCCTGCACTCATCGTGGAACCAAATCATATCAGCCAGCCGGAAGCGAGCGTTCGAGCGCCCCGAGTTGAAAAGCGCCTGGGAGCTTTTTGAAGCTGCCTACGGTCCAGCTCTAGCCACATTCGACATCTTCCTCCCCAAAGAGCTGCGCGACATGGGCTATGACCCCTCGCTCCTCCCCACAGATCATGACCCCCATATTCGCGTTGCTGCCTTTAGAAATGTCGCCGAGGGGGAAAGCAATGGTACCTACATCTTTTGCACCGACGGCCTGCGCAAATTGGGCATCTTGAGCAAGCGCAGCAAGGGATTCGGCAATGAAATAGTATTCCAGTTGAGTCAGAAAGGCGCTGATGCCTTTGTCCACGGAGCGAACGAAGCGCCCATCGATGTCGCACGTCGGCCGATAACGGCGGCCTGGATGCTCTTGCAGAGCGCACCTTCACGCACCCTGCGATCGGGCGCTGGCCTAAGCGTTGGAGCCCCACTCTACGGACCGTCTTTTAACGCTCCTAAATCAGGCGCGCCGCGATGTACCGTCTCAACCATATTCGCCACCCCGCTCCAGCTCGTGCGCGGCCAGCAGGTAAGCACGGAGGGGCTCTTCTGCTATATAAATATCATAGGTATCGCCGACGATGAGGCGGCGATTGCTTCAAAATATTCTCCCGAGTATCTCCTTTCCCTGCTTGAACATCGCAAACTGACGCAGGTTTCAAGCTTATCTCGTCCTTCATTACTGGCACGCACTGAGTTGTCGCACACCCTCGGCAAGCGTCCTCCAGGAGCACCCTCAAACTTCATGAGGGAGCTTCCAGGTGATGGCGATTTAATAGCGACGGCGTCGTAAGCTATACCGTCCGCAAAAGGTCTTGACTCAGAAAGTGCATTTGTGGCGGACGGAGGAGCGAGCTTCCTCCGTCGCCCGGCCTTCCCACTTCGCCTGGCCTTGCGACCAGTGCTTCGTGGGACAAGCGCGGCCGGTGCTACGGAGGACATGTCGCGCGCTCCTAGCCCACCTTCGGTGCGAGAACCTCTCGCGCTAACTGCGTGCAGCCCCCTAACCATGGTCACGACCAGCACCAGGACTAGGACTAAGCATTACCGGCTAAAGCCGAAGGTTTATAACCTGTAAGATGGAGTAATCAAACCGTTTGCCAAGTAATGCCCCCACGTGCTACTAAATCTTCAGCGACTACAAGCTATTAGCAATGATAGTGATTTCGGCACCCCGAGGAGGAATGAATGAAAGCTGTTTTTTTTGAACAACACGGCGGCATTGAAGTGCTTAAGTACGGAGACCTCCCCGACCCCACTCCAGGACCCGGTGAAGCACTAATCAAGGTGCGCGCCGTTGCCCTAAACCACCTTGACATCTGGGTACGCCGCGGCTGGTTCGGCCTACGCCTGAATATGCCGCACATCACCGGTAGCGACGTCGTCGGCGAGATCGTTTCGGTCAATGCCGACACCGTGTGGGAGCCAGGAACGCGCGTGATGATCAACCCCGGCATCGTTACAGGCGAGGACGAATGGACTCGCCGCGGCGAGGAAAGCATAAGTCCGGGCTATAAAATCCTTGGTGAAAATGTGCGTGGCGGCTTGGCCGAATACCTCGTCGTCCCCGTCGCTAACGTATTCAAGGTCCCCGAGGGGCTCAAAGACGAAGAGGCCGCAGCTCCGCTCCTCGTCGGAACCACTTGCTGGCGTATGCTCTTCAAACGCGCCCAAGTAAAGCCCGGCGAGGTTGTGCTCGTCGTTGGCGCCGGTGGGGGCGTTAACTCACTCGCTATCTCTCTAGCGAAGGCGGCTGGCGCCACCGTTTATGCTCTGGCGAGCAACGCCGAGAAGGCAAAAAAGGCCCTCGCTCTCGGTGCCGAAGAGGTGATTGATTACACCAAAAACCACAACTGGCACGTGGATGTCATGCGCGTCACCAAGGGCCGTGGGGCCGATGTCGTCGTCGATAACGTCGGCGCACAAACCTTTGCCCACAGCCTTCGTGCCGTAGCACGTGGTGGACGTATCGTTACCGTCGGCAACACCAGCGGTGCCGATATCCGTTACGACAATCGCCTCATATTCACCAAGCAGGTGTCGATCCTTGGTTCAACTATGGGCAGTCGACAGGATTTCATCGACGCTATGAATTTTCTCTGGAGAAACGAGATCAAGACTCCGATTGACCGTGTCGAGTCGCTCAAAGATGGAATTAAAATGATCTCGTATCTCGAAGAGGGGCGACAATTTGGAAAGGTTGTGCTTAAGCCGTAGGAGCACACAACCGCTTCATCGCCTCTACCCGCGCACAGTATGCCCGCTGCTCTTTTTCCGCCCCGGCACCAGGAATATCGGCCTCAATAATGGCAGCGATCTGCTCTAGTGCGTCCAGTCCGTGCCCAGGAAGGTATTCAAGATCAAGCCGGCGGCACATCAAATCTTCAATCGTCATAGCCTGCTCATCGCGCAAGGCAAGGAGCACCTCTCCACGCAAAACAGCCTGGCCAACAAGCTCGAAGCCACGCTCATCCTCAGCGATCTTCAGGGCGCGACGTCCTAATCTCTGTAAGGCGCACTGCAGCACCAACTCAGGCACGCCCTTTGGACGCGCTGCATCCATAAACTCATCTCTCTCCGTTTGACTTATGCCGGCACCGGGGAGCTTCCGTCCATCAAGCGGCACAATCTCACGATCAAGCTTGGACAGGCGAGCGATCTCCTGGAAACCGGCATAGGCGGTTACCGTCGCCGCCGCGAACTCACCACCGACGAGGCTGAGAACACCACCAGAAAAATGCCATTGAGCTCTTCGAAAGACAGATGGCGAAATCTTTTGACGAGGACTCTGCGGCAAGGCGAGCGTCCGGATTCCACAGAAACAGTAGTGCAGACTAGTGTGATCAAGACCAGCCTCAGGCAAATCTCTCTTCAGGTGCTCTAGAATCTCCTCAATTTCAGCCGGTGTCGGCTGCGGATCCGCTATCGCCCCTTCAATGAGACTCTCGGCTGTCCCCACGAGCGTGCCGGCGAAGTGTGGACAGACAAAGTATACACGCGATGTTCCCGCAAGCGGCAGGCACAATGCCGGTCCAGTCCAAGGTTTATCAAAAAGAAGATGGCTACTGCGGGCAAAGGCAACACGACTGGCAAGCGGACCTGCCGTCAGGCGGCCGACATTCGGCACCCACTGTCCAGCGCAATTGATCACCACCCCGGCGCGAAGTTCATGCGAAGCACCGCTATGGTGGTCGCGCCAGCCAACATTAACACAACCATCAAAGTGCTGATTAAGAGAGACCACTTCGGCATAGTTAAGACAGAGTGCTCCCTCCTGGCGCGCCGCTAGAATGCGCTCTATAACAAGACGGGTATCATTGAACATCCCGTCTCCGAACTCAAAACCTCCACACAGCGGCGTGCTTCGACTACGTAGGTCCGGACACTCCGCGCGCGACCGCCAGCGATGATGCAAGCGCTTATCTTTCAGCAGATGCTGGCGGAGCCACAATCCAGCGCGAAGTTTTATACCTCGCCAACGCTCCGCACCCCAAACAGGGACCAAAAACGACTGTGGTATGGCCAGATGATCGGCAACGTCGAAAAGGTCTTCGCCCCCCCGAAGACTTACTAGCCCGGTGAGCACATCCGAGAGCTTCGTCGTGGGCACTCCACCATACACAATCTTACTACTATGGCTCGATGCTCCCCCGGCATAATCAGCCCGCTCCAGAAGTGCAACACGCAGGCCATTGAAGGCAGCAAGATGAGCACACACCGCTCCATGAACCCCTCCGCCAATAACAAGAACATCAAGGGTCTGTCCACGATCCAATGCGCGGATGATGTTTTCACGACGCCGCGGGAATATCGCTTCGAAGTCATCAACGGTAGAATCTTGGTATCGAATTGGAGTCACGACGTGTCCTTAATGACCTATCTCAACAGACTGGATTACAACAGCTTCCGTAGACTTAATCTGCCAGGTCCCCTCACCCACGCCGCTAAATAGATAGTGTCGCTGATCCAGCTGCGTCGCCTTGATATCTCGAGCTATCCCATCAACATTGAGCAGCCTTAACCCCGTAACATTCGACGAGCTCTCTGGACTAACGATAACGGTGACGGGCGCCGCAATCACCTTGAGCAGGCGGGTCAGCCCTCGAGAATCGACGATTTTCAACTCTCCTGCAAAGAGCACCGTCGGCCAAAGAAGTACGACGACTAAAATTATGCGCAGCTGATGTTTCATGGTATCTGAGGGCGAATAGGCACTATTCCTAGGGAGAGCATAACAGAGAGGGGGCGGCAAATACATCGTAAATTTTATGGTCGCGGGCCCCCCGTGACCCTGTTTGACACCTCGCTCGCGGCATGCTGAGATCATCCTTTTCCATATGCTTCCCAAAGGTGCCATCAAAACAGTTGCTGCTCCGGCTTTCTCGGCCGGATCTCTCGTTATGTATGAAAATGACGGCGCACCGATTCTCGCGGTTGTACTCGCCTGGAAAAAGAACCGCTACAATGTGCTCAACGATCGCGGTCGTGAAATTGAACTCGTCACGGAACGGCTGCATGCCCTTCCCGGAAAGATGCCCGGCAATCTAACCTCTCACGCCGAGCAGACAGAATACCTGCTCAAACTTCGCCGCGCTGCCGAAACCGAGGCAAGCAGCGTTGTCCTCGACGATCTGTGGAGTGTCCTGCAAGAGACCCCGCAGGAGGTTAGCACCACCGAGCTAACGACGTTGTACTTCAATGACGACTCACTCGATCACCACCTAGCTATGCGCTTTGCACTTCTCGCCGACAAGCTCTATTTCAAGCGACGCCAGGAGGATTTTAGCGCACGCGCGCCAGAGGTGATCGCCGAACTAAAAAAAGCCGAGGAGACCCGCCTTGAGCGACAACGTATAATTGAGGGAACGTTTGAATTTATTCGTGCACGCGTCAGCAATCCAAGCCTGCCCATCCCGCAGGAAGCCGCTTCAGCTATCTGCTTACTTGAAGACGTTGTAGTCAACACTTCCGAGATCGATCCAGCTCATCAAAAGGAGGCTAAAGATCTGATTGAACGTGCCGCCGCAGCTATCGGCATATCGTTCAACGGTCCGATCGAGCAGAAGGCCTACCTCATCCTGGAAAAGATTCATCACTTTACCGCGGCAACCAACCTATCGTTTGTACGCTACCGCCCGCCTCTAACCTTCTCGGCCGAAGCCCTGGCCCAGACTGAGGCGATTACCCAGCCAGCGGCGTTTGTAGATCTTTCTGCTGAGGAGCAAAAGCTGCGCCTCGACCTAACGCACCTCAACACCTTCACGATTGATGATATTACCACTCTCGACAGCGATGATGGCGTCTCAATCGAAGCCTATGCCGGGGGCTACCACATCGGCGTGCATATATCCGACGTTGCCCGAGCCATCGCATCCAATAGCCCGCTCGATTTAGAAACCCAGGAACGAGCTACCTCAATCTACCTCCCCGAAGGGAGCTTCCACATGTTTCCCAAGGCTTTGGCGGAGGATCGCCTTAGCTTATCCCTTGGAAGCGTTCGTCCCTGCGTAAGCTGTATGATCGATGTTTCGCGCGATTTTAAAATTCTTTCAACGCGTATAGTGGCAACGCTCGTACGCATAAGCCATCGCTTTACCTATACTCAGGTCGACCAGATTCTTCACGATGGCTACGGCAAAGAAAACGACCCACTGATCGAGACGCTCTATAATTTTACCGTAGAGAAGGAGACCGAACGTCACCAGAACGGCGGCATGCGCATTAATAAGCGCGAAGTCCAGGTGATGACTGATCCAGACGGTAGCTTACGTCTCGTCGAGATTGAAGAGAACAGCCCAGCGCGGGCTTTAATTGCCGAACTAGCGGTGCTCGCCAACTCCGCCTTTGCCGAGTTCGCCGTGGCCAACGGGCTGGCTCTTGTCTTTCGCGGCCAAGAGCATCCTGAAGAGGAGAATCAGCAACGCATCCTCGCCATCCCCGAAGGCCCGGCGCGCGACTACGCCATCCGCTCCAAGCTCAAACGCTCGACGACAGATGTCAGCGCACACCCCCACGCCACACTCGGACTTCGCGCCTACGCCCAGATCACCTCACCGATTAGGCGCTACCTGGACCTGGTCAACCAGCGCCAAATATTAAACTTCCTGCAGCACGGCAAACCATTTTATTCTGCCGCCGAACTGCAGACACTGATAGACGCCGTGGGACAACCGCTGGCTATCGCCAACTCCATAACCAAGGAGACGAAACGCTTCTGGATACTAAAATACTTGGAGCACCTCTATAAAGAGCGACTGCCCGTAAGCGGCACCGTTACCCGCAACGATCTCAAAAACCCGATGGTTGAACTCGATGCTGTTTTTACCCCTTTCCCCGTACGCACAGAAAGAGTTCCCGCGCTCGGCTCCCACATAAAGATCCGCATCGCAGCCGTCGATGCGCTGTGGGACTACATCAAACTGGAAGAGGTCAAAGAATAGTGAGGCGCTGGCGCGCCTCAATAGTAACTGATAGCCTTTCAGATGACCCAATCGACACGCGTGAGTAACTCGTAGCAACTTTGAAATGAGAGCTTAAAATGGAGGTCCTAAGAAGCATATCCTTGTATTGCGAAGCTAAACAGATCGCCTTCTTAGTTGCGGGTGGTCATGCAGTCAACGCATTTGGGATTTCGCGTCAAACCGGTGATTTAGATCTGATTGTGTCACGCGAACAGAAATCACCGTGGCTGGAATTGCTAGAAAAACTGAAATACACATGCTTCCAAAATGATGACCGTTTTGCTCGTTTCAAGGCAGATACCCTCGCCGCATGGCCAATCGACTTGATGTTTGTTGATTCAAGCACTTTTTCAAAGCTTTTAAATGATTCTATCCTGGTCGACTATGGCCTCGTATCCGCACGAACAGTTTCGGCCGTGCACTTAGCAACCCTTAAGATTCACGCACTAAAGCATTACCAAGCACATCGAGAAGCCAAGGACTACGGAGATTTATTGGGGCTTCTAAGAACGGGAAAAGCTCAATTGACGAATGATGAATTGCGTGGATTATGTCTCAGGTATGCAAATCAAGCCCTGTATGATAGACTGGCTAGAGATCTTAGTGGATCGGAAAGGTGAAACTGCGTCATGACTACGAAGCCACAGCAAGCTAATCCAGCACCCCTGCCAGACAAGCTTATCCTCAACCTTGAGGATGCACCGGATTTTGTTTCAGAACCACCCCAATACACCGCCGCGGAGATGATTAAAATTTGTGAAGCGATGCTGCCCTACTGGAATAAGATCCGCTTTTCACCAGAAGCAAAACTAGCCGCGCCGGAAAGTGAAGAGTTTATTCTGACAAATTAGTCGCTATGCTTCGCATAGCGACAACCATGACTAAGTATGAAAAATTCCGGGGTAAGTAGCCGGGAGGTCTCGCGACCCCCAGGCCCTCGCAGAACCGGACTAGGAGAGTTACACCATCCGGCTCCCAGTTAGAGTCTTTTACGTTGGTACAGCATAGAACGAATGTACGATGTGCGGACGT
>CAIXSY010000185.1 GCA_903922175.1 uncultured delta proteobacterium | reverse complement strand
TAACTCCGGGTAGCTTAATGGTCGTGCTCGTGGCCTGTCGTGAGCTTGTCGAACGGTCGCGGTCGAAGAGTGTGCTCTTGGGCGTGTCCCTTTTTCCACCCACACCTTGCGCGGTCGCGGGTCGCCTTCAATTCCCGTCCAGTGAGTCTCTCCAACCTTCGATGGATCTAAATGCCATGCTGCTTTCAGAGAGTTTTTGGCTTTACTTGTCTGCACGGTAATGGAGCGAAAAGTTCTCGCACCGAAGGTGGGCTAGGTCTACCCTTTTTGTGGAGCTATCAATGGCTGTAACGTGGTGCAAAAAAAGGGTAGACCTCTGTTCGCCACCAATGCACTCTTCGCCAATTGTATGTTACTTCGGGACCTTAGCCGTGCGCCACGGGCTCCACTTTGAGTATATCGATGTGCCATTGACCTGGTAATTGATCAGGTAGCGATAGCTCGCCTTAATGGTCGCTCCTGGTCGGTATGATTTGAGGCTGAGAGTATTCGTCGGACTCTTCATCGTTCCGGTACTTTTGATCGATCTGCCGCCGCTAGAATAGCTCTCTTCCCATTTTAGGTTGTAATACTTGGTGCCCGTATACGGGGTCATGCGAACCCTGATCGGCTTATTTTTCGTGACGACGCTCGGAGCTGGGGGGATGACGTTGGTGACGGCAGCTTCGAGGCAATCGGTGATCTTATTCTTATTAGCATCAACGTCCTTCAAGCCGCAGCCGCAGATGCCGGGCGTGGTCTTGAGCGGATCCGTCGGACAAGAGTCAACGCAGTCGTAGGTTCCATCGTTATCGCTATCGTTGTCTACCAGGCCGCAGCCGCATATTCCCGGAGCGATTTTTTCTGGATCGCTGGGGCAGGTATCGATGCAGTCCGATGTCCCGTCTTTATCGCTATCGATATCGGCAACGTCGCAACCACAGTCGCCAGCGATCTTTTTATTAATGTTGTTGGGACATTGATCGTCGGTGAAGGCCCACAGCGAGCGTTCGCCACTAAAGAAGTCACTGACGGTAACCACAAAACGATTATTAATCGGCAGTAAGCTATTGTACGTCAGAGACTGAAATTGGTCGGCGCCAAACTGTTGGTCGGTTCCGGCCATAAACGGTGCTGGTTCGTGCGGATCCCAGCGTGTCAGCCCTCGATGCCAGACGATAACATCGGTCTGTTCTTCAGCACTGTACACCGTTGTGGGCCACAGGCTTACCAGGCCGATAGTGTTATTGGCCACTCCGGCAATTGAGCTGACGCGGACAACCTTTGGTGCGCGTCGAGTGTTCTCTGGAAGCCCCTTAGTCTGGAATAAGATCTGCCCTTGAAGGAAGTAGGCCTGGCCGGCTGCGTTGTAAATTGAGCTAAGAGATGTCCCGTCATTGGCGACGAATTCAGCTAGTGCTGTCGTACCAGTGGCACTGCCATCACTCGTGAGAAGATCTAAATGCTCGTTGTTCATCGGCGTAAAAAAAAGCAATCTGTTATCAAAGGCTGTAGGGTGCATAGTGCTCATTGGGCTGCTTATAGAGCTCGCATCTTGCAGTAACACCGTGCCAATTTCAGTGCCGTCACTCTTCCACAGTTGGTGTCTTCTTAACTCTCTTAGCACTTTTACGCCTGCCGTATTCGTCTGCACCGTTGTGATGGTTGATTCCGTTTGCAGGCTTAGGTAAAGTGTGTCCTGTACCGCGGTGATTTCGTTGACTATGGTCGATCCGGCGCCTGGCGTTATATCCTTGACGAGGTGGGTCCCGCCTGCGGTTCCATCACTTACCCAAAGTTCGTTGCCGTGGACGCCATCATTGGCAACAAAGTAGAGCCTGCTGCCGATTGCAGTGAGCAGCGAGGGCATAGAACCTGCGCTGCCCGGACGGATATCCGTCATCATTGAAGTCCCGCCACTTGTGCCGTCAGTGCGCCATAATTCACGGCCATTGGTGCCGTTATTGGCCACAAAGAAAACGGTATTACCGACTGCTACGAGGTTATCCGGCATGGAGCCAGTTGTCCCACCACCGAGGTCCAGCACAATATGAGTGTTGTTGGGGTTGCCATCTGTAACCCATAGCTGCGGTCCCTGGAATTTGTTATCGAAGTTGAAGAACAACAGTCCATTGGCTTGGACTGAGCTCGTAATGCCGTAATTGGTGTTGATGTATTCCCCGAGAAGGATCTGTCCCCAGTAACCTCCATATATCGGATCAGAGGAATGAATAGGGTATCCGGCGATGGTTGCCACAGGGGTATTTCCACCGGCATGACCATTGGTCGTCCATAGCTCGACCGAGTCGCAGATTCGTCCATCGTTGACAAAGCCATCTTTGCCGAAGACACGGTTCTTCCATCTTTGACATGGGCGCGGGACGACGAGGACGTAATACACATTGTTGTTAAACGCGCCGATTGTCTGAGGTGAGGTGTGGTACGCCGTGATCGTATACGTGGTGCCGTCAAAACCGATGTCTATCTGTTCCGGATCTTTTGCCGTCACGAGAAGTTCTGGTGCATCAGCGCAGGCAGTTTTGGTAAAGCAGGAGAGAGCTATGATTATTGTCCAGACGAGACACATCGAGCGCAAGAGGAAAGCGTTCAGACGGGCAGAGTCACCATGTGCGCCAGTGTAAGAAACTACGTTGAAATTCATAACCTTCTCCACAAAAACAGGCGGCCATACCTACACGAAGACGCTATTCACGCATTCATGTGCTCTGTAGTAGGAATCCGTATCTGGAGAGTTTTTACTTCAGTTTATTTTGAGTTAGGGTAAAGAAATTTGTATCTACTCAATAACCCCGGGCAAAGGCAAATTGCTTGAACTTGCACTTGAACCGCTCCTGATTCCTGCTCCCGCTCCTTTTCCTATTCCAATCAAGAGGATAAGGGGCAGGGGCAGGAATCGGGAACAGTTCCAGT
>CAIXSY010000184.1 GCA_903922175.1 uncultured delta proteobacterium | reverse complement strand
TCACCATATTCTTGGAATTCGACTGATAGGCATGCTCAGGTCAAAGAAGGAAAGGCCACGGCCAAGCAGAAGTTCAAGGCCAAGTCTACGGCGAAGTTTAAGTTAGCAATGGAGCCTTGGTCTGAGGCGCAGCCTCTCTAGTACTTTTGCGGCACAAGCCTTCTGCCTTTGAGCGATGCTTGGTCGTCATATTCACCTTTCATCGAGCGCTTAGGCAGTTTTACCTTCTCCTGCGGGGCCTTCTTGTAAGGAATGAGACTTAGGATATGGTGCAGACAATTTAAGCGCGCACGTTTCTTGTCGTCGGAATGGAGGATATACCACGGCGATTTTTTTGTATCCGTGGCCTCAAGCATCATGTCACGCGCCCGCGAATACGCATACCACTTGCTACGCGATGGTAGGTCCATGGGACTCAACTTCCATTGCCTCAGCGGTTCCTCCATGCGTGCCTCGAAGCGGCGCTTCTGCTCCTTGTCACCAACCTCGAGCCAGATCTTGATCAGCTGGATGCCGCCATCGATAATGTAACCCTCAATTTCAGGACAGAGCTGAAGAAAGCGGTCGTGCTGCTCCTCTGAGCAGAATCCCATAACATATTCCACGCCAGCGCGGTTGTACCAGCTGCGATCGAAGATCACGATCTCACCCGCCGCCGGGAAGTGTTGCATATAGCGCTGGATGTACATCTGCGACTTTTCACGACTGGAAGGTGCGGGCAGTGCCACGACGCGGAACACGCGCGGGCTAACGCGCTCAGTCAGAGCGCGAATGGTGCCTCCCTTTCCGGCAGCATCGCGACCCTCAAAAACGATAATCACACGCAGGCCCTTGTGCTTGACCCATGCCTGGAGGTCGCATAACTTAGCTTGGAGTTTGCGCAGCTCTTTTTCGTAATCTTTCCGTTTCAGCGAGGCTTTATTTTTAGAGTCTTTCTCATTTTTCATAAATCTCCCTGATATCTAATTGGGGTCCGAATAATAGCATTTTTTGTTTCCAAAAAGCGAGAAACAAAACTGTACTTCCACTCACTCTGCCCATACGCACCCGCGTGCGGTAATGGAGATTAGGCGGATATTGAAAGAGCATTTGAAGGTGTAGCAGCGGAGTAGGTTTTGCCCTGATGATTCCTTGATACCGTCAAGTCGGGCGATGGAGGGCCCCCTCTCCCCTTTTTGTGGCATTATCTGCACCAGTGTAATGGCGCTCAAAAAGGGGAGAGCTCGGGGTTACATTCTTTTTAATTGTCATCCCGAGCGCTTAATGGCACGATTGTTACGGTAAGCAGAGTAGCCAGCGAGACCCGTCGCCAGCATCAGCAAGGTGCAATAAGACGTTTTACGTCGACTCGACGGTGCTCGCCGGAGCCCGGCGTATGACGTTTGACGTCAGCGTTGGCCGATGAGGGTCGAGCAGTTACAAGAAAGGATATCATCGGCTGTCTGCACCCTACCCCCCTTCTCGACAACATTTCCCGTTCAGGGTATTCATTGAGCATGTGGCGTCTTATTCGGATACTCTTTTTATCTCTTCTCGGCTTTGGCCTATTTTTCGTCGCGGTTTCGGCAGCACTCTGGTTTTGGGGCGACGAAATCCTGGCTTCCTTTCGCCCCGCGATTCAGTCCAAGCTATCAGCCCTGATCGATGGTGAGGTCACTTTTTCGTCGCTGCGTGTCCGCCTCATCCCCCGGCTCTACCTGCACGTCGAAGATGTCGAGATTCGCCAACCTGCATCTCCCTATCGCTTTCATGCTGCCTCCACGATTCTGCATATGAGTAGTCGCGATCTTTGGGAAAGAAAACTTGTCTTCGATAGCATCGACCTGCGTGGAATTCGTATGACCGAACAGTCCGCTATGCCCAATCAAACACAGCCTAACACGGCGGCTGCGTCGCCCAAGATAACGAGCCCATCTCCTGACGCCCCAGGTCAAGGCACAGCCCCCTACTCTTCCTCAATTGATCTTAAAAGATTTACCGTACACGAGGCCGAGCTAAGCTTACCGATTAAGGGAAGGGTCCATCGTCTTGCCATCGAATCGTTCAGCAGCGCCGTAAATTTCGAGGCTGGTGTTCTCAAACTTACCTCAGCGGAGTTTCTAGGTAAGATTGACCGCATCGGCGTCACGGCCGGGGCACGCCTCATCGAAACCAATCTTGTGGAGGGAACGCTGACGCTCGGCAACCTAGCCTTGGGCCTCAACAATCAACGCCTTATTCTTAATGGACAGGCAGGTACGACAGGCTTCCCCCTCGACCTTCGTGTCGAAGCGCAACAGATCTCGATTCCCGCGCTGAGCCAGCTCAGCGCACTCTTTTCTCTCAATCTGTCCAAGTTTACTCGTGGGGTGGTCTCAGGCTCTATCGATCTCTCTCGCAGCCTCCCCGACGCTTGGGCTCTCAAGGGGACGTTCGCTGTTCGCGATCTGAGCATCCCCGAGTGGGGCTTGGGCTTAGCTGAATTCCGCTTGAACGAGCTCAACTTAAAATATGCCCAAGGGCGGACAACGGGCAGTAGTCGCCTCTCACTGTCGCAATTCGCTATGCGCGCCAAGGGTGCTGGCTACTCTTTGGTCAAAGGCACCGGCTTGCTAACACTCGATCGAAAAGCGGACTCCGCCATCGCCATCAACGGCACCTTAAATGCAGAGGACTTTGGTTTCGACGATGGCACGACGAAGCTTGAGCGAGTGCGAGCCACCCTCGGCGACATTCGCGCCAGCTACACCAGTCACGGTGATGTGAAGGTGGTCGGTATGGTTAATGGCTCACAGCTAACGCTTCGCGCTCCCGGGGTTCGTGTCGAGGCCATACGCAGTGTGAGAGCACCGATTACCATTGAGGTGCCAAGGAAGGGGGGCTACTCAGTTTCTGGTCCGGTGAGTGCCAACGGTGGCGTTGTGGAAGCCTTCGATCGGCGCTTTGCCGATGTCGGTGGCACCGTCAGCATGCTTATTTCCAGCCCACGTATGCGTTTTTCCACAGCGGCATTGGCTTTTCGAACTCTCAACCGTGCACTCTCACTGGCGACTGATTTTTCGATAACAAAAGATGCTTTCACTTGGAAGGACACGGCTCTACGTCTCGACAGCGGAACGTTTAACGGGGAATTTAGTATGCAGCGTGAGAGCCCGCGTACGTACGCCGGGAAGATCGCTGCGGCAGAGCTATTCTTTACAGATGTGGCTGCCCTTGCCTTGGGAAATGAACAGGAGGATATTACAGGAAAGCTCTCCACGCTCAAAGCCTCGGTCAATGGCAGTATGGCTGATGCACTCGGAAGCATGCGCGGCTCAGGAGAATTTCGTTGCACAGAACCTCTTCTCAAGAATTACAATTTAACCGAGTCAGTCTTGGCAGCGGTAGCGCGCCTTCCGCTCAGCGGTATAGTGTTAAATCCTACGAAAGTTGAAGAGCGTGGTGCTGACAGCGCTTCCGAAGGTGTTTTTAGCATAAAGGATCGCTTACTGACCTTTTCGAAACTACTCATGCGCCGTAGCCGCTTCACGATCAACGCCACGGGCACTGTCGGTTTCGACAAGACGATAAACCTAAATGCGGATGTGATTTTTCTTCAGGATTCGTTCCGCTCCTTAGGTTTTGGATTTGACACCCTCGGTAATGCACTTTCACGCGCCGGAAGGATCTCCATCCCGATGAATGTCGGCGCTACATTCGACTCACCCTCTATCACTCCCGACATCGAGAAATTTGTGGCCGATAACTCGGGACTCTCATTCATTCAGACAGGGGTTAAAAAGACACTTACCTTTGGCGAATCCGTTGGCCGCACCCTACTCAGCCCTTTTCGAAGCACGACGCCAACGCCAACGCCGACGCCAACGGCTTTTGCAAACTCGACCCCATAGGTTTGATTAGACGCAGCAATCGTACTAGCATGGGAGTCATCAATTGCCACCATGTCATTGGATAACCGACCATGGTTACACCAATGGCAACTAATTCCCAGAGCTACTCAAGTGTTGGTGACTCTTTTACCCCGCCGTCCCCGCCCCAGAGGAGTGGCCCCTAGGTACCCACGACCGAGGCGAGGGCATGCTCTTCGCGGATCTTCGCGTAACATCTATTTAAACGCACACGTATCACCTAAAGAATTCAAGTTACACGAAGGTCCGCGAAGATCGCGCGAAGCTCCACGAAGGGAAATCCTTAGCCATGCCTAAATTCTGATTTAAGTGAATCCTAGGTGCGTGGCGAGCGCTCAAACTATAAAAGCACCCTGGTACAGGGTAGCCCGGAACATAAGCCCGTAGTCGGCCAAAAAGTAAATGCAGCGGAATAGCAATGTCGGGTGCATTCATTAGCCTGATAAGCCAGATGGAGGCTCCAAGTCGCAAGTCGTTCAGGATATATCTTCTTGTGCGGGGCATGCATAATATAGTTCGGAGATCTTCTCAAAAAGTTTCCTGCCCCCGATAATTAAAGCCACCCTGTACCAGAGGTCTTTCTGTTCAACTTTCGCCGCCGTCTAGCGGCCTCTTTTACCAGGGAAGTAGTTTAATAAACCCGTAACTCTCAACTTTACCCAGACGCCCCTGGTTTAGCGCAGAGGTCAGCTCTTTTGACCAGTTTGAGCAGATCTCTCTTACCGAACTGCTGACGGTAGCTTTATTTAAATCAATCATTCGAATCGGTGGAAATTTTCTATCAGCAACGGTCGCAATCAACGTTCCTGTTTTGCTGTCGCTAAGCCGAAGAGCGAATGCCGCATGCGGGTCAGTGATGGTGGCGAGTGCTTGGGAAACGCCTGGAATCGGTGCGGCAATTGCACCGGCATTAATTCCGGGGTGCGAGAACTCCAGCTCAGTAAGTGCGATCTCCACAACTAAAACCCCTGCCCCAGGCACATCCGTTACGCTATAGCGTGTCTCGGGATAGGTTTTAATTTTTTCTACGAGCTGCTCTTGAAAATAACTCGCGATCTCCCCCGCTTTTTCATCATACGCCTCTGGGGAGCTTAGGAATGGACTACGGCTATCTTTCCAGGAATCCGCCTCTAGCAGGTCGACCCGCACCGGCTTTATAATCACCGCATGGTATTGATCCCGGCTAACATCAGTCCAAACCCAGGAGTGACTAAAGGGCATATTTTCTAATTTTTTGCTGACATCGATACCACTCAGAAAAGCTGAGCTAACTGACTTGGTGCGCTTCGCAACTGCGCAGGCGCAAAGCGTTACGACCAACAGGAGCAGTGCAACCCTAGAAATTAGTTTCATGATCTGCTCTCCTTCAAATTGAGGCACATTTGTAGAAATAGGCTGCTATCGTACTAACACGCTTTAGGTCAGATGCCTAGTTTTTTCGGGCAGGAAGAGCGGCGCCAATAGCTATCTCATCACGACAAGCGCGCGGATAGCGAAGCGGTCGAGAATTCTTTTAAGCCCGATCAAATGCCGGACTAAGAAGGCGAATAACTTGCTAAAGTCTCCTTGGGATATTATATGGTATCCAACTACACCAACAGTGCCGCGACAGCCCCTATTTGTCGGCTTTCATCAATCTATCCAAACTGAGAATCCCGCCGCCGGTGAATGTAAGCGATGCGCAGGCGCATAAAATACAGGCGTCTTTATAGATTGCGCGCCTAGCCAAGACGTCGCTCGGGAACTCGAACAATCCCTGGCCATAAAACATCGGAAGAAAGAAGATCACCGCTACAAGTGCAGCCGCTACGGTCCAGAGTCCTAGAAGTAAAAGCCCGCCCACCGTAATGAGCACAAATGGCGCCACCGCTGCGTAAAGCTGGGTCAGCTGTCCCATAAAGCCGGTAAGCTGTGCCATGTGAGCGCTAAAGCGCTGGAAGTCATCTATCGACCACACCCCAGCAAGAATCATGTGAAAACCTAAGCTCAGACGCAGAAGAAATCCCGCCCATGCAATTGAACCGATCGGCTTACTTGCCCACATTGAAACTCCTTTGAGAACTCTGCTTCGCAGAGTTCTAGCCATTAAATAGTATCAAACCAGCGATACTGCACCGCTGCCAAGAAGGTATCGAAATCGCCGCCAACACGGGTAGTTAATCCTGTCGACCATCCGACTTTGAAAGAGTAACTCTTCGTGATCGGCAAGGACAGGGTAAGTCCGTAGCGCGAATTAGACTGCAGGTCATTGGCATGCACACCATCGAGCGAGGTTTTCCCCCCGGTCCAGTAAGTTGCGTCGGCAGCAAGCCATACGCCTGGCAAAAAATTGTAGCCACCATGCAGCTGAAAGCTCGGTATGGGGTCTTGAGACCTCCGCTTCCCGCCATAGAAATTCTGATTGTCCGTATAGAGCCAGACGCCTGCAGCCCCATCCAAAAACCAATCGCCGAGCGGCTGGGAAAGGCCGATCTCCGGCTTAAACGCCCAGCGATTGGCGCCGATGTTAATCAGATGCTCCGAGTTGTACTCTCCGCTAGGCGCCACAATCACGGTGCTGAAGCCAAGCGTCGTGTCGTGCGGTCTCTGTGCGAACTCCTTCGGTGTCAGGGCCGGGCCGCCAAGCAGATTAATAGCCGCTCGAAAGCGCATATCCCCTACCCCGTCGCGAGTTATCTCTCTGTGCTCCTCGCCTACGTCGCCGCTAAGGTCGCCGTTTATATACGGCACAATAGCCGCAGCGCTCGCCAACCGTCCAAAAAGCCCAAAAGTGCGCGAATAACCGACAGAGGTTGTGCCGATCTTAGCCTTGACTCCACTAATGGGCAGGGCTGAGTCGAGTGAGACCTCTCCGCGAGAGTACGAATACCCTCCTAATAGAAAGTTTGTTCCCGTCGGAGCATTGGAATATGCACGAGGCTCCATGTCCTGGGCGTTAGCAGGCTGAGTGCACAATACAAGATCAAATGCTGCTGCTATTATTAAGAAACCAAGTTTCAAGATCCCCCAATAGTCAATGCGCGATCATACCTTTGACCTGACACCAGTACCCAAGCTTAACCTATCGTCAGCATAGCATCGACAGCTTAAACATTACATATGGATCCTAATCCTAAAAACAACCAGAAACCCCGCGTCAGCCTCTAGCCCAGTACATTTAAAATTTGAGAAATCCCAATAGCTTCTGATGAAATGTAAGCGTAACTACTCACTCCATATATAAATATGAAGATAAACAGCTTAAGAACATCAATTTCTGAGGATCGATGACGCTGACGTCCGGACGTCTGGCGTCGACGTTTTACGTCCGGCTGCGTTAGTCGATTAGGGGCGAGCAGTTAGAAGCTTTCTAAGGTTGTCCGTCAGAACAATATCCACCCCCTTTTCAGAGAGCGCCCGCCAACCTTGCTCATTATCTGCCCCGCTATCTACGGTTTTAACCAGAAGCCGCGCGCCGCCTTGGTGAATCCGTTCTACGAGGCCGCGCTCAAGCCACTCGGCATCTGCCTGAACGATAGTCGGGCTAAGTTCCAAAGCTTGATCAAGCTCGGCTGCTAAAAACAGGCGCGCAAGCGTCGAGAACTCCGGATAGGTCCCCCGCACAAAGCGCAGCATCTTAAGAGACTGACACTGGATAATAGTCTGCCCTTGTTGCGATTCCTTGCGTACCTGGTCAACGACCTTCGCCAGCATCTCTTCTGAGACCCCCTTGATATCAAGGAGGTATGCCGCCGAGTACGGCTTAATTGTTTGTAGCGCTTCTTCGAAAGCTGGAGCGCAGATCTTTGTCTGCGGATAACATAACCCGTCCGGCGCGATAACACCCAGATCCTCAGGCCTCTTTCCATACCAGCGCGCGTCACCGGCGAAGTTTTTTTGACGAAGGTGACCATCATGAAAAAGAAAGATCGTTCCCGATCGATTCATACGTAGATCGATCTCGACGAGGCTCGCTCCGGCCTGAAGAGCAGCATCGATGCCCTGCAAGCTATTGCCTTGCCCGACCTCCATATTGCCGCGGTGCACTGCAGCTTCAAGCCTGCAATCCTTTGGATACAAAGTCGAAATTGATTTCCCCGGGAACGCGGACGTCTCGTCCGCTTTTATTATCCCTAGAGCGAACGAGACGTCCGTGCTCCCGAGTACTTTCGTTTTTGAGGCAATTACCGAACATCCCCCCAAAAGTGCGCTAGCACAGCACAAAAAGCCACATAGTATGTGGAATGAATGATCTTTCTGGCGATTCTTAGTCAATCCGGCTCTCTTCAGCAAGGCAACTCATTTAATCAATCATCTGCTCACTCTTCTCATGATACAATGAAAGAAGAGATCGAAGAAGCTCTCGTTTGTGAGCCCCTTTTCCCTCTCCGTTTTAGGTTTTGTTAGGTTTTTTTGTGATCCCCGCACGCATCTCTCATCTTCTCCTTTTCGCACTCAGCTGCACGCTCCTACCTCTTGCAGGCTGCATGTATAGTCCGTTGGCGGCGCACTACAAGGGACCACCGCAACGGCCTGCCGAGCTCGAACAATATTACGCCAAAGGGAGCTATAGCGACTTTACCGAAAAGGTTACGCGCGTTGATCAGGACTTCAGCGTGCGACGCTTGCAAATCAACACCAGTGGCGGACTAATTACCATCGACTACTACCAACGTCCGAAACAGAGTGAGAATCTTATCTTTGTCTTTCCACTTCTCGGGGGCAAGAACATCGTCGCCGATCACTTCGCCGACTACTTTGCCCACCGCGGCTATGATACGGCTATTGTTCACCGCGTCAACGACTTCAAGGATCCGAAAAATTTTGACAAGCTTGAAGAGATCATGCGCCAAGGCATCGTCCGCGATCGCATCGCTCTCGATTTCTTCGAACAGCAGTATGGTAAGAAAAAATTCGGCAGCTTTGGAATTAGCCGCGGTGCGATTAACGTTGCAATGACCGCGGGGGTTGACCCGCGACTAAAATACAACGTCATGGCTATGGGTGGTACCGACATCGTGCGCATCCTCAAGAAATCAGATCAACCGGGGATCAAGAAGTATCGCGACCGGGTTATGGCCGAGGAGCACATCACCTCCGATGAGTTCTATACTCGGTTAAAGGATCAGATTCGCACCGATCCGAAACAGCTCGCCTCCTATGTCAACGCACGAAACGCCCTGCTGTTCTTCGGCATATTCGACAAGACCGTACCCTTTAAGTATGGCCGCAAACTGCGTAAGCAGATCGGTCAACCACGCACGATCTACCTCCTCGCCGGTCACTATACCAGCGTGCTCTACACCCAATTTGTGCGCCTAGTTCCGCCGGTACAGAACTCGTTTTATCCCTCGTTTGCCGCCTTCCCAATGGACTACGTTGAGCGCGAATCGCTGGCGTTTTACGACGCACGCTTCAAGCACCGCCGCTTTAATCCGATGATTGCCCTGTACCGCGCGCTGCAGTTCCCGGTCAATGTCGTCGGATGGGCGCTGGGGATTTAGGTCGTTATGCTTCGCATAACGACAGTCCTCTACCTAGAGCCTGTCCGGAAATAGCGAAAGCGCGATAGGACTGGAGAAATAAGTGAAATAGTAGAGTAGCATACGTGGCCAATTTCAAGGTTATGCCCGAAAAAGGCTTACGCCTTGGGGTAAGCTTGAAGAAAGCAGTGCTTTAACCTCCTCTAATTCTGCAAATGTCTTTTCGTCTATGGAAAAGGAGAGG
>CAIXSY010000183.1 GCA_903922175.1 uncultured delta proteobacterium | reverse complement strand
GGGTACGCGGGGTAGTAATCTTCAATCTTGGAATCGGGCGGGATAGCTTAAGAATCGATTCCAGGCTAAACTATGCACAACAGGTGTTGCTTAGTTCATTTGCAAATCTAGCGTTACCGCCCCAAGCTCTATATCCATAGTTATGTATGGTACGTAAAATAATGTAGCATAGTATTTGGTAAATAATTTCGACCAAGTACATGACGTGGACTTAAGACAGTTCGACAAGCTCACCGCAGGCCAGAACCAAGACCAGGACTAGGATCAAGTTTTTTTGCCCCGGGTTATTGAGAAGTTACCAGTTCTAAATGTAACATGCTGGTATGATTCAGATTAATTTTCTATCGCTGAGGACACAAAGGTACCCGTCTCGGCTTTCGCCGAGCCGAGAGAGATCTGTTGTCAGCTTTCTGCTGACTGCATCCGATGCAGCTGCAGCTCCCGGCAGCAGATTTCTGTAGCAGTAAGCAGACTGCAGACTGCAGACTGCAGAAAGCTGACAGCAGCATAGGTCCCGTCCCATAGTACCATAGCCTTCTGAAGTGAATATTTATCTCCGGACGGGACCTTCTCACTTACTCTGCGGCAGCAGCTTGGCGATCACGAGCAGTAAGACAATGACAACGAGCACCAAGGCTCCCCAGAAGATGAGCCCGGCAGGCTCAGCAGAGATCCAGGTCTCGGCTGCTGTGCCTTGGTTTAGGTCCTCCTCGGGGCCAAGAGATCCTTTCTCAGCTAAAGCTGAGCGCAGGCTATCCCTAACGAGGCTCAGGTCATAGCGCGGGGCTGCCGCAGCTGGATTGCCATAATACAGGTAGAGACTTTCCGCAGTGGGTGAGACAAATAGCAGCTCGGGCGCGCGGTAGCGGCCTTCCACTGTGCTAATTTCGATTGCGGCATTATCGGCGTTGTCAGTCTCTAGGTACAAAGCGTTGCCATGAGGGCGGCCTGTCAGTTCGATATTGTGGAGTGTGGTCGTGTCCGCGACGGCGCTTCCGTTGCTGCGCCAGCTGCCGTGTCCAAGAAAGCGGCGCTGCGTGCCGTACTCCCTAGAATAGACGTTTTCATAGAGTTCAAGCGAGCGTTCGAAGAGCTTGGTTGATACACGGCACTGAAGATGCGCAAGTGGCACGCCGCTATAGGGTAGTTTTATCGACCAACGACTAATTCGTGGCGAGGGGACGTCTTTGATAAGAGTGATTGAAAGTGGCAGCGGCTGCTCATCTGCCGTACGCTCGATAATGTAGGGTACCTGTGAGCTTTGGCGTACGAGGCGCAGATCGGGGAGCCCATTGGTGGTGTGCGCCAGGATCTCGGGATCGAGCTGGACACGCTGCGCTCCGGCGGCTGCTACCAGAAGCGCTTTTCGATAGCGCCATCCCGAGATGTCGATCGCAGCGCCAGCCTCTTGAACGATAGGCACCTCGTTAGGCGCGCGGTAGCTTGCATTTTGCGTGCGTGGGAAAACATCCACAGCGCCAATGGTCATTTCAGGTTGAGTGCTGGTAATCGAGGCGATGTCATAGTGCGGAGCGGGGCAGCGTTGATTCCCAGAGTATACCTGATAGTCGAAAGCGCCTTGAGCGCGAAGGATCACGTAGCGCGGCCGGTAGAGGGCGCGTGCCCCGCTAATATGCAGCGGCGGGCTGTCTCCATTGGCGATTCTTAGCTGCAGAGTGCGACTTGATGGCAGGGCATTTAGGTTTAGGGTGAGATCTTCACGGAGTTCCATCGAGCCTGCGGCGGCTCTGAAAATCCTGCCGCTTCCGATACGGACTGCTATTTCGCTCTGTCGTCCGGCTTCGGTATGTTGCACAATACCAAAGAGGGAAACGTCTCGTGAAAAGAGTTGATCCTCAATATCAAAGCGTAGCCCGGCAAGTTTTATGTGGGCCGCTGGAAGGGTAAGTGTGAGCTTCGATTCTCGGGACTCGTGTCTGGTACTGCTCAGTGTTATGGGGAGTTCGAGGGGGGCTTCTTCGATAGCGGCGAGGTGCAGTCTAATCCCCGAGACAGCTATCGGTGGGCTGCGTTGGTCATCGAGCAGGACTCGCAGCGCCTGCCTCGGCTTTGGTGTAAGGGCGATAAATAAGTTTTCGGATTGCCCGTTCTGGCGGTAGATCTGGCGATCTTCAATCAGGGTTTCCCAGGTGCCGCCATCCACGGACCCTTCCACTCGAACCGACTTGACGAATTGACTTGCAGGGGTGAGAAGCTCAAGTCCCTCGATCGCTCTATCGCTGCCCGTCTGCACGAGTGCTTCCGTTTTTTGGGCGGAGGCACTAACGCTGAATGAGGCAGGAGCACGAACTTCGGGCGTTGGCGGTTGCTGATCTTCTATCGCATACGGAACCTCAGAGCCTGATGCATCAAGAATGCGTAGGTCGGCGAGGTCGGCTTGGGCAGTGTCGCTCGTCTCAAGCGGTAAGGGGATCTTAATCAGCCCCGAAGTGGTGGGACGGATACGCTGCACATAGCGCCAGTCCTCAAGCGCGGGAGTGGCGTAGGTGAGCGTGGGCAGCATGAGTAGGATGCTGAGCAGAAGACATTGGCGCAATGGCTGGGACATACGTAGCTCCTTATCTTTTATCATCATTTGAAGCGGCAAAGAAGCGTTGATATAGCGTTGAGGCCGCGATCGATATTATGGCCACGATCATAAACGCGCCGATACGGTAGAGTGCTCCGAGGCGCACCAGGTCGTGAAAAAATAGTCTCATGAGGGTCACGAGCATAAGCGCCATTCCGGCGTAGCGCGCTGCAGCGATGCGCTTTGCGACTCCGGTAGCGATGAGCCCCAGGGCAAAGAGCGCCCAGCTAATGGAATAGGTCATGCCCTGAGCCAAGCTGCCGCGTGAATCAAAAGTTAAGCCTGTACCACTGGAGAAGAAGTCGGCGATCTCGATGTTGAGCAGCATAAAGGCTAAAATCACAGCCAAGGCGTAGAGCAGAGGCTGCACATTTTTGTTAAGCACCAACCCCTCGGGCGGAGTAAGAGAGCGGGCGCTCAGAGCCAAGCAGACGATCGCCGTTCCATAGGCGTAGAGCATCCAATTTAGAATCGGAAGCGACGTCAAGTTCCGTGGATAATAGGTAAGGATCTCTTGATTAAGCCCAAGACGGATAAAGGTGACCAAGAGGAGTGACACAGCCATCAGCTTTAGACCCTCATGCGGCACACGCCGATAGAGCCAAACGAGAGCAAACCCTTCAAGCGCCCAGGAGACGGTAAGCCACTGGCGATCGAACTGAATGGGGAAGACGAGCGTGATGAAGAATAACGCGCTGCCACCGAACCAGGCGTAGGCGGCGCGGCGCTCAGCTGGCTCAAAGGGGATGGCGCTTGCAGCCATATAGAGGAGCCCCAAAGGCGGCAAGGCCATGAGCGCTGGAAGTAGTCCCATGACGTCGTTCGGCCAAGCGAGGGTAATGATCTTGTATATGAGGAAAAAATGTAGCGGACCGGATAGCGCCGATACCTTCCATAAGAGCGGCATGCTGCGTGAGATCGCCGGGCGCAAAAGCGGTACAATGCTAAAAAAGGCATACCAGACCACACTCCATAGAAGCCCAGCCGATGGGCTTCCCACGCTAAAATGAGCCGCATACCAGGTGTACTGTAGAAGCAGTGTGCAGAGGAAGAATGCTGGAGCTAGCCACTGATCGCGGCTGAAATAACTTAAGCCGGTGATTAAAACGGCGAGTAGCATGGCCACTCCATACAGAGGCGTTGGGTCGACCAAGGGAAGCTTAATCGCTGCCAGAATGAGAAGCAGGTAGGGGAATGCGGCAGCGAGAGCCGGCAATCGGCGCATCGCCAGCGGTGAGCCGACTGTTGATGAGCTAAGCGATTGAAATTTTTTGTGGCGCAGGAGGATCACTCCGATGCCGAAGAAGAATAGGGCGAAGAAGATAACCACAGCTAGAAACGAGGGTAAGATGTCGACCTCTGTCGGCAGCAGAGCCAGCCAGGCTACACAAATTATCCCCGTGATGACTATGCTGGCAACGAGCGCCCCGAGAGAGCCGCTCACGAGGGCGAGGACGACGGCCAACCCTCCGACACAGGCCACGACCGGCCAGAAGAGCCATACCAGGGTGTGCTCTTGGAGCAGGACCGCAAGAAGCAAGAGCAGGGCGGCGGCCGGGAAATAGTGCGCCCACGGCTTTGGCGGAAGTTCCGGTGGGGCAGGGTTTAGTATGGGAAATAGCGTATGCAAGCAGCCGAAGAGGAAGCTTGCACCTATCGCCCAATACATGTTTTCAGTCTCGAGTGCATGCAACATCCAGGCGCCAAGGCCGAGAAAGGCAAGCAGCCCTGCCGCCCACTGTCGCTGATAGATCTGTGGGTTGAGCTTGGCGGCGGCTAGAACGCATAGATCCGTGCCGAAGATTAGAGCGAATAACCATGCCGGTGATGTACCTGGACGGAATGATTCGATAAGATGGTACGAAAAGAAGAATGCGCTTAACACGGGAAGATAGGTAGCCCAGATGAGATCTCTTCCCCATTGACCAAAACGCTTTGCCGCGCCAGCCAGGATGGTGGAGAGTAAACCGAAGGCGAGAAGCACAAGGACGAGGGTTGGGATTTTGGCCCATTCGAAAAATTTCACTGCCCAGCCGACCTGCATAACCAACGTAGCCAGCACCCCTAGAAGCGCCAGTGGATGCCACTTCTGCCCGTGCTTCAGGGCGAGGGTGCAGAGTCCGATATCGAGCAGCGCTACGTAGCTAAAAAGCCCAAGCGCTTGATCGATGCCGCTGCTGAGAAGTAGTGGTGCCAAAAATCCGCCGAGTAATCCGAGTACGGCTACGGCCATGGCCGACAAACGATCCGCTAAAAGGAAGGCCGCTATGGTGATCACGATCATCAGCCCAAAGGTAGGTCCTCGTCCGATGAAATGGTACAGGGCATGCGAGGCAAAACTTACCCCATAGAGGATCAAAACGCCGGCACCGCACAGTGTCTGGCGCAGGATTACGTAGTCAGCTTTCTTCACCAGTAAGCCACCGGCAAGAAGTCCGATACCGAGTAGGAAGCCTAAGGCGATGCGCACTTCGGCTGGGATTAGGTTACGCTCAAAGGCATATTTGATAAAGAAGGCCACTCCTAGAAATAGAGCTAGAGCGCCGACCCAGGCGAAGAGGTTGGCGCCAAAGAAGCGTTCCCAATTAATAGATGGAGCTGGGGCTTGTCGGGGAGGCTCCTCGATGGCGGCCTTCTCGGCGGCGGGGGGAGCCTCAAGTGGAGCAAGTTTGTATTCTGGCTGCGCTGAGGGTGGAGTTACTTCGGAGACGGATTTGGTTCGCGAGAGTGAGGCGAGGGGAGGACTTTCTAGGGCAATCGGTGCCGCTTTAGGTATGACGGACTCGACATCTGCCTGTTTCCCCGCAACGGTCTGCGGCTGTGCTGGTTGAAGTGTTGCACTTTCTAGCGCGTCAACTCTACGTTGTAGGCAACGAACCGAGAAGTTGTCGCTGAATTCACGCAGTCGCCCCTCGATAGCTGCCACTTTGCTGCTTAAAGACGAGACGCGCACGACTAACCAAAAAAAGGTCACAAAAAACGCGAGGATTAATAGAAGGATGATTAGAATTAATAAGGGCATAGCACCTCCATAAATCGGGCTGTCTCAGCCATGCGTAGTTTCGTGCATGTTAACTTAATTACCGTGGTTACGGTAAGGGCCCATCAATAAATAAAGTTGCTAAGTGGCATTGGGGGTAGCCTACAGGGCCTGTTCGCAGCCGCTGCGGCGACTGTGTCCGTTGGCTGTTTCTGTTCTCCGTTGCCGTTAGCCGTAAGCCGGTTGCAGACTGCTGCGCCTACCCAGTTTCTTGCGAATTTACGGACACCGCTTCTATACCAGACGCAATCTTGACGTGCATGTGCACGGGTCACCCGGGGTTATTGAGCAGTTATTGTGGTTTCTACTCGTCAAGATCATCTGTTAGTAGCATAAAACACTGTGTTTTATCGAGCGGTGGGCCATATAACAATTTAGCGGATCTGGGTTTAAGCCGATTTATATTTAAGATCTTTTTTAACCGAGGAATTCCATGAGCTTTCGGGTGCGTGTCTTAATTACGGTGTTTCTTGCTTGTGCGATCTGTACGATTGGTGCCTGTATCGTTGCTGGCATCCGCACTGCAGAGAATGGTTATGCGGCCCTCCACGAAAAAAGCAGCGCCATTCTCTCCCGTCTAGAGGCGACACGCACCTATGTGGCGACACAAGATATGCTCGGCTCAATGATCGAAAAGATGGTGGCGCAGTACCCCAATGGTGAGCTAGCCAAAGAAGATAAGTTGCGCGTCTTGAAAGTTGTGCCAATCTTCGCCTCGATGCAGGTCGGTCAAGCAGACTCAGAAAAGGAACACTATAACTTTCGCGTTGTTGCTGTTGATCCACGCAATAAAGACCATTCCCCCAATGAAAAAGACCTGACATTCCTGCAGCGTTTCGAGCAGGAGAGAGAGCTCACGGAACTAATGGATGTCGATACTCAGGCAAAGACATTTACTCTGATGCGCCCGGTGATTCTCAAAGAAAAAGATGGCTGTCTTAACTGTCACGGCGACCCCAAAAACAGCCCTTGGCATAACGGCAAGGACGTTTTGGGTTTCCAGATGGAGAACTGGAAAGACGGGAAGCTGCATGGCATGTTTCAGATCATCTCGGACTTAAAGCCCCTGCAAGACGGGGTTGCAGCCACTCGACTTAATATCGCCCTTTGGGGATTGGGAATCCTGCTCGTCTGCTTTGTCATCGCCTTTCTCTTCGTTGATCAGCCACTACGTCGTTTTATGGCGACGGTGTCCGGGGCCGTTGGAGATTTGGGTAATTCGAGTGCTTCCGTTCTTCGCGCAGGACAACAGCTAACGATGAGTAGTTCATCTCTTGCCCAAGGTGCCAGTGAGCAAGCGGCATCGCTAGAAGAAACCGCGGCAGCTCTCGAGCAGGTCTGCACCACGGTTGAACATAACACCTCTCATGCCCAGCAGGCGGATGAACTTTCCGCAGGGGTTCGACAGGCTTCAGAGACCGGCACCGCCTGCATGGTGCGGATGAAGGAGGCGATGGACACGATAAAGCGCTCCGCCGATGAGACTGCCGAGATTATCAAGAATATTGACGAGATCGCCTTCCAGACGAACCTATTGGCACTCAATGCTGCGGTTGAAGCGGCGCGAGCGGGAGAAGCGGGATCCGGGTTTGCCGTTGTAGCGGAAGAGGTGCGCAGCTTGGCGCAGCGCAGCGCACAGGCGGCGAGAGACACAGCACTCAAGATTAAGCGTTCGGCTGAGCACGCGGTCAATGGTGTGCGTGTTTCGCATGAGGTTGAGCATTCGCTCCAGACCATTCGCACTAATGCGGGCAAAGCGGCCGAGCTTGTTGCACAGATTGCTCGCGGCAGTAAGGAGCAGAGCACGGCGTTGGGTGAGATTCGCATCGCGGTCAATGAGCTTGACAAGGTTACGCAGCAAAATGCCGCCCTTTCAGAGGAGTCGGCAGCGTCGTCTGAGGACCTTTTGAGCGAGGTGAAGACGCTCGATAAAGTTATTGATAGCCTAAGCGTCTTAGTTGGCAGCGCTCGTCGGATGCGGGAAGAAAAGAAAAAAGGTAACTAGATTCCTTGACCCTTGAAACGTGTACTAGATGAGTTGCATTGTCATAGTGATCTTCTAAATTAGACATTATTCATGCCGACTACCCGATTCAGCATAATCTTAAAGCACTATGAGCCCTTGGCCCTCAGGCCATACTCCGGATTAGGCAAAAGAGATTAGCCGCCAGACGGTCAAGCGAACTTATGGCGACAGCGCTCTGGCTTAGG
>CAIXSY010000182.1 GCA_903922175.1 uncultured delta proteobacterium | reverse complement strand
TGGCTATGTTATCCCTTCATTCGACTCGCTTGCGCTCGCTCATGACAGGTTAAACCCTGAGCGAACGGAGTGAGTCGAAGGGCCGGGGGTAGAAACTTCTTGCCCGCTTATTTGTTCGACTGCTTTTGTGCAACAAATGGGCAAGAAGTTTCTAAATTAGCCATCACTCTTCCTACCCGATTCAGCAGGATCTTAGAGTACCCTTGGCGCGATGGGCTGCGGCCGAAAGCTGCAGCTGCATCAGATGCAGTCAGCAGATCTCTGAAAGCGGATCCCTGAAAGCAGATTACAGATCAACACTCGTCGGTCTGAGGCAGCGCCTCTCTAGTTCTTAGTCTTAGAGAAAGAACTAGAGAATGAGAAAGGGAATAGAGTTATCGCTCAGCGGCTTCGGTTCCATCTGGCATTAACCCCATCTTTTCTCGGGTGTCCCGCACCGCATGATACATCCGCGGGATCTGAGATTCGATCACAAGCGGGTCGCTGCGTTTACGAAAGATCTCGCCTTCGCCGCCGTACTCGCATGAGACAATCTCTGGTGTGCGCCACTGTCCAGAGCTGATTTCAGAGAGTGCCCAGTCAAACAACCCCCAGTCGAGGTCACTCATCGGAGAGTGATCGAGGGGAAGACCAGCTGGATCTCGCCCAACACCGACTACGTGTAGCTCTCGTAGTTGCGTAACGGGAAGCTGGCTGATGTATTTAAAGGGATCCAAGCCAAGGCCTTCAGCGGCCATGCGTGCGTGCGCAAGATCGAGGAGCAGTCCGCAACCAGTGGCGCAAAGTACGCGGTGGAGAAATTCTGGCATAATGCCTTCCACCGCCCAAGGGTGAGAACCCATAGGGTAGGGGAGATTCTCGGTGGTGACGCAATCTGCCCCAAAGCGAGCGCTGACCAGGTTGAGATCTCGTATCACATCTTGGAATGGGTCTCCCGCGATACCAGGACGACAGTGGGTATTGAAGAGCGAGGTGCCGGTGCGTTTGGCAAAGTCAGCCGCTCGATCAAGATCGCCGATATCTCCCTGTCCGACATTAAGGGGAAAGTGCACGTATGAGGGGAGTAGCGCCAGGGCCGACGCCACCATGTCATCCCAGTCTGTGCACTTGAACAGATCGAGGGTAATCTTCTTCTGCAGAAGAAGTTTTGCGGCGGGAGTCGAATAATTAAGGGCGAATTTCATCGTGCTCAAGGTTAGCGCAGTCAACGAGTCTAGTCAGGGCTCTAACTGCACGAATCTTTGGTGTGCTGCTTTTGAATATCCGCAGTCTCTTTACAGTCTAACCAGCATTATGGATGAATTATAGTTTTGACTAGTTGCAGCAAACCATTTAATCTCAGACCAAGTTGCAGAAATATCTCCTGGATTTTATCTAACACATTCAAATGTCTGAATTTATTGAAGTAATTGGCGGCTCGCCGCTCTCTGGTACGGTCACCGTGGGCGGCGCAAAGAACGGCGCGCTGCCGATGTTGATGGCCTCGATCCTGACAGCGGAACAGATTCAATACGATAACGTTCCTAACCTTGAAGATATCAATCTTACGGTGCATCTGCTTGAACAGTTCGGCGCTCGGGTTGAATATGTTCCGGGCACACTTAAAGTTTCCGTCCCAGAATTGGTGGCAACCGAAGCTAGCTATAGTCTGGTCAAGGCGCTGCGCGCATCATTTTGGGTTCTTGGACCACTGCTCGCACGTGGTGGTGCCGCGCGAGTTGCCCTTCCCGGCGGCGACATCATCGGTGCACGACCGGTTGATATGCACGTTGCCGCGCTTTCCCAGATGGGAGCTGATATTAAGGTTAAGCATGGTGTGGTTTATGCAACGGCACCGGATGGACTGCGCCCGGCACGCATTCAGCTTCGCTCTCCGTCGGTTGGCGCAACGCATCAAGTAATTATGGCTGCAGCGCTGACCCGTGGTATCACCACCATAGAAGGCGCGGCGCGTGAGCCGGAGGTCGTGGCATTAGCCGACCTGATTAATTCCATGGGTGGCCACGTCGAAGGAGCGGGGACCTCCTCGATCACTATTTTTGGCAAGGAATCGCTCGGTGGTGCGCATGTGCGAGTTTTGGGAGATCGCATTGAGGCCGGCACGTATCTATTGGCCGCAGCTGCAACGCGTGGGTCGGTCAAAGCCCAGGGGATCAACCCGGCGCACCTTGGTGGCTTTTTAGACGTCTTAGCAGATATGGGGCTAAGTGTTGAATGCGGCGATGATTATGTAAGCGTAGCTTCTCGCGGGACGCTCAAAGCTGTGTCGGTCTCAACGGCACCGTTTCCGGGATTGGCAACCGATCTTCAGGCTCCGCTTATGGCAACATTAAGTCTCGCTGAAGGCACAAGCAGGATTGAGGAGAATATCTTCGAGGGGCGCTTTGGGCACGCCTCGGAGCTGTGCCGTATGGGGGCTAAGATTGAGGTCAGCGAACGAACGGCGATTATCCATGGTGTCGAACGTCTGACCGGTGCTCCCGTTGAGGCATTTGATATTCGCGCTGCGGCAGCACTCGTCATCGGCGGAGTGGCGGCTGAAGGGGTAACCCATATCTTCGAGCCACAACATATTCGGCGTGGATATGAGTATCTGGAGGCCAAGTTCTCGAAGCTTGGTGCGCACCTATGTTGCCGAGTGGCCGACGCGGAAGACTTTTCATTTGCCGGATGCTAGGCTGCATAGTGCATGGACCAGATCCCTCTCAATATTGCACAGCGACTCTCCTATGCGCCTGAGAACTTTCTGCTGCACGATGGCGTAGCGGCGGTGGTCTCATTTTTTGAGGCGCAGCTTGAGCTCTCTGGTTTTAAAATCCTCTTTGTTTACGGGTCGCCGCGTAGCGGCAAGACACATCTCTCAATCAAGCTAGCCGATCTATGCGCGCGGCGGGGATTATATCCGCGCCTAATTGAGGGACGCGAGCTTGGCGCGCGGATGAGCCAAGAGATCGCTATCGAGAGCAGTCACCTCTTCATTATTGACGACGCGCAGGACTACTTTAGTGCGCTGGTGGCGGGGGAGTCGGGCCCCTTTGTCTCGTTTATCGAGAGCGCGCGTAAAGCTGGAGCGGGGGTCGTTATCTTCAGTTCGCGTGATCTTGCGGAGTACTCCTTTGATGAGCACATCCGCAGCCGGTTGCTACCCGGCCACGGACATGCCCTTAAGCCACCTTCGTCTGAATACCTCTCGTCGTTAGTCGATCTCATGGCGCGCCAACGGGGAATCAAACTTTCGGAGCGCAAGATTAACTTTCTCATTCGTCGTCTTGATCGCAGTATCCCCGAGATCGAGGAATACCTTGAGCGCGTCAATTACCTCTCCAACCTGTTTGGTAAGGCTATTAAATTGCCGCTGCTATCTGATGCGCTCTAGAACTAGCCGTGAATCCACTTTTTGCGGTAAATGCGTCGTTCTAGCGGGTCGAGGACGAGAGACGAGATGGTTACGTTACCTTCCGATCTTATCAATAATCGCGCGCAGGGCGCGGTCGGCAGAGTCCATAACATTGCTGATCATCGCGAGTACTCGGCTGCGTTGATCATGATCATCCTTAATCGCCATGACGACAGATTCGTTGGTGACCTGTCCCTTGTAGTTCTCCTCGATTACGCCATATTTGATGGCGAGCTTTCGTAGAGGGTCTGAGTTCCGTTCGGCAGCCCCTGCGGCGAGTAGGTCCTTGTTGGTCTTAGCCAGGGCGTTACCAACGTCACCTAGGGCAGCCGCATACGAATCGTCACGTGCTTCAAGCAATTTCGAAAGAGTTTCACCTGTATTAGTGTAGAGCCCCTGTAATTCATCCATTGTTTCTTCCTTTGTTTAAAATGTTCAACGCAGGACATTGTAGAGACCCTGCAATTGCCTCTGCTTATTCTTCGAGGAAAATCGCCTAGAGTTTCCGGTAAGTAGCAAAATATTCTTACATTTGAGGGGAGGTCTCTTCGTAGCCCCCTAATTCAATAGGGCTTTGCCTATGGTTTTGGTGGAACTATTTTCGCTATCTTATTGACTTGTTTGAGTAAATCTGGAAAGTTGTTCTAAATAGTTGGTAATTTTAGTAGTGTGGGCCCCATGACAAAAAGAAGAGTAGTGGTCACCGGACTTGGCATTCTATCCCCCCTTGGTAATAACACCCAGATCACATGGGACGCTGCGAAGGCTGGCAAGTCAGGGGTGGGCCAGATTACCCGTTTTGACGCCTCGGCCTTTGCTACGCACATAGCAGCCGAAGTTAAGGGGTTTACCCCTGAGAGCTTTCTAGAACCCAAAGAGGTTAAGAAGCACGATCTCTTCTCCCAGTTCGCCATCGCTGCCGCACAGGAGGCTTGGGATGATTCTAGCCTTGGAAGTTCGTCGTATGATAAGCGCCGCATAGGTTGTATTCTCGGCATCGGCATCGGTGGCATTTCGGTCCTCGAAAAGTATCATCAGGCCTATCTTGAGGGCGGACCACGTAAGATATCACCGTTTCTTATCCCGGCGATGATCAGCAACCTTGGGCCTGGCAATATCGCCATCCGTTTCGGTTTACAGGGGATCAATTTTACCATTACCAGCGCGTGTACTTCGGCGACGCATGCTATCGGCGAATCTTGCCGCATGATCGCCGAGGGGGTGCAGGATGTGATGGTCACGGGTGGTGCCGAGGCGGCGATAACGCCGGTGGGTATCGGTGGTTTCTGTGCGCTCAAGGCGCTCTCGACTCGTAATGACGCGCCGGAGAAGGCCTCGCGTCCCTTTGACAGAGATCGCGACGGTTTCGTCATGGGCGAGGGCGCAGTCGTGCTGACCCTTGAAAGTCTCGACTCGGCCAAGGCGCGTGGGGCGAAGATCTATGCAGAAGTCATCGGCTATGGCACGTCTTGCGACGCGTACCACATTACTTCGCCCTGCCCAGATGGGGCCGGCGCAGTTGCCTGTATGAGCGATGCAATCAAGAGCGCTGGACTTCGGCCCGATGACGTGACCTATGTCAATGCACACGGCACGTCCACGCCAGCCAATGACTCAAGCGAATCGGCGGCGATTAAGTCTGTCTTTGGTGGTTACGCGAAAGAGGGGTTGCTCGTGAGTTCGACCAAGTCGATGACGGGACATCTACTCGGTGCTGCCGGAGCGATTGAGGCGGCGTTCTCTGTCTTGGCGATTCGCGATAATATCGTGCCGCCGACGATCAACCTCGATAATCCGCAGGAGGGCTGCGATCTTGATTATGTCGCCAATACGGCGCGCAAGGCCGAGGTCAAGGTGGCGATGTCCAACTCCTTTGGATTTGGTGGAACGAATGCTTCTGTTGTCTTTAGCCGGGTACGTTAGACGGCTGAGTTCGCCGTGTGCGCTGAGCCTACTCATGAGAAAATAGCGAAGCCATGGTCGAGGAATTTCTCAAAGAAGAAAACCGCGCCCAGGATATCTTGCTTGGTTCGCTCGGAATCGGCGAAGAGGCCGTGATCGTTTCTCTGGAAACGAGCGCCGATGGCTACAAAGGAGTCGCCAGGTGGGCTGATGGCGAGACCTTTCCCTTCGCCTCGGATGAGCCGCCGGACGAGCTGCAACAGTGGGCGATTACAGTGCTGAAAGGGAAGGGGCTGATTTAGTTCCTGGCCGGCAATCGGTATTTTGCAGCTGCGCAGCTTTTTTTCCCCGGCCAGGAACTGGCCTTGTCTTCGTAGTTGATACTCATTAAGTGTGTGAATAATAGGGACGATCCCTTTTTCAATAGGGATCGTCCCTATTTTCTTGTACGATGCCAAAGAGAGTCCGGCCTCTCGACGATTGAGATGAATCACACTGGTCTTTCTTTGAATTGTTTGCCACATCCTTTTGTTCGGAGAAAACAACAAAAAGTTTCCTTTGTGGTCATGTAGTAAAAATGTACTGTCCAGACCCGAAATAGGATATTAGGCTGATTTCATAGGTAATTTTGTGCTTGCACTTGCCCAGCAGAACTTGGTAGTACGTAACCCAGCCAGCAGAACGAGATACTGTCAATAGTTGTGTACGACACGGTCAAGCGGCGATCCCACCACTGTCCTCCACCCCAGCAGAACTTGGTAGTACGTAACTTAAGACGCCTACAGAAATTCAGTTGACCAATCGCCTCTTCCTCAAGCTGACAAGCTTCTAAGGAGCTAGCTTTCTTCTGTTCTGAAGGGGGAAGGATAGTTTTAGTGCACCACAACTAGTCACGACGGAGCGAATTATTCGATAATCTAAGGCGCTGCACAGACTTCGGCTGCACTACAACATGTAGAAGAGACGACTATCTGAAAACACTGGGCTGGCGAAGGAGAACGGCGCTACGAAAACTCCACCGCATTAGCCAGCGGCGGAAGCGGCGGCAAGAAAGCTCCCGGCGGCCACTGCACAAGGTAATCCCCAAGCTTCCAGCGCCGGTAGCACTCGCGGCACTTGGCACAAAACTCTTTAAATTCCTTAATAAGTGCTATCCGTAGCTGCTTTGTTGCAGCTATGCAGAATATCCTGCGCCCATGCTTCTTCGGCGTGTGCGGCGCCATAATCGGTTGCTCATA
>CAIXSY010000181.1 GCA_903922175.1 uncultured delta proteobacterium | reverse complement strand
TTAAACTAACTTCGCTGACTTACGGCGGTCGTGTATCCATTCACTTGAAAAACTGACCGCGACGGCTTCCGCTGCCGTCTGTTTCGTCCCGTCGCGGGTGATTTTATTAATTTCTTGCCTATTTTCACCTCAAGGAAAGTAGCTTTTCGAAAACAGGGTCTTTCCGGACAGGCTCTAGTTACAATTTAAGCAACGCCAGCAGGCTTTTCATCTTCCGCTACAGGATCTGCTGGTGTCAGACTATCTCCTCTCAGCGCCTTATCAACTCGGGCAAGAGCATTAACAAGCTCGCTGCGCACCAAACTAAGCCTGCGACGCTCGGCATCGTGCGGATCCAAATTTACCGCAGGAGGTAACCCCAGGATCTCACGTGCGCGATCGAGCGTCGCATCAATGTGAGGGCAGACGTTCTCTCGACCAAGACGATCGAGAAACCCAGCCTTCTCCATAACAGCGAGTGGATTCTTATGCGGCGCACTCAACAGAAGATGCTTGCCTTTACCCTGCAACTTCTCGTACAGATCTTCGAGGGCGTTAAGGCCGGTGGCATCCATCGCCATTACTTTGCGCATCCGCAAAATAAGTATTTCGGGGTCCTGTTTTTCACGATTAAGCACGCTTTCAAGCTTATCAACCGCGCCAAAGAAAAATGCTCCCATCATTCGGTAAACCATGACGCCCTCGGGTACCTCCTTTCCAACGAGCGAGTGGTGTGAGCCCTCGGTATCCGTGCTCTCATCCACGGCCATAATCTCGGTTGTCTCAGAGGAGCGTTTAATAAAGAGAATCGCGGCAAGCACCATTCCAATCTCCACCGCAACCGTGAGATCGACGGCCACGGTAAGGCCGAACGCCGCCATAAATACGGTACTGTCACAGATCGGCCACTTGGAGAGCCGTCCAAAGTTGTGCCACTCGCCCATGTGCAAGGCTACATTGATTAAAACCGCACTGAGCGTCGCCAGCGGAATAAACTTAGCCAATGGCGCCGCCACAAGAATAATGATCAGCAGAGTGATCGCATGGATGCACCCCGCAATCGGCGTGCGTGCACCACTCTTTACATTGGTCGCCGTGCGCGCGATGGCGCCGGTGGCGGCGATACCGCCAAAGAGCGGACAAACGATATTGGCGATGCCTTGCGCCATGAGCTCCTGATTAGAGTCATGGCGATCATCGGTCATACCATCGGCCACGACCGCACAGAGCAATGACTCTATCGCCGCCAGCATGGCAATAGTCATTGCCGGCTTAAAGAGGTGTTGGATAATGTCCCAAGAAATTACGGGTATAATCGGAAACGGAAGTCCCTGTGGAATACCACCAAATTTACTGCCGATAGTCTCCACAGGAAGATGAAGCAACGCAACCGCAACGGTGCCAAGAGTGAGTGCAATGATCGATCCCGGTACCCGTCGCTGGAACTTTTTCGGCCAGCAGAGGATTATCGCCAGCGAGACGGCGGCGAGAGCCGCAGTTGGCCATTGAACCGTGCCAATATTCTCTATGAGAACCGTCATCTTATCAAAGAAGTCCGAGGGCACTTTATCAACTTGGAGACCAAGAAAATCACAAATCTGCGTACTAAAGATCAGGACAGCGATCCCGGAGGTAAATCCCATGGTGACGGGGTACGGGATGAACTTAATCATCGTCCCCATTCGCGTAATCCCCATGAGAAGCAGTATCACTCCTGCCATGACCGTACAGATCGCCAGGTTGCCAACGCCATATTGTGCCGCAATGCCGGAAAGAATGACGATAAAGGCGCCGGTTGGACCACCGATCGAAACAGAGGTCCCGCCGAGAGCAGAGATAATAAATCCCGCGATAACTGCGGTGAAGATTCCAGCCTCCGGCTTCGCTCCCGAGGCGATAGCAAATGCCATGGCAAGAGGAAGGGCGACAATACCGACCGTAAGACCCGCCGTGAGATCACCCATGAATGCTTGGCGAGAATAGCCCTTCAGGGTGTCAATAAGTTTAGGGCGAAAGGAGATCGATATGCTCATTTTCTAACCAAAAATAAATATGGGGAGCGTAGTGCCCCCCGGAGTGATAATTATCTATTTTCAAACAGCTATAACAGAATGCCTGAATCGTCCAGGCATGTAAAGGAACGCTACGTTGTGCCTCTTATTCCTCAACAACTTCAGGTAGCTGCAGCAGGTCCAGCAGGCGTACCAGCACCCACTGAAGAGTTTCGACTAAGGCTTCTCATGCTCTCTGGTATTGCCAGATCAATTCCTAGAGAGCCTCACGAATCTGCTTGTGCACACTGGCGTACACGCCACATGCACCGCCGAACGATGTGCGATATCAGTATTAGGGGGCACCAGGGAGAAGAAAACACAGTAGCGCTTCCACCAAAACACCCATAACCCCGCGAAACAACAGATACTCCCATAAGTCACATAAAACCGATAATCTGCCATAACAGTTGGGGGCGGTGCTTCGCAGCGCTCATAGGCATTTGCATTGTGTTAGTAGGGATTACAAGTGGCAGTACAAGTAACAGACGCGCAGCGAAGAGAGTATCGTGGAATACTTGGCCCTGCTGTGGTCGCAGTAAGAAAGTTTCGTGGCACTGAGGCTTCGGCTAACGAAGTTCTCGCCAAAGCTATTACTGCTGAAGATTGGATCAAAGCAAAATTTCCCAACAACAACCCATGCGAGGTGGAAAGAGAGCTTGTTAAGGTGCCTACGGATCCAAGCGCCCAGCATCAACTACGTTCCACCCCAACATTTCAGTCGCTTCTCGGGCGCTGCCTTGAGCGGTTGCCTAAAATATTTACTAAACTTTTTTCTCCTGACGCTTCTCCTCATGCCGATGCACAGAGTAACGACCCAGCAGTGATTGCAAAGGCGCTAAATCTTGTACACGTAGCACTTTCTGATGTGCTGCTTCCGCCAGGAAGTCCGCCCATGGGTACGCTACTCAACGAACAAAGAACAGAGACTCAACCGCCGGTATTTCAACCACGAATCTCCGATCTTGTCTTAGCGCTACCTACGATAGGAATTTTCACTGACGATATTATACTTTACAGTGGCAAACTTTTCCAAACGCAGAGAAGAGCGGTATCATACGCCCTTCTTGAGATTCCGCGTTTACGCTGTGAAATACTTGTCTGTAACCAAGTTGGAGAGGCTACCTTTGTAAGTAAGGAAACATTAGGAAGCGCATTCTATAAACGAGCTACAAAAGAAGAGCTTGAAGCACATCCTGCCATTACTAAATTTGTGTATTCCACCAAGGATGAGTGGATAAAGGCAGTCCTTGACTGCCTGGGGAGCCGCCAGGTGGAGGAGAAGATTAATGTGCGAGATATGGCGGAGCTTAGAGAGGCTATCATGGCTCGGTGGAGCGCTAAGGAATTTGAGGGATTGGATTACAAAGAGCGGCGCGCGTTAAAGCTCTCGGGGAGAGGCCTAATGGCAATCGCCGGTATCTTTGGCACAAAGGGAAATCCAACTGGTAATTACAGAGGTCACATTGAACTGTGCGCAGCTATCTGGGGGGCTGACGATCCAGCCATTAAAGATAAGCTTGTCAGCGCTAGGGCAGAGGCTGCTACTGCTACAACTCTAGGAAATAGCCCTGAAAAATGGCGAGCTCACCTTGCTTTGCTTGGGCACACTGCGGCTACCTTTAGCCAACTAACTGGTCCCCAGAGGGATGAGCTTAGAATCGCTGGAATGGGCCTAACGGCAATCGCCCGTATCTTTGACACAAAGGGAAATCCAGCTGATATTTATAAGGACCACCTTGAACTGTGTGCAGCTATCTGGGGAGAGAGCCATCCTGCATTTAGAGATCAGCTTATAAAGGAACGAGATGAGGCTGCGACTGCTACAACTGACGCTGCGACTGCTGCAACTCTAGGAACTAGCCATGAAAAATGGCGCACTCATCTTTCCTCACTGGGGCACACTGCGGCTACCTTTAGTCAACTAACTAGTCCCCAGAGGCAGGAGCTTGAAGTCGCTGGAATGGGCCTAACGGCAATCGCCCGTATCTTTGGCACAAAGGGAAAGCCAACTGGTAATTACAGAGATCACATTGAACTGTGCGCTGCCATCTGGGGAGAGGACCATCCAGATCTTAAAGATAAGCTTATCAAAGTTAGGGCGGATGCTGCGACTGCTAAAACTCTAGGGGCCTGCCCCGAAAAATGGCGCACTCATCTTTCCTCACTGGGGCACACTGCGGCTACCTTTAGTCAACTAACTAGTCCCCATAGGCAGGAGCTCGAAGTCGCTGGAACGGGCCTAACGGCAATCGCCCGTATCTTTGGCACAAAGGGAAATCCAACTGGTAATTACAGAGATCACATTGAACTGTGCGCAGCTATCTGGGGGGCCGACCATCCAGACCACAGGGAGAAGCTAGCAAAAGCAAGAGAGAATTCTGAATCCGTATAGTGTATTAAGTCCCGAGATCTCGGGGTGGGAATAGGTTTGGGTATGAGGGGAAATCGGCTAATGACCGAAACCGCACATCGGCTGCGCACTCCTTACTCTCGGAGAGTAACTAGAGCCTGTCCGGAAACAGCGAAAGCGCGATAG
>CAIXSY010000180.1 GCA_903922175.1 uncultured delta proteobacterium | reverse complement strand
TCTCCTAGCGCGTAAAATCTCAGGGGTCTGGGGACAGCGTCCCCATCGCCTGGAATGTGCTTGTGCATAATCTCTGGGTGCTCGCACGCCTGCCGCTGGCGCGGCAGCTGCCTCAAGCTCTCGCAGCTTAAGGCGAATATTTAAACTAACTCGCTGACTCACGGCAGTCGTGTATCAATTCACTTGAAAAACTGACCGCGACGGCTTCCGCTGCCGTCTGTTTCGTCCCGTCGCGGGTGATTTTATTAATTTCTTGCCTATTTTCACCTCAAGAAAAGTAGCTTTTCGAAAATAGGGTCTTTCCGGACAGGCTCTAGTTTACAGCAGCGTCACTGCCAATGACTGGTTACTGTCAGGGTCGTATGTCGCCATTGTTACTGCAAGCTTGCTTTCCTGCTGGCTCACCGCAAAACCAGTCGCTACAGCTTAAGAATCGACTTTGGGTTCAGCATTGCCAGCAGGTCATTATCCCCGATGATGGCACCTACAAAATTCTATCTGAGTCATGCGACGAGCAGCGAATTGGACATTAATGGGCAAGAAGTTTCTAAGCACCTTTCTTATCACCTAGCCCATTAACGAGACGACGAGCGCGATCGCCCCTGCCCAATACGGCGATATTCCTTGGATCTCCGCCTCTAAATCGACGACGAAGCATCTGCCCCGCCAGTTCGGCTTTTTTAACCTTGCCAGATAAATCAGTTGTCCGTATGACCAATATCATCAAACGCTGCACTCCACGTCGCATTCCTCTCATCCTAGGCGAACTAGCGTTCAGTCTTTCTAAACAACTAAGCCGCCATCCCGCGCCAGCTTCAACCGTAGCTGCGAGCACAGAGCTGTTTTTCAATGCCAGGACCTGTCCAACAACTACCTTGGTTAAAGGGTTCATAAATAAAATACTCACTCAGATGGCAATTATTTCGTAGTCCGGACATGGTTGGTGGAAAGGCTAGGCATACTAAATCCGCTTGAGCCAGGAGGTAACTGCGGCTGGCCATTCTTGTGACCCCGATTTAACCACGAAAGAAAGACAATTGCGCCTATCAGGCAGAGATTTTGCGTCCAGTAACTGGAAAAATCTAAGATACTCGGTAATCGCAAGCCGCCGTCATGCCGGCCTGGGTGCCGATCTTCTTGCCTTGTCCCTACGCGCTCAATCATATCGCTCTCATATTTAATCTATGCGAAAAGGCATTTTATACCACAAATGGTTACTACTCAACTGTCTCACCAGTCCTGTAGGGCGTAAGAATATTTTTTTATTTAGCCCTCTAAAAGTAGTCTAAAAAGCGACAAATTGCCGCCCGATTCGTGTCCTATTGGGAGACTGTCCCGAATGGCGTTAACTTAAGCATATGCCGCGTTTGTTTTGTAGTCCTGTCGAGGTTTTGTAAGCAGATCGTATTCCTTCGGCCTGCGTTTTTTTGCGCGCGGCTGCCAACGATCTGGGCGTAAGGGAACGACATGCGGTCGCTGCCAAGTGCGCCTTACGCAGGAGGCGAGCAACCAGCGCAGGAGTATCGCTTAAGTATTCGTCGAAGCTCTGTGGCGCTTAGTCGACCACCTTAAGCTTAATCTCATCCGAATTAGCCTTAAGCTCAGGCGCGTACATCGCCGAGCCTTTGGCTGGAAGCGCGCTAACGCTCCCCGGAATCTCGGCGCGCATGCGGTACGAGACGCTGCGCTTGCCGCGCGGCAGGCTGCGCACAAAGAAAGCTACGCGCTCGTCACGGAACTCGACGTAGGCCCCCATGTCGTTTCCGTTGTAGCCACTACGCACGTCGAGCGGCTCAAATCCGGCCGGCTTCATGTCCTCGAAGAGAAGATATTCATAGTCGTTTTTGCTGTCGATCTCGAGCTCAACTTCAACCTTATCACCGCTCTTTAGTTGGTCGAGATTGAGCAGCTCTTCGCGGCGGTACTTTTCAACCTTTTCATCAATTGCTTGCCCGCGGCTGCCACGCGAGAGTTCGCTTGCCTCCTCGCGCACAAGCTTGTAGTACTTACGATTAACCTTTATCTCCAGCCCAGCCTTGGTAATCGGGTCTTCAAGGGTGAAGTTCGTCAGATAAGCATTGAAGTACAGCGGGCCCTTGCCGCTGCGGCGTAGCTCAAGTGTATGCGCGCCGCTGCTCAGCTCGGCACCCTCAAGCATAAATTTATTATCAAAGGTAAAGAGGTTCTCCTTCGTAATACGCACCTCTTTTAAATTTTTGCCATCGAGGAGCACGCTCACGCTCATATCCGGTGAATACTCACCACTCGCTTTTAGAAACTCGGCAAAGGCCTCAATCACCACGGCGGTATCCCGCGTCGAGTTCCAGTAGGTGGCGTGCTTTCGGTTATTAATCAGGTATTTGACGAGCCCGGCGGCTACCTCGCTCTTTGGATTCGTGCGCACCAAAAGTTTAAGGTAGTAGGCCTGAGCCTCATATTCGCTTCCATACCAGTACCACCAGTAGCCTTCAGCGCCGAGGTTAAGGTACGCCGTCTGATTCTCCGGATCTTGCACCAGGTACTGTTTTAAGTTCTCAAGCATCATCGTGAGCTTCTCATGGTCTTTGACCGTCGAGAAGATAATACCCAGCATGGCTTTACCATAGACGGCTAGGTGCGTACGATCACGGTACAAAAACTCGCGCATCGCCGCTTCGCCCTTGTCGGCCTCAAGCAGCACCATCTGCACAAAAGCGTCAAGGTTATCGGCATAATCCTTATAGGGATCGGTCTTCGTGGCGGCATTTCGTAACAGCGAGAGCTGCTCGGCTTCGTAGTTACGCAGCCACTCCACGCCGCGTTCAATAACTCCTGCTGATACTTGAGCGCCATTCGTGCGCGCAATCTGCAGCCCATGCACGACATAGGCGGTAAGATGGGCCGATGACTGCTCACCCCAGCCTGAGAACCAGCCCCAACCGCCGTCCGAGAGCTGCATCGAGGTTAGCCTATCGATCCCGGCTCGTACCATGCGCTCCACTTCGGCTTCATCAAAAACGGGATTTTCTTCGTAGCGTTTCCACTGCGCTGCGCGCGCCTTATCGTCTCCTATCTCCTGAGCATTAAGGTTGGTGCGCTTCTCCTTCACTTGAGCCAGGTTTACCCCCATATCGCGCAGGACCTTGGCGGTAATAATCGTCGGCAGGAAGCGGTTTAAGGTCTGCTCTGTGCATCCGTAGGGGTAGTTCACCAGATACGGCAAGGCGTCGACCATCGCTCCGGCCAAGGTCGGCGAATAGCGCACCTCTAATCGGCTCTGATTTAGACGACGCTCTTCGGGCACCTTAAAGGTGACCCTGCCTTTTTCACCACGCACGACCCCGCTAAAAGACTCGGTTTTAAGCATGCCGTGGACATACACCGGAAGCTTGATCTCCACCGCATCGGACTCTTCATCGGTGATGGCGAACATGCGCACCTTGGCCTCGCCCTCCTTCTTGACCTGTACCCTCCAGTCAACTCGCGCTTCGCCACCGGCGCCAACTTGGATCTCTTTTTCCGCCGGATCGACTAAGGCCAAAAGGTCACCCGGAAGCTCGATTCGAGCCTTGACCCTCTTTGCACCTTTAAGATAGTTGTGAACGTTGGCCGAGAGCACAACTTCGTCTTTCTCAACGAAGAAGCGCGGAGCCTGCAGACGAAGTACGAGATTCTTGGTGGTCACCACTTCGGCAGTGCCCTCCCCCACCCGAGTACCTGTGCCCAACACCCATGAGCGAATCTTCCAGGTGGTTAGATTCTCGGGCATGTTAAACTTCATCTCCACGATGCCGCTCTCAGGCACATCGAGCGTGCCTTTCCAGAAAGCGGTGTCGGCAAAATCCTTGCGGATGGCGGGCTGCGCGGCCGCATTTTGCGGCTGTCCTTGGGGCGGAGCTGAGGCTGGGAGAGCCTTTTTCTCTATATCCTCGAGCGATCTTACAGCAGATCCTAGGGAGAGATTAGATGGAGCAGCAAAGCCATGCAGCTCGTCCTTGGCAGCACTTTCTTCTGCCATTTCCCCACCCACCAAGAAGCCATCCTGCATCGACTTGCCCCTGGAAAGTAATGTCGTCGCGCCGGTGTCCCTACCATTAACCATGCCTAACTTGTCCAGTGACACCGCCCCACCATGCACCCCGATATTACTCATCGCAACTTCGATACTTTTCAGAAGATTAGCGAACTGACGCATAAGGTTAGACTCATACGTGGGTTGATGCTGACGGCGCCACTTCCAAAAGAACTCCTTAATCTCGGGCACATTTGAGCCGCCAGAGATGTACTCAACGGACTTGTCGTATACCGACAACACCGCCGTGCCGCTAAAGGGTTTTCCAAAAAAGTCGGTCACCTTAAGCTTTACCCGGGCCTCTTCATTCGGCTTGTATTTTTCGGCTGAGGGCAGGACTTCAACGTTAAGCACGCGCTTCTCTGGCGGGACGACGATCTCCTTACTCTCTTGATACACCGCGCCATTATGTACGGTAAGCGCCTCTATATAGAAATTAGGCATATCCTTCTTGGTTATCTCAACCTCGCGCACGACACTCTTGCCTTCAAGCCGGATCACTTCAGGCTTAAGATATGCACCATTTGCTGGGCGCAGGAATAGAAGCACCGTAGCATTAGCCTGGTCGGTGTTAATCTGCAGCTTTAGCTTATCGCCCGGGGCGTACTCACGCTTATCAGGGATAAGCTCAATCTCGTTGAAGCGAAAATCCTTGCCCGTGCCAGAGTCGCCGATTACCGTAAACACGTATCCGCCCTCAATGCTGTGCCGAGCCTTATCAGTCAGCGTATAGGAGAGCCGATACTGCCCCGGCTTTGCGGCGATCATCTGCTGCGTAGCGCGCCCATCGTCGTTGGTAGCCAGGCTCCACTGCTGAGCCGTCGATTCCTGCGGGATCCCCTTGCTATCGTAGGTGAGGCTAAGGAGTTTTAAAACACCCGTTCCCTTGACCGGCTTCTGGTCGAGGGTAGATGCCGAGAAACTAGCTTGCACCGTATCACCGACGCGATAGTAGCCGCGATCGACCCAGGCATATACTTTAAATGGTTTACGCGCCACCAGAACTGAGCCACTACCGGATATCATCCGCCGCGAATCATCAGTCACCTCGGCGCTAATCTCATAGCGATGATCGCTGTCGCCGTGCAGCTCTTTAGCCGCAAGCGTATCGATCAGAACGTCGAAGGTGCCGTCGTTGCCAATATCAACTTCGCGCTCTTGGACCAATTCGGGGGGATTTTGCTGCCCGCTCCAGAACCACCACGCCAGAGGCCGTTTGCAGCCCCATAGATCCCAGCCGGGATACCAACGATAGTCGTAGGAGAACCACCAGTAGCCAACGCCGTAGAACCAATCCCAGATCCCAACCGGATACCAGGCAGCCGCGTGCTCAAAACGCTGCACCTTGTAGTGAACCTTGGCTTTGGAAACCGGCGCACCAAAATAGTACTTCGCCGTAATTTTGGCCTTAATCTTCTCGCCGAGCATGACCGGTTCAGTCGGCGCGTCGATCTTGACCTCGAACTCAGGCTTTTTGTACTCCTCGACGCGGAAGGTGCCGGCCTGGCCGCGATTCAAGATTACGATGCGGTAGACTCCGAGGGCCGCATCCGCGCCCAGTTCAAGCGATCCCTCGTAACCGCCGTAGCGGTCAAGCTCAACCGTCTTTTCCAGAATCTTCTCTGACTTCGGATTAAAGATCTGCAGCTGCACGGATGAGCGCGGCAGCTCCAGATCCTGCTCTTCGTCGTAGCGCGCGTGGCGCAGCCAGACCTTGTACTTAACGTTATTACCGGGACGATACACCGGCCGATCACTTATGCCGTAAATTTTGGCCTGGCTGTACTCTTGGTCATAGTAGGAAGCTCCCCACACCCCACCAAACCCGAGGTAGGCAAAGCGACCGCTACCCTTAGCTATTACCAACCACTGGTACTGGGAATTAAGCTCAGCGCCGTCACGTGCCAAAAACTGCCCTTGCGCGTCGGCCCGTCCACTAAAGGCGCTGGTGATGATATTCCACGGGCGCCCAAGGAAGCGGTGACTCTCAATATATTCCTGACGGTAGCCGAAGAACTGCAGATCGGCCTCCTCTATCGGCTTACCCGTTGTGGCATCGGCGACGTAGTAAAGCACGCCGTTATTCAGGCGCTTTTTAACGATCGCTCCGTCGTTAAGCCAGATGATAATCCGACCCAGGTTTCCACCCGCCATGCGAGCGGTAACTAAGTAGGCACCCGCCTTCTTAAGCGGCGTCTCCACGGTGACGCGGCGATCAAAATGATTCTGTGCCGGTGTAAGTGCCTTACTCCACGAGGCTACCTTCTCGCCAAGGTAACGTGATTCATCTTTCTCTACCAAGCGGTAGCCGATGTTGTTGATCTCAACCTTTTGGTAGTCCAACTCGCGCGGATTGGATTTAAGGAACTCGATCGTGTCCGTCAGGAGTTTCTCAACTTTAATTTCATGGGCCTCAAAGGCCACACTGGTGCCATTTCGGAAGCGAAAATCAACCGTGGCGGCCTTGCCTGCGGCCTGACTCATCACCGCCTCAAAGCGACCCCAAGCACCGACGATCTGATCGAGGCGTTTTTGACGATAATTAGCCGAACCTGGCCCAAAAAGCTCTATCGCACGCTGCCACTGCGCCGCGGCCCTGTCATATTGACGCCGATCCTCATAAATCTGAGCCAGCATTTCAATTGCCTGCTCTTGGTAACCGTCTTTGCTCTCGGAAAGCTCATGCAGAATGCGCAGAAAATTAAACTCATCCGGCAGGGTAAAACGCTTTATCCCTGAGGCTAAATTGGCGATGGTTTCGTTTTCAGTCAAAGTTTGCAGCGAAAAAACGCCGGGAGCTTTTTTATCTGATTCGTCCTCGGCCAGATCACCACGCGGAATATCAGAGAACGTCTGCGCGCCGAACTGGGAATTTAAGAATTGGGCAAAAGTAAACTGGGTTCCCCGCTTGCGACTGGGATCAATGCGTACGGACTCAGCCAGCGCCCAGCGCCAACGCTCGCCGTCGCTTGCGGCCTCCTCAAAGCTTGCGGGAAGACGATAAAAAACCGGATTGCCCGCCTGGTCCACCGGAGCACCTTCTCCCTGTCCACCGTAGCCGCGACCATAGCCATAGTACCCGTAGTGCTCTTGTTCGTCGTAGTCAGGCAGTTTGGAGATATCCGTTTTCGCCTGCAGCTTCCACGGCATATTATTGAGTAGGGCCTCTGCCAAGCCGACATAGGCATCGGCAGCGGGGCTTCCCACATTCTGCTCACGCGCAAGCCGCCCAGCCTCTAAATAAAGTTGAATCGCGCGCACCCTGTCCCGAGCGAAAGCAGAGACATAGCGCACCTGCCCGCCGCGCGCCGGTCCACGGTTATACTTACCGGCAACCATGCTGCCATTATGATCGAGTGAGTAGTAGCGATAGGCTGCCATGCGCAGCAGGCGCCAGCTCTCTTTGTTCTTGACTATCGCTTGCTCGATAAGATCGTCGCTCTCGGCGATGCGGCTTAGGTTCTGCAAACAGCTAATCGCCTTATCTAGGTCCTGCGCGCCATCCTCACCCTGCGCCGTTCCGGACTGGAGAAACTTCTTATACGCCTCCAAGGCGTCGTTGTAATTGCCCTGGCCCTGCAACTGATTGGCCTTGAGCCGCGCCGCGGCCCATTCGTCGGTCTCAGCCCAGGCAGAGCGAACACCAGAGAGGATGCAGAGCAGCGAAAGGAGTACGGAGAGTGTGTTCTTCATATGATCACTATATCATCGGCAAAAACATGGGTAGGAAGACGGCACGTTATGACTATTAGACAATACTACCAGCGATAGGTTCATTACATGAATGGTGAATTTGCTCCTAATTTATACTTTGCATGTTCTCTATTAACCGTCTTATAAAGCCTTTATTGGTCTATATTAACCGGTATTTTTAGCTTGCAATTATGTAACTAACTGATATTATTATCGAATTGGAGGCATGCCCAAAGTTGTTTCCTCATACCTAACCACCAACGACATGTTGGTGGCATCACAAGAGCAGGGAACGCTTGTTCGAGGGTATATCGACGACTTTAAAAAGTATGCAAAAAAGGTCGATTGGGCGCTGCTTGAGACCATCTTTACAAAGATGAACGAGCTCGCCGGTGGACCGCAGGTTAAGTTTACAAGCATTGACAGTCAAGCCAAGTCAGCACAAGTGCGGCGCGCACTGCTTGCGCTGCAACAGGCATTGGTAATTCACAAAGTACTGCCCACACACACGGACCGGCTTCCGCTTCAAGCTCATGCAATCGACAAGCGCTTTAAGCTCGTGTTTTTGGATATCGGACTGCTCCATCGCCAACTAGGCTTTGATTGGACCAGCATTGATCCTGATGCCGATCTTACCGAAGTGGCAGAAGGTAGGTTTGCAGAACAATTTGTGGCACAAGAGATCATTGCGGCGCGGTCCGGGACAGAGAATTACGCCTTGCACTACTGGAGCAGGCCAACATCGGGTTCAGAAGCCGAGGTCGATTTCGTCGTCGAACACAAGAACCGTCCGGTTCCGCTAGAGGTAAAGAGCGGAGCCAAGGGCCGTTTAAAGAGCCTCGAACTTTATCTTAAGGAGCTCAAGCCATCAGCAGCTTTTGTGCTATCACAACGCAACGTGGAACGTTTGGGAGAGATGACATTCCTACCACTCTATCTGGCATCGCGACTGTAAGAAGCTCCGAGTAGCGCGGCGCCAGCCGCGCTACTCGCCTAAATGAAGTAAAATCGCTATAGTACCCCGCGCATGCCACTATTTCGACAACCTCCAGCTCTGAGCCCCCCCTCTCCTTGGGATTTCGAGCGGCTGCTCGTTAACGGCGATGCCTACTTTGCCTCCCTCGAGGAGGGTATCAAAGGTGCTCAAAAGTCGATTGATCTTGAAACCTACATCTTCGATAACGATGCCCTCGGCGCGCGTATCGTCGAACTTCTTATTGCGGCGCGGCGACGCGGCGTCACCGTACGGGTGATCGTCGATGGCGTCGGCTCCCAAGGCTGGGTGTACAACCTAGGCAGTATTTTGGCCGAGAACGACATCCCCGCCCGAGTTTACCATCAGCTTCCCTGGGAAAAGCTTTTTAGTTCAAGCTCGAACTGGGACCCTGAAGGGACATGGGCCAGCCGTTTTGCGCGGATCAACCGCCGAGATCACCGCAAACTGTGCATTATTGATGGCACACAGGCCTGGCTGGGAAGCCTCAATATCTCAGCCGACCACCTCCACTCCGAACGAGGCCCGAAAGCTTGGCGCGACACCGGCATCACACTGCGCGGCGAGAACCTAAAATTCCTGCAAGCGGCATTTGATCTTCTGTGGTATCCACGCCGCCCGAAATTTATCGGCGTACGCCACCGCGCACGTCAAGTCGTTAAAGCTTCTCTGGGCACAAGCGTGCGCCTCAACGCTCTCCGACGTCTGCGTAAGATTAACTATCGCCAGCTGCTGGAGCGCATCGGGCAGGCTAAGGTGCGCCTGTGGATTACGACCGCTTACTTCGTGCCCACGGGCTCTTTCTTGCGTGCGCTCACCGCAGCGGCTAACCGCTGTGTCGACGTACGCCTTCTCACCTCGGCCCAATCAGATATCTTCTTTATGCCCTGGGTTGGGGTTGCCTTTCAGTACGGACTGCTGCGCGCTGGAATACAGGTCTACAACTATCAGCCCTCGATCCTGCACGCCAAAACGATGATTATCGACGACTTTGCCATGGTAGGGAGCAGCAACCTCAACCACCGTAGCTTTGTGCACGATCTCGAGGTCGAGGCCACCAGCATGAATGTCGGCACCGTATCCGGCCTTACCGAATCGTTCCTGGAGGATCTGCAACATTCAAAGGGCATTACGCTGCATGACTTTCGCCGCTCTGCCTGGTGGCAACGCGCCCTAGGCCTGGCAGCGCTTGTATTTAAGAATTGGATATAGCCTATGCATGAACGGGTGGAAGAACAGGAGCCGCTGCGGATCCTCTCGTACAATATCCACAAGGGCTTCGCCTCAGACAATCGCCGCTTCGTCCTCGCCGGAATCAGAGAGGCGATTAAAAGTACCCAGGCCGATCTCGTGTTTTTACAGGAGGTACAAGGGGCACACGCACGCAAAGCGCTTCGCGTTAAAGCCTGGCCCTCAACCTCACAGTTCGAGTATCTCGCTGACAAGCTCTGGCCGCATTTTGCCTATGGCAAGAACGCGGTCTCGTACCAAGGGCACCACGGCAACGCACTCTTGAGCCGCTACCCGATTCGCACCTGGTCAAATATCGATATCTCGACCAATCCGATTGAGCAGCGCGGATTTTTGCACGCCGAGATCGATCTCAACGGAGCCCGTGTGCACTGCCTCTGCCTGCACCTAAGCCTCTTTCAAGGCGCACGCACCAAGCAGCTCAGCGCCGTCGCCGACCGCATCATGCGCTTAGTCCCGACAGAAGAACCACTGATTATCGGCGGAGATTTTAACGACTGGCGCAAACGCGCCTCGGATATCATCCGCCGTCACACCGGCGCGATCGAGGTTTTTAAAACTCTCCACGGCCGCTACGCCCGAACCTTCCCCTCACGCTTTCCTGTTCTGGCCCTCGACCGCATCTATGTTCGAGGCTTTACACCGATAACGGCTACGGTCTTGCGCGGCGCAAAATGGCGCATGCTTTCTGATCATGCGGCGCTGTATGCTGAGGTGACGCGCGATTAGGCGAGACCCCTTGAGATCTCTCGTGCTTCAATAGTCGGCTCTTTATGTACCGTGCTTTTTCGAAAAAGTGGGTAAGTAGCCGGGAGGTCTCGCGACCCCCAGGCCCTCGCAGAACCGGACTAGGAGAGTTACACCATCCGGCTCCCAGTTAGAGTCTTTTACGTTGGTACAGCATAGAACGAATGTACGATGTGCGGACGTGGCAACTTG
>CAIXSY010000179.1 GCA_903922175.1 uncultured delta proteobacterium | reverse complement strand
CCATGGCCCATTCACCATATTCTTGGAATTCGACTGATAGGCATGCTCAGGTCAAAGAAGGAAAGGCCACGGCCAAGCAGAAGTTCAAGGCCAAGTCTACGGCGAAGTTTAAGTTAGCAATGGAGCCTTGGTCTGAGGCAGGGCCTCACTAGGGTTTTCCCTCGAACCCCGGGCTCCTCCCTGCTCATCTCATAACAGTGCTATAAAAACAGCCTCTATATTTCCCCTAATGGCCTTCCAAAACTCTATCTCCTAAACTACAATCCAGCTACGCTAACTATCTGGTTAACCTAACAAATGTCTTCGTCGACTTCAAATATAAAGGCTCCTGCCAGCCCCCCTCAAAAACTACATGCTTTTCGCGATCTTGCTATGGCAGCATGGAGCGCGATTCGGGAAGACAAGCTGCGCTTCTTTGCCTTTGTGGTCTTGTTTCTAATCGGCTTTTCACTCGAGCTCGCCTCCCCCTGGGCTATCGGGTATGTCCTCGGGATCTTCGTCGAGCGCGGTGTAAGTCAAGCCAGCTACGAAGCCGCCGGCTGGGGGATCTTGATGTATGTCGGCTTAAAGTTTTTCTCTCTCTTCCTGCATCACCTTGCCCGTTATCTTCAAATTCAGGTGGCATACAAAGCGCGGTTGAACATCTTCAATCGCATCTTTGGCTCGTACATGACCTTCCCTCTCCCCTGGCATGTGAACCACCACTCCGGAGATAGCCTAAGCAAACTGCACCGAGCTGCCGGAGCCATCGAAGCCAGCGTCGGTAACTATATTTGGCAGATGCTCGAAGGTTTCGTTAAGATAATCTTCGCCGGGGTAGCCTTGTTCGCCCTTGATTTTTGGGTAGCGGTCAACGTCCTCGCCGTCAGTCTTTTAACGCTCGCCTTAGTGTTACTCTTCAACCGCCGTCTTGTCGATCGCATCCGCCGCAACAACACCTTCATCGATCGACTTAACCGCATCTGCGTCGACTACTTCTTCAACGTCGTTACCGTCAAAACTCTTGGACTACAGCAGCACGCTCGCAACCACGTCGAGCAGCAGAAAACCGAGGGGCTATCCTATACCCGCGAAGTAGCACGCATCGGCGAGATGAAATGGGCCTCAATCGGGGTCGGATACTCTCTGCTTATTGGGAGCTCCCTGCTGATCTACTTTCACGATCTCACCTTCAGCGCCGAGGCCTTTGATGTGGCCAAGGTCTACGTGCTGCTCAACTACCTTGACCGCATCTTCCAAGCTCTAGGCTCATTTACCGGCTACTACAGCGGCATTGTCGAAGCCGCCACAGCGTACGAGGATGCTTCAACCATCGTCGAAGAGGCTGAAGTTTTCCGGCATCGCCCACCTGCTGCCCCGTTGGTTGGCGGCTGGAAAGATATTTCGATCTCTCAGCTACGCTACTCCTATGCTCGCGGCGACCAGCGCGCGCTCCATAGCGTATCTTTGAAACTTCGCCCCGGAGAGAAGATAGCTCTCGTTGGCCCCAGTGGTGGCGGCAAGACGACGCTCCTTAAACTTCTGGGTGGCATGCTCCTGCCGGAATCGGTGAATCTGCAGGTTGACGGCAAGAGTATTTCCTTTGAAAACCTCCAGGCCTCATCGCTGTTGATACCACAGGAGCCCGAGATTTTTGCCGGAACCTTCCGCGACAACCTCGTCATGGGCGAGCCGATTCCCAATGCCGCCATCGAACAGGCGATTGAGATCTGCCGCGTGCGTTCGATCCTCGACAAGCTCCCGCAAGGCTGGGAGACCGACCTGGCCGAAAAAGGGCTCAATCTCTCCGTTGGAGAGAAGCAGCGCATCGCACTCGCCCGTGGATTATTGCGTGCCGGACGGCGCGAGATCCTGCTCCTCGACGAGCCCACCTCAAGCCTCGATCCTGCTACCGAGCAGGAGCTCTTCTCGCGACTGCTCAAGAAGTTCGCCGATCGCACAATGCTTACCGCCTGCCACCGCCTCTCGCTAGCGCCGCTTTTCGATCGCATCATTCATATTCGTGACGGCTATTTCGTCGAGCAGGGAAGCTTTCAAGAGCTTCTTGCCGCTCGCGGGTTGTTTGCGCTCCTCTGGGAAGATTTTCAGCGCAGCGGAGCCCAGGCTACGCCGAAACCGCTGCCTAGAAATTAACGGTGAATCGTTATGATCCGTTTTGACCGTCAAACCTTCAGCCGTTTCTGGAAAGTAGTGCGGCTGATGCTGGTATCTGAAGCGCGCTGGAAGGCGTTCGGCCTGCTCCTGCTCATCGCTGCCTTCTCACTTTCGCTCAGCGGACTCAATGTACTGCGCAGCTATGTCGACCGCGACTTCATGAACGCCCTTGCGCAACGCGATCAAGCCCGCTTCTTCAAAGAGATGAGCAAATACATCCTCGTCTTCGGGGTGATGGTGCCCCTCGCCGTATTCTATCGCTACACCGAAGAGCGCCTTGGGCTTTTTTGGCGTAATTGGCTTAGCCGAAAGGTGATTGACTCCTACTTCGCCAAAGGAGCCTTCTACCGCATCGGCATCGAGCGCCAGATCGATAACCCCGATCAGCGTATCGAGGAAGATATTCGCACCTTCACGGTAAGCACACTTTCATTTACCCTAATCCTCTTTAATTCATGCATCGCCCTGATCGCCTTCGTCAGCATCCTCTGGTCGATCTCGGGGGTGCTTATGGCGGGCGCCGTGGTCTATGCGCTCATCGGATCAGTGGTTACCTACTATCTCGGACGCCCGTTGATGGGGCTCAACTTTGCCCAGCTGCGCAAAGAGGCCGACTACCGTTACAAACTGGTTAACGTCCGAGACTTCTCAGAGTCCATCGCCTTCTATCGCGGCGAGGCGCGCGAGAAGCTACGCGTCAAGGACCGCCTCGCCGATGCCGTACGCAACATGCGTTCAATTATCGATTGGAATCGAAATCTCGGATTCTTCACCAACGGCTATAACTACGTCCTGGCGATCCTTCCCACCATTCTCGTCGCTCCACTCTACCTGCAGGGAAAGATTGAGTTCGGCGTCGTAATTCAAGCGGCTGGGGCTTTCGGACAGGTGCTCGGAGCGCTTTCTATCATCGTCGTTCACTTCGGCGGCTTAAGTAGCCTGGCGGCAGTGGCTACCCGTCTGGGCTCATTCTGGGAGACGATTGAGCAAGCTCACGAAGCCAATGACTCCCCTCATAACCGCGTGCATATCGAAGATGCCCCCTTGATCAGCTTCGATAACGTGACACTCCTTACCCCGAACCGTGAGCAGGCCCTCGTCAAAGATCTCTCGTTTACCCTCGAGGCCGGCGACCGGCTGCTGATCAACGGGCCAAGTGGCTCGGGGAAAAGCTCACTCCTGCGCCTCATCGGCGGATTATGGAGCGCCGGCAGCGGCACCATCCATCGTCCCCCACCCTCACAGTGCATGTTCCTGCCCCAGCGCCCCTACATGCTCCTCGGTAGTTTGCGTAGCCAGTTCCTCTATGGAACGTTGCGCGAAGAGGTTAGTGATAGCGAGCTGCAACAGATACTCAAGCTCACCGGCCTTGAAGATACCGTGTCACGCGTCGGAGATATGGATAGAGAGGAAGATTGGAAGAGCCTACTCTCACTTGGGGAGCAAGAGTTGATCGCCTTTGCCCGCGTACTCGTCGTTCGCCCTCGCTTTCTCTTCCTCGACGAGGCCAGTAACGCCATCGATGAGAGTCGACGAGATCTACTGTATGCCGAGCTCCAAAGGCTAGGGATTCAGTACCTCAGTGTCGGTTCACGTTCGGAGCTGGGACAGTTTCACAATAAGGTCCTTGAGCTCGAAGGTCGCGGCGGCTGGAAGATCTCAACGTTACCGACAACAGGAGGGGCGATATGAGAAAAGTCCCGATATTGAGTCAGGCTTGGGCGACGGCTTCTCTTTTTCTCACACTGCTGCCGATGCTCGCTCCTCTTACCTGGGCTGCGGACAGCGAAGACTCTGCTCCTGCCAAGTTCGAGAACCTGCTGATCAGCAATTGCGAGCAGGCACAAAATGACCTGAACTCCCTGGCCCCCGACCGCCGCCAGGCGACATTCGACTATCTACTCGTGCTTGTGTCGCAGCCTCCGTTTCAACAGCAGGTAGCCCCCGTCGTCGAGCTGCTGGCGCCGCGCCCTGAGCAGGCCGGGGCTCCGATGGCGAACCTCGTCCCGACACTCTCACATGCCGACGAGATCAAACGGCGCAGCTGCGCCCTACAGATCATCGAGAAGAGCTCCACCGATCCAGCAGCGACGCTACTCAAGCTATTACCGATACTCAGCACAGGCACACCCGCTCTCTTCGAACAGCGCCTTCAAGACCAAGCGACACTGGTGGCGCTTAAACTAGCGGCACTCGTGCGCCAAACTAACGGGGCTGAGCTTAACCGCTCCGCCGCAGAGCTCGTCAGCTGGCTAACTACCCAAGATAAGATATTCTATACGCAGCTAGCGCTCCTCGAACTTGGTCCCGCGGCGCTGCCCGCCCTCTTTAAAGCGGTGCCAGCCACCCCCGCAACGATCCAGCCCACCCTACTGCGTACCAGCGACGACATCGCCTCGATGAGTAGCCTAGCGGAGCCAACGCTGCTCGATCTGATTAACTCAGACCAAAACTCACTACGCCACCTTGGCCTGCGCCGCCTACGCTGTCTCGCCGCCCCTTCAAATGAGCTTTGGCAGAATTTAGTCAAGATGTTGGCCCACAGCGATGCCAACACTCGCGTCTCAGCGACTAAAACAGCCTCCTCTTTCGTCGCCTCGGGATCTCTACCCACTCTCATGCTGGAGAGATCAGATACAGCGATCTTCGTTGATGCCCTGCTTGCCACTCAACCTGATCGGCGAGAAGCGATGACGGAGATCGCCGTCGCACTCAGCCAACACCTACCTGGCTTCAAACAGGAGCTCGATACCCGCTACCACACCATCGGCAGATCGCCCACCGCACCGTACCTATTCTATCTTCTCGGGAGGCTCTACGGCGAAAGTTCCGACACCTACGCATCGCTGATCGAAGCTCTCACGGGGAAAGACGCGATTCTGCACAGCGCCGCCCTCGATGCATTGGCACTGCTACCATCGAAGCGCAACGAAACCCTGCGTCATCTGATCAAGCTCTTCCATTCGGGCTGCTCAGCCAAGGCACCGCGTAGTGAGCCAGTTTCACTAGCGATCTCGTCAGCGACAGCAATTGAGAAGCTCAACTTCGGCCCCGCAGGAGCGCCGCTCGCCAGCTGCTTGTGGGACGCACAGCTCGCCTCCGCCGCTGTCGAACAACATAACAACGAATCAGCTATCAAGCATGGCGCAGCAGCACAGCTAAGCGCAGCCCTCATTTCGCTGGGATCGGGAGCTGAAAGCGTGATCCTCAAAGATAGTGCATCAAGTGATCCTCTGGCCAGACGACTCGCTGTCCACCATCTTGCCGCATTGCATTCTACATCACCGCGCGTTGCACAAAAACTCGTTGAGCGAATTGGCGATACCGACCCAGCCATACGCAGCACGGCTATCGCTGGCCTGGCACAGATGGATACTGTCCCGCAGTCAGATCTCCTCAAGTTACTAGGCGACACCAAAGAGGACACGCGCCGCGCTGCATTAGCGGTGCTCCTGGGCCATCCCATTAGTCAAACCAAGATTGTGAAAACTATCTCGGCCGCCCTCAAGACTACTTCCTGCAGTGCCATGCACGCTCTGGTTACCGAGGTTCTCGCTCCTCTCCCCCCCCTGCGAGACCTGTTCTACGAAAGGGTCTACGCCTGTGCCGACAGCGAGCCTCTTAACGAAGAGTGGCTAGAGTTTCTTGCTAAAAGCGGCCCTCTGCCGAAAGAAGCGAGTACAAAACTGCTTAACGCCACAGTTTCGATCAAAGGTAACTCACCGCAACAGCTGGCGGTGTTCTCACGCGCTTCCGCCTTAGGGATCGCCCCTGACCAGCAGATTAAAGGTCTTTTCGAGATCGTCCAAGGGGCAGACCTCCCCCTCACACTGCGCGCCCTACGCATGATTGCGGCGCTCCCCGCAGATGGCAACTCATGCAAACAGGGAGAATCTCTGCTCGAAGACACAGAACATGCGAAGGCAGAGGTACGAGCTCTGGTGTTCGGCATATGCGCCACTATTGGCCAAGATGCAGAAAGGTTCGCCTCCGAGATTCAGCAGCTGTTGATTGACGACCAGGATGCCGGGCTGCGCGTCGTGCGCACACTCCCCACCACGGTATCCCTAGCTGCGCTCCATCAACAGCTGAATTCCACAAAAGAGGAGACGCTTATCGCCGGCCTCCGCGCTGTACGCATTCTCGGCAACGCCAATAAGGAGATAGAAGCAGACCTTCGCCAACGAGCACACGACGCACGCCCGCAGGTGCGCATCGAAAGCGCACGGGCACTAGCGGTAGTTATCCCCAATGCCGATGATACTGCCGCAGCGCTGCGCGAAGTATTCCTTTCCCCGCCCCCCTCCAATGTGGAAGCACTCTCTTGGCCGGCGAGCACGCTAGCTGCAATGGAGAACCTCGCCGCAAAGGATCAGAGCCTGGCCGTGCGCAGCCTGGCCCGCAGCGTCGCCTGCAGCTTGCGTCAAAGTGCGGGCACGGAATCGGCGCCGTGCTGCGCGCGTCCGCAAGAACTTTTGATGCAAAAAACACATTGATGGCGGACGGAGAAGCGCGCGCGCTTCTAGCCCACCTTCGGTGCGAGAACCTTTCACACCAACACTGTGCAGACAAGCGTAGGCCAACTACTCACGGAAGCAGCCTGGCATAAGGAAAAATAGGGTGTATCTAACCTGGTGATTTCATGTAACAAAATGCAGCGTGGAGTTGACCGCCTCAGAGAACGCAACACCCGAAGAACTTCCGATAGCCAAGGAGTGCGCGCCTACTAAGGAAGGATTCGTTCGCTTTCTGGCCATTGAGTTGCTGCTTGCAGGGTAAGCAGCTATCAGATTTCTGCTGACTGCATCAGCTGCGGCCACAGCCGTCGGCCTTAGCCATAACAAAGTCGAGCGAAGCGCGCCCCTCCGTCGCCCGCATAAGCCATGAGCAATCTCAGCGCCCGCGCCTACGCACGATCTTTCCTTTGAAGGCCTTACCTTTAGTGCCCTTGCTTACTTTTTGCGGTCGCTTTTTTTTGCCCTTAGACTTTAATTCTTGAACAACCGCAGTCGGCGTGATGATCGTTGTTGTGACAACTGGGGGCACCACAGGCACGAGCACTGGCGGGAGCGGGGCCGGAGCAGACACCACCGGTTGCGGTGGCACCACAATCGTTTCTCGCGGCCGAGCGGCCATGCCAGCTATTGGTCGAAGGCAGTTTTCGGAGTACCAGGCGGCGCTCATCTTTGGAATGCGCTTCATACTTGCCCGATCGACGTGCACTAGCCCAAACGCAGCCTTCTCCTGATACCCTTCAGCCCACTCGTAGTTATCCGCCAGAGTCCAGTGCAGGTATCCCTTGACCGGGATACCGCGCGCCAGGGCACGCTGCACCTGGGCGAGATGAGCCTCAATGAAGACGATGCGCTGCGAATCTTCAATCTGCCTCGAACTACCATCCCAGGGAGTGTTGAGGGCGATACCATTCTCCGTAATGAGCAGGCGCTTAAGGCCACAATCACGGTAGCCAAAATAGACCTGCGCTAGGATATCGTAGAGCCCTTCGGGGTACACCGGAGGCGTAAAGATCGGCCAGCCGAGAGCATTAGTCGAACCTCCACCCCGATCCGTGCGCACAAAGTTACTATGCGCCTGGTCGTCATGTTCAACGATAACACCGTGGTAGTAATTAACACCGAGTGAGTGCAGACGCGGGCCTATCTGAATCAAAGCCATATCCTCACGCGAGGCGCGCGCCCCAAACTTCGAATAGAGAGCCGAGTTTGGCTGCGGATACCGACCACGGAACATCGCGTCCAGAAACCAGGTATTGTAAAACCCATCGGCATATTGCGCGGCGAGCTGACTCTTCTCAGAGAGATCGGCCGGATATACCGGGTGCAGATTGAGCGCAGTACTGACCTTGAGCGTACGATCAAGACTCTTGAGACGCTCGAAAGCAGCGCCCTGCGCCAGAAGTAAGTTATGCGCCGCCTCAACCGCCGCCCCCATATCCGCCTGCCCTGGAGCATGAACTCCGAGAAGGTAGCTTAGAAACGAGCTGCACCACGGTTCATTGAGGATGAAATATTCGCTGATATACTCGCCCAGGACCTGATACACGGCATCGGCATGTTTCGACAGCCAATCGACCATCAGGCGGTTACGCCAGCCACCCTTCTCGCTAAGAAACTGCGGTAGCTCCCAATGATAGAGCGTCGCTAAAACGTTTATGCCAGCTCGCTTCAATTCACGGAAATACTCCTCATACCACGTCGCCGCCTTGAGATTAACCTCGCCCGAAGAGCTCAAAAACCTGGCCATCGATATCGAGGTGCGATAGTTCTTCACCCCCATCGATTTCATGAGAGCGATATCCTCTCTCCAGCGATGATAACGATCAATTCCTTCGGCGGGTCCCTGATTGTTGTGGCACTTGCCTGAGTTTTGCGCAAAATGCGCCCACATCGAAGGCTCAGAGCCCTCGGCTTTAAGTGTATTTTCTTCGCCAATTACCTGCAGGTCGGAGTCACTAACGCCAAAGACAAAATCAGCGGGCCAGGTACCAGTCATGCAGAACCTCTTTGAAATATTGTGTGACAGGAGAGTAGCGACTCTCGGCGGAGAGGTCAAATTTAGAGCGTTGAGAATTCCACCGACGAACGAGCCCTACATCTTGAATCTGAAGGCAACGTGGGCTGTGCCGCGATCAGCTCTCTGCATTCTGCTGACAGTATCAGCTGCAGCTACGGAGGGCGGCATTATCGCCATGAAAGTGTAACTCACTTGGTGCACGTTTCAAGAGCGTTAGCCGATGTGGGGCAGAAGATTGAGGACACCCACTAATTAGCCCAGCACCTCTCACCTTTTCCCCGTACCTGTACCCTTTTCAGAGACGGCGCGCGCCGCCTTGCCGTACACCGTAACGGTCTGTTGCTTCCAAATACCGAGAAGGAGGCTAAACGTATATAGGTCGGCGTAGTAGATCTCAGAAAGCCCTACCTGTTTGGCGATGTCCCCAATCGCTCGGCTGTTCCACGCCACCGCGATACTTACCGCAGTTACCGGCAAGCTAAGCATGCGCGTACCATGCTCCGCCTCCGAGGTACCGCGTGGCGTATTTCGCATATTAGTCACCAGTGGCTGACGCATCGATGTATAGAGTAACCCACAGGCACAGCCTGACGCTGAGAGCGCCAGACTCACCAAAAAGATCATGCGAGCAATCTGTCTAATCGCCATAAGCGATGGTGTCGATCCGAGTGTAAAGGCCAAAGAGAATCTGAAAGGCATGCGAGTCGAGGTGGTTAATCACCTTAAGCCCACCATTCTTAGCCGCTGCTTCCACCCCGCAGTCGCCCCAGGCTACCAACCAAAGTATCGAATGTACCGACGATACCCCGGTCTTGCTTCCCAACGTCGTCACCGAGACATCGGTATCAAGCGGCAGCTTCGTGTCCATGTAGAGACAGCCCGAAGGGATAAGTAAAACGGAGATGAGAAGTAGTTTTCTTAGAAAGCGCATAGAACTGTCCTGGAGTTGTAAGTCACGACAAAAGGCTACTCTTACGCTAGGAGAAGCGACAGCGAGAGTCAAGCTAAACAATTCCGCAGTTACTGCAGCAAGAATCGCATATTCAAAGCCGAACTAAGGCTGCGCCCGGCGGCGTTGATGTACACATGCCCATCATTGACCGAGATCTCCATCACACTGCGGCGTTCGGTCAGCTCCGCCAGCTGCTCAAGGAACCCTCGCTCAAACGAGTACAAAGGGATCTCCTGCGCACGATGAATGCGCTGCCCTTCAATTTGCTTCAATAAAAGGCTCGGATCTTTGTAGGTATAGATAGCCACACGAGCAACGCTCTTGCTGGCCTTATGCAGCTTCTCTGCCGATGGGTTTCCGACCTCTACCCACGTAGTCAAGGCTCCGGTTAGATCCCGCGCCCAGATAGCTGGAAGCTCTGGGTCTGCTAGTCCACTGGTTAGCTCTATACCTTCTCCATATTCTAGGCAGTATGCCAGCACTCGCGTCAGCAGATAGTCCAAGCTCTCCGAAGGGTGGCGCCCCACGCGAAGCGTCAGCCCCTCATAAACCCCGCGCGTTACATCGGCGAGATTAATTTCGAAATTATATACGGTGGAGCCGATTCCCATAAGGTACGTTGTAATAGTAGCGGTGCACGCTGGCAGCCAAGATGCGCAGAGAACGGAACCAGCGGTTACCCCACCTTGTACACCCGTTCAAGCCCCTTGTCATCCCGAGGAGCGCTACCCGTATCCAACGCCCCTACACCGATTCACTATCACCCCCTCGTCAATTGGTGAAAATAACCCCAACAAAATGACCATTTCTGCAACCGATGACGCTGACGTCCAAGGTCTAACGCCGGACGTCTAACGTCGACGTTTACGTCCGGCGTAAGACGTTTGACGTCAGCGTTAGTCGATTAGGGGCGAGCAGTTACACAGAAACACTATTACCTTACACAACGAGTATGCCACGCAGTCACTTGAAAATATGCACGCAGAGTGCTTTCATCGTGCGAATCATGAACAACGAAGCTCAACAGATTATCCTGGCGCTGCAACTAATATCCCACCCGGAGGGCGGATTTTTTCGCGAGACCTACCGTGCCGGTGAGACTTGCGCTACCTCCTCGGATGCAAGACGTAATTACTCCACGGCGATCTACTACCTTCTGGCGGAAGAGCAGATCTCCCATCTCCATCGCATAAAGTCGGATGAGATCTGGCACTTTTACCGTGGATGTAGCGTAACCATTCACTGTCTAGATCCGGCCGCAGGCTACAAGAAGCTCAGCGTCGGCATGGAGCTCGCTGCAGGAGCATACCCGCAGGTTATAATCCCCAAGAACACCTGGTTCGCGGCTGAACTTGCCGACAAAAGCGCTTATGCCCTATGCGGCTGCACAGTCTCGCCCGGGTTTGACTTTGCCGATTTCGAACTCGGCGATCGCACCAAACTGTGCGCCGAATTTCCAGGACAGGTGGATTTGATTGAGCGCTTTACTAAAAAGTTGTAAAAATACGAAACATCCGTTATTTTTCTCCGAAATCGAATAGTTTTGGGCTATCTCTAATCGTAACTGCTGCCCTCCCCCCCTATATTAGAAGGATCGACGACGCTGACGTCTAGCGTCCAACGCCGGACGTAAAACGTCGACGTCAGACGTCCGGCGTTATACGTCTGACGTCAGCGTCATCGATCCTCAATAGAGGAGGCAACTCTTTTTCATACCACCGATCGGTCGCGCTATGCCCCGTCTCGCCACGGGGTGCCTGGAGCATGTGAAATCCAAGCTTTTGGTAGAGCTGCTGCGCCTGCACCATCTTGGAGAGAGTCTCTAAATAGCAGGTGTGGTAGCCAAGTAAAGCTGCCGTGTCCAAACAGAGTCGAAGCAACTTCTCTCCAAGACCCAATCCGCGCGCTGTCGGTAGAAAATACATCTTTTTCAATTCACAAGTTATTCCATCCCCTCCTTGTAAGGCGGCCACCCCGCCCCCACCAACAACGACTGAATCTTGCTCGACAACAAAATAGGCGCTTCCTTTTTGGCTATAAGCCCGATGCATAAAATCGACCTCCGCATCATGCAGTGCACAACCAGGCCCCGTAGCCCCATACTCAGGCATTACTGTACGGATAATGCGCGCCACGGCCTTATCATCTTTGGCCTGAATCGGGCGAATTTTGAAGCCCTGTTGCTGACGAGCCCGAGAGAGCGCCCGGGCGTAGAGCTTGAGGCCACTGGCGACTACCGACTGCTCATCAGAACTAAGAAGCTCAAGCGCCTGCGTTACGCGCAGATTCGACTCGCGGTGAATCTTGGCCAGCGTAGCCCTTCCGTAAGGCGTAAGGCAGAGAAGACGCTCTCGGGCATCGCTCTTACCAGGAGTGCTGCTCACGAGTTTAGCCGCGGCGATGCGCCCAGCTAAACGGCTTGCCGACGAATGATCGAGCCTGAGACGCGAAGCAAGCTGCTTAACACTCAGCTCCCCCGCCTCCTCGACCTCGATTAAAGCGTGTCCCTGTACTAAGGTTACGTCGGCCACACAGGGATGAGCGTTCATCAATCCCCACTCACGAACGATCTCTCGAAGGCAACTGCGCATATTTTTTGGATTATATAACATATATGTACCCGGCATTGATTTATATGTATTATACATATATAAAGATTGGGGGGATAAGGCAAGTGTGAATATCTATACCATCCGCAAAAAGTCTTGGCGGCCCCCCGAATAGCGGGCGGCCGGCCTGTCCTGAGCGTCAGTCGAATGGAGCGCCGCGCTTCTGGGTGCCTGGGTGCCTTTTCTCAGACCGCGCGCGCCATCTTTGAGGGAGCAGATAGATGGAGCAGATAGATTGTCCTTGGCAGAAGCACAATCATTGCTTAACATGCCTCAGATAAGCATACTTATGAAAAGGGGCTCTGATTACCCGCCATGTCATCTCGCGCCAACGGTGAAGAACAGAATTCGGGATTAATCTTCCTTCTCTTCTACTCCTGCCTGAAACGTTCAGAGGTTATCGCGCGCATCCCCGAAATTTTATTTCTGGCTGGGCTTATCCTAGCCTTCCTGCCCTTTCCGGGGCGTGACAGTTTCACCGTGCATCAAGTACCGGACAATTTAGGCGATTTCCGTTCAATGGATTATCGCTATCCGCTTGTTTTCCCAGACGAGTTGCTGGTTCCCTCGGATTGGGGGCGCCATCTTTGCAGCCAAATAGTTGACGAGATCCATCCTGACTGCTTGAGGTGGAGCCACTGCGAACACATAAAAAGCTATGCAACCAAGAGCCACCAACTACAGCCACTGACCCTATGGCCGAATGTCGGGGCGCTCAGTTTTAGCTGTTTCTGGCCCATGGCCAACATGAGTTGTTGGGGCAAGGACTTCATCGGATGCAAAGGTTTTACCATTGACTATGGCCTGGCGGCGCTTGAGTTATTATTGCTCATGCTTGTAGTTAGAGTAGTTAGAGGCTTCCGAAAAAAGGCGCGAGACAAAACTGCTCAATAACCGCCGTATCTTTCCTCAGGGGACGCACTCGTTATCTCTAAGAGAAATCGCGGAACTCGTGTCGGAGTAGGCCGCCTCCAGACATTCTAAATTCTCTTAACGCTGCAGGTCCGCCCAACACTGCTCGCATACGACTTTGTGCTTCGCATCAAAGGTCGACAACAGCTCGACGGCACACCTAAAGCACTTTACATGATTAAGCTTCTGCGGATTGAGTGTCGCAATGCGTTCTTTGTGACGGCAGTTATGGCATTGATCTGGCAAGGGGAGAGATTGCTTCAGATACAGGCGAAATTCCGCGCGCTGAATTTTGAATGCTGCCCCACAGTCGTTACATGAAATTAACTCGTCGCAGATTGATTCCTGCGCATCGACCAAATTGACGGGGACTTTTTTAAGTGTTGCTATGGGACGATCTCCAGCCGCTGGCTCATACCACTTTCCACCGCGCCCGAGTACCTCTTCTTTTGAGAGCGGATACCACTCATACGCGCGCGTCTCATTGTAACAAAAAGGAGAGATATTGATCGGAAAAAACTCCCCCCATTCGCCGGTCTCCTGCATATGCCCGATGATCTTCTGCCTAAAAAGCCGATATTCATCTTTAGAGTATTGTTTATTAAGGATGCAATACTCTGCATGACGCAAGCCAGCACAGCCGAAAAGATTGTGGCTTTGCATGCAGGCGTCTGAATATGCGATGTCTGACGCCCCGTCCCATACGTGACTTGAGAACATCACCGAATGGGCGCGCTCACCGACCGTCTGTCCCTCATACACCAGCTCGGCACCAGCGCCTCCCCAGCCGTCCATATCCTGGCAATTCACGCATTTCTGGCAATCGATCAGGTAGGCACACTCCCTGCTGTACTCGACGTGGTAGCTGTCAATTACGTCCTTGCAGCCTACAAGATAATCCCCGCTAACCTCCTCATTTTGATTCCCGTTAAGGTACTTATGCGGGAATCCAGCCCTGAAATCTCTAAATTTCACCCGCTGCTGTGCAATGCCTGTGGAAGAGGAGAGATTCAACAGGGCAAGCTTTTCAAAGTATTCGACACGTGTATAGGGCTCATTGTAAATGTGATACTCCTGGTTATGCAGGTTCACGCAACCGAAACAGTATTTGCAGCCAACGCAATCGCTCAGAAACCAGCAATCCGAGCAGTTCTTACAGTTAAGCAGGAATCTGCCGTTGTAGCAGTTCTCGGAAGATACGCACTGAGAGCAAAGCTCGCTGCGCTGCAGATACGCGCAGTCGATGCTATCGTGGTTATGAAAGGAGTCACTAAGGTAAAAACAGTCGCGGTTATGATCCGAATAGAAAATCAGGTAACAATCTTTGTTCCAGCCAGCATAGCTGGTGTAACGTGAATTCTCATTTTGCGAGCCGTTCGTGGCCATACGCGGCACGGCATGGGTAAGCTCAGCAAACTGTTCGAAAAACGGGCGGTTGAAGTCAAAATCGCGAGCATAGTCGCGGGCGCTCCAATTGTCTGACCACCAATAGGCATCATCAAAAACTTGAAGATCCTTATCGGCAGAGTAGAGGCAGATAATCTCTTTGTGCGTGCCAGCGCACTTACGACGGTAAAGGTGACGCACCGAGCGAAAGGCCATCCTGCGCCGTGCGCGCTCCACCGGGCACAAGGTTGGCAGCGGCACGCCGAGCCGCTCATAAAAAGCCCGCGCTTGAGGCGTTACCTCGAACATTGTCCCTGATGCGGCACAGATACGTTGCATAACACCTGCCTCTAAAGTGCGCGGATCCTGCTGCCAGGCCCCGGCCATAGCCCCGATACATTCTCGCGTCAGCAAGGACTTAAGCCGGGGCCTTTCCTTCAAGATACGGAATCTCAAAAACCTTGCGGTGAAACACCGGCCCGTGGCCGAACAGACCACCTTCGCCGAACAGTTCGCCGTGGTCGGCGGTAACGATTATCCACGTATTGGGCGGAATAAGATCGTAGAGCTTGGTAAAGAGACCATCGAGGTGCTCGACGTTCCGCACCTGCTTCTGCTTAAGCTCTTGGAGGCGATCAACATGAAAGTACTTTTCAGCCGCCGTCATATCCTCTCCCTCACCGCCGACCTCGTCACCGCCAAGGTCATCACTATGCCGAAAAACCCCATGGTCGCCGAAAAGGATCGAGCGATCATCATAGGCCTCGCCGTGCAGCGCGTACGGATAGTGCGTTTCTCCCACGTTGATGAAGTAAAACGAGGGCGTATTGTCGTGAAAAACGAGCTCATCAAGGATGGCGTCAAAGTGATTAAAATCCTCCATCAGCTGGTAGCGATCGAAGTGATTGTTAATAATCGTCGTCTGATTTAACACCGGCATGGAGACAAGGGCGTTGGTGCGGTATCCTTGGCGCCTCAAAAATGCGGGGAGCGAAAGCTCGGGGATAAAGCTTTGAAAAGAAACATCCGGGATCGCCAGCCGTTCTGACCAACGCTTAAAATCCTTCTTGTAGATCTCAGAGGCGAACACACCAGCGGGGTTTTTATGCGGGCTCGCTCCGGTGAGATAGACCGCATGCGCAGGAAACGTCCAACTCGCAAAAGCATAGCGCTTTTCAAGCTGCCCGATACGCGAGATATTCGGTGTCTTTGCTGCGGCAAAGGTATCGAAGCGGCAGCTATCAAAGATGATCCAAAGGATATTATTCTTCACTATCAGATACCTCCCGCAATGTTCCCCATGCAACTAACCATGAGCAGCGTTGCTCATAAAGTCGTAACTACTCAATGACCCCGGGTGACATTCTATCATAGTCCTAGTTTTGGTCCTGGTCGTAAGGCTTGGTCGTGGTCCTTATCTTGACCCAAGACCATGGAAAAGACCAAGAAGCCAGACCAGGACCAAGACTGTGTAGTACCCGGACTTAAGAAGTGGTCACCAGTTACCCACCATGCACGATTCCACCAGCCACAATATCATCATCACGCACGAGGACGAATCGTCCCAAGCCCTCAATCTGCGTAAAATCTTCGCTCACGAGCGGAGTCTCCGTGCGGATTAGCGCAATAGCGGCCTCGGCCTCGCCAATTTCATCGGTATTCTCACCCAACACCGCCAACGTCGAAGAATCGATGCGGCTAACGACGCTTTCTATTTCACAAGGGATCTCCTGCGTAGCGCACTTAATCGACATCCTGCGATCGGCGCTCAGGGGCTTCTGGTCCATCCAAAAGATGGTGGCTTTCATGCTCGTCCCAAGCCTGGGGGTCGTTGTACCACACAGGATCTCGCCTCGCGCCATCTCGTGTGCGGGTGTCAGAGTTACCCCCACAGCGTCACCAGGCTCAGCCTTGCTACGTCGCTGCTGCCACACCTCCACACTAGCAATCGTTGCTTTACGACCTGAGGGAAAAAGCTGCACAGCGTCCCCCTTCTTCAAAATACCACTTTCCACCTTACCAACAGCGATCTTCTTGCCGTCGACAGAGTAAACATCTTGAACGGCAAAGCGCATCGGCTTACGAGCAAGACTCTCAGGCGCCTTAAAGGTATCGAGGGCTTCAAGCACCGTCGCTCCCTTATACCAGGGCATGGCCTCGGCACGCGTAGCTACGTTCTCGCCGCGAAAGGCGGATATCGGAATAACGTGCGCCGGAGTTAGTCCAACTTTGGCTAGAAACTCAGTCATCTCGCGCTTGGCCTTGAGGTAAACCTCTTCGCTGTACTGAGCTAGATCCATCTTGTTGATCGCTACAATAATCTGCTCGACACCTAGCAGCTTGAGGATATAGGCGTGTCGTCTAGTCTGATCCTCCGGCCCACGACTGACATCGAGCATAAGCACTGCCGCCGCCGCCATCGAGGCTCCGGTAATCATATTGCGCAGATACTCCTTATGTCCGGGAGCATCGATAATCACATAGTCGCGGCGCTCGGTGCGAAAAAACGTCTGCGTCGTGTCGATCGTGATATTTTTCTCACGCTCTTCCTGGAGAGAATCAAGAAGATGGGCAAACTCCATCTTTCGCCCCATGCCCTCGGCAGCACTGCGCACCTCGTCGACGACGCTATCCGGCAACGAGTTGGTATCGAAGAGCAAGCGCCCGATAATCGTGCTCTTTCCATGGTCAATGTGACCAACGATGACAAACGGCAAGTGCTCTTTTTCCACGAGGATCTCCTTTTGATTTTTACCGATACTACATGTAGCCAAGACTGCGCAGCTTCTGCATCATGTAGGCCTTCTCTTTATCTTGAGAACGCCCCGAGCGCTCAGCCACGTCAGTCACCTTGAGTTCCTCGATGATCTTCTCGATGGTATCCGCCTGCGACTCCATGTCAGTGGTAATCGGCATGCAGCCAAGACTGCGGTAGCGCCGACCATTTTTGGCAAAATAAAGCTCGTTAATCGGTATCCCCTCACGCTGGATATACTTCCAGATATCGAGCTCCGTCCAATGCAGCAGCGGATGCACCCGCAGATGCTCGCCACGCGCAGCCTCGCTCTTATAGTGGTCCCACATCTCCGCCGATTGATTCTGATAGTCCCACTTAAAATCGATGTTACGCGAAGAGAAGACACGCTCCTTGGCGCGAATGCTATGCTCGTCACGCCGAATGCCGACAAAGAGCGCCTTGAGCTTGTGCTTCTCAATCGCCTGCTGCAAAGCCACGGTCTTTAATTCATGACAGCAGGTAAAGGCGTCGTTCTTTGAGTAATTGATCCCCCTGGCGATGGCGTCCTCGTTCTTCTCCACAATTAGGTTCAGCCCCCACTCCTTGGCCCAATGATCGCGAAAGGTATACATTTCGGGAAACTTGAAGGTGGTGTCGATGTGCATCACCGGGAAGGGCAGCTTGCCGAAGAAGGCTTTGCGGCAAAGCCAAAGCAGCGTGGTCGAATCTTTACCGATACTCCACAGCAGGGCCACATTGCCAAATTGGTGATACGCCTCACGTATGATGTAGACGCTCTTGTTCTCTAATTCATCAAGGTAATCCATGGCTTATCTCTATCGATAGTATAATCCAGCAGAATAGCCGAAGTTGCGGGCGGCAGTATCCCATGGAGCAAAGATGGCTGCAAGTCTAGGGGGGGGGCAGACTTCGACTAAGATTAATCCATCAGCGGGGGGGTAAGTAGCCGGGAGGTCTCGCGACCCCCAGGCCCTCGCAGAACCGGACTAGGAGAGTTACACCATCCGGCTCCCAGTTAGAGTCTTTTACGTTGGTACAGCATAGAACGAATGTACGATGTGCGGACGTGGCAACTTG
>CAIXSY010000178.1 GCA_903922175.1 uncultured delta proteobacterium | reverse complement strand
TCGCCTGGAATGTGCTTGTGCATAATCTCTGGGTGCTCGCACGCCTGCCGCTGGCGCGGCAGCTGCCTCAGGCTCTCGCAGCTTAAGGCAAATATTTAAACTAACTCGCTGACTCACGGCGGTCGTGTATCAATTCACTTGAAAAACTGACCGCTGCGGCGGCGCCTGCCGTCAGCTTTGTCCTGCTGGGGGCAATTTATTAATTTCTTGCCGCTTTTCGTTCTCCTGAAAAGTAGCTTTTCGAGAACATGGTCTTTCCGGACAGCCCCTACCTACTTCGAGACTAGGAAGAATCCATCAGACGCAGATCGCCAGCGTAAGTCGCGGTACGGTGCAACGATATCTATGCCGTGGCCGCCCGTCGAAGCATGAAACAATACTCGTGCGATGCCGTGGGAATCCTTGACTCGTACTTGCGCATGGCAGACGCTGCCGTGTTCGAGAGGACGTTTCCCATAGCCTGCTATATCCGATCCAAATTGCTAATCGAGATAACTTTGATTTTCAGCGAGGCAATTTCAATTGACCGATTTTCAGCCGCTGTGATAATGCACGTATCTTTAATTCCAAGCTCCCTGTCCGCCGCACAAAGCGCTTCTACTTCCCGCGCCAAGGTTTTGTCATCACCAACTGATAGGATCGTAATATAACAATAGTATTATACTGTCATATCCGTAGTATATACTTTCACGAGTATTTGCTTATAGTTACCCTGTGTAAAGGTAACTGCTCATTTAACCGACCCGCGCATTCGCGCGGAAGAGAGGGTCGAGGCTGCTATCTGAGATCTGCAGTCAGCTATCAGCTGTCAGCATCAGTTGCGGCTGCAGCATCAGATGCAGCTGCAGCATCAGTTGCGGCCGCAGCCGACGGCCTTAGCCGTAACTCCTGATGAGGCAGTAGACGCTAGCGGCCAAAACGTCAGCTAACTGAACGGCCTCGGCGCTGGAGAACTGGGGACGCTACCGACTTGGAGAACTGGGGACGCTACCGACTTTATCTTGAGAACTGGGGACGCTACCGACTTTATCTTAGCTACTGTCCGGAAATAGCAAAAAATGGCCAGGAACTGTCCTGAGTGAGCTCTCCCCTTTTTAGAAGTTCCAGCTTTTGTGCCAGAGCGTGGGAAAAGGGGAGAGCGAAGAATCTCCAAGGCTTGGATTGCAGGACAGACACTATACCGTCGGCAAAAAGTCTTGGCGAGGTAATTGGAATCGCGAGCTGATGCGCATCCCAAGCAGAGCTGCCGGAACGGCAGCTCTAATCTTCATCCATATCACCCAAAGCTGGAAGATATCCTGCCCGCTGAAACATTTTTAATACAAGCCAACCCTGCAAGCGTGAAACCCGCTGCTGCCCCGTCGGGCTAATTGGGATTTCTAAATCTGATGGAGACGATGTCCCTGGCTCAGGTGGTGGTGTCTCGGGCGGCTGAAGAATACCGCGAAGAGCCATAGCCAACACCTCCTCAGCCTCTCCCACCGGCAACCGATGACGACAGCGTTGCTCTCTGCAGATAACACTTGGGAGTTTATACTGGCTAAGGCATAACCGACTACCCTGCCCTTCAACAGTTTCTGCCCTCTTTCCTGCATCGGACGCAGCCGCAACAAGAGCGTCAAACTTAGACGACTGAACCGGGCACTGCCGACAAGGTAACGCCGGAGCCTGTCTTCGAGCTGGGACCATCTTAGGAGTCATATTAGTAGGCCTTAGCGATAAGCACCTCAGTTGTTGCCGGCCGTCCAGTAAGGATACAGGTCCCCTCGGACGTATCGGCATCGAGCGGGATACAGCGTATGGTGAGCTTCATCGGCTTAAGCACCTCCAATGCGGCTTCGTCGCCACACCACTTAGCACGAACCCACCCCTGGCCTCCGCCCTGCCCCTCTTCATCAGTGGCAGCACCGTAGAACTGCTTTAACTGATCCAGAGTACGAATATCGGTACGGATGCTCGAGTTAAGCACGGCTTGGGCTTGGTTAAATAACAAGGCTTGTTGTTCATCAAGCACGGCCACGACATTGGCCACAACTTGATCCAACGAGAACACCCCCTTGGACCCCGTTGGCAGGTCGCGCCGCGAAACGACGAGCTGCCGCGACTGCACCTCACGCGGACCGATCTCAATACGCAGCGGGACACCCTTCTTGATCGCCTGCCAATTCTTGTCCCCACCGCGGATATCACGGCTATCGATCGCTACGGCCAACGGACGGCCATGATACATCAGCGCGCTAAGCGCCTCTTTAACTTTCTGCGCATATGCCATCACCTCACTGCGCAGCTCCTCCTTGGGGATCACGGGCAGAATAATGACCTGTTGCGGCGCGATGCGCGGCGGCAGACGAAGTCCATCATCATCGGCGTGTACCATAATCATCGCCCCAACGATGCGCGTCGACATCCCCCACGACGTAGTATAGGCAAACTCTTTGGCACCATCGGCATTCTGAAACTCAATCCCCATCGCTTTGGCAAAATTCTGCCCAAGATAGTGCGAGGTAGCTGCCTGCAGAGCCTTGCGGTCCTGCATCATCGCCTCAAGGGTAAAGGTGCGTTCAGCACCAGCAAATCTCTCACTGGGAATCTTTTCGCCGGTGATAACCGGCACGGCTAGGGTGTTGGTTACGAACTCTTTATAGAGTTTAAAGGTCTCGTGCGTATGCTCTTGAGCATCTGCAGCCGTAGCGTGCGCACTATGGCCCTCGTGCCACCAGAACTCAGCCGTGCGCAAGAAGAGACGTGGGCGCATCTCCATACGCACGACACTGCACCACTGATTAAGCTTCAGCGGAAGGTCACGATGCGAGTGGATCCAGCGCGACATAGAATCGCCGATAATCATCTCTGAGGTTGGACGAACAACGAGCGGCTCCTCAAGCGGCGCCGCAGGAACGAGAACTCCATCAGCGTTCATCTCCAGGCGTCGATGGGTAACCACCGCCACCTCCGTTGCAAAACCTTGAGCGTGCTTGGCCTCACGCTGAAAATACTGCAGCGGAATGAAGAGCGGGAAAGCAGCATTCTGGACACCAAGCGACTTTAACATCGGATCAAACTGTTGCTGCACCTGCTCCCAGATGGCATAGCCATTGGGTTTCAAAACCATGCAACCACGCACGCAGGAGTTTTCAGCCAGGTCCGCCTCCTTAATCACGGCTTGAAACCATTCGGGGAAATTCTCCTCCCGGGTAGTTGAAAGAGCTGGCTTACTCGGCTTCGTCGGCGGGGTCATGGGGAGCATTGTCATAGGTGAACCGTGGTGAATACTTTCCTTATCTAAATCCCTGAATGTTATATGGTTAAGGCTTTCTTTGCAATAATGCTCGGCCCAGCATTAGGACCGTGTGGGAAAGCTGACGATGATATCGATATCCAAGACGTTTCCGACCTTGCCCCGGATTAGGCAAAAGAGATGAGCCGCCAAACTATCGAGCGAACTGTCGGCTGCGTGCCGTAGCTGCACCTGCATCGGATGCAGTCAGCAGAAAACTGACTTCGGATCGCTGAGAGCCGATTACAGATCAACGCTCGTCGGTCTGAGGCATCGCCTCACTAGACCCTTAAAACGTGTACTAGATGAGTTGCATTTTCGAAGCGAGATTCTAGCCAAACACATTTGAAATTTGGGAAATCCCG
>CAIXSY010000177.1 GCA_903922175.1 uncultured delta proteobacterium | reverse complement strand
CAAGTTGCCACGTCCGCACATCGTACATTCGTTCTATGCTGTACCAACGTAAAAGACTCTAACTGGGAGCCGGATGGTGTAACTCTCCTAGTCCGGTTCTGCGAGGGCCTGGGGGTCGCGAGACCTCCCGGCTACTTACCCGCCTCGAACATCTTTATCCAGCTGTGCAAAAAGCTCCGCGCCATAGCCACATTGTGCGTGCGAATGATGGAGGCGCCTTTAAGCACGGCACCGAGGGCGCTTAGCTGCGAGAGTGGATCGCGCTCTTCAAGTGCGCCACCCAAAAATCCCTTACGTGAGGTGCCGATAAGGATTGGTGCCGTAACGCCGCAATCGCGCAGTCTGTCGAGGTTGGCAAGAACCTTCCAGGAGTCTTCCGGATCGGTGCTAATAAAAGCACCCATGCCTGGGTCGATGATGATACGTTCCATGGCTATGCCGGCGTCGAGTGCAACGTCGATGCGGCTTTTGAGAAATTCGGCGATCTGAGAAACTAGGTCATGATAAAGTTTGGGCACTAAAGTGGCATGCGGCAGCGGGCCGTCATTTTTTGAGTGCATCAGTACTACGTAAGCGTCAAAATCACGCACCACGGCGGCCATCTCCGGATCGGCGCGCAGGGCCGAGGTGTCGTTGATCATCCGTGCGCCGTGCTCGAGGCAGCGTCGGGCGACAGCTGACTTATAGGTATCGACTGAGACGAATGCGCGCGGGGCCAGTGCTTTGACGACCTCTTCTATTCGCCATAGCTCTTCCGCCGCAGTGATAGGCGTGGCTCTCGGTGCTGTTGACTCCCCACCGATGTCGATTGTGGCTGCCCCCTCTGCGAGAAGGCCATCTGCCTTCGATAGTGCCTCAGCCGGAGAAGCAAACTGCCCACCGTCGCTAAATGAATCCGGGGTTAGGTTAAGTATCCCCATGATCCAAGGGGCGCGAGTCTTTAGATCGGTGCTAAGGGCGCTATTTGAGCAGACTCCGTCTGCTATCTTTTCCAATTGGTTAACTATTTTGACCTCCAGCAAATGCTTAGTAACTGACGTTCACGCCCCCGGTCGAAGTGCGTCCAATTGTCATCCCGAGGAGCGCTACCCTTTTCCAGCGCCTCTGCACCGAATCAGCTATCACCTCAAAAAGGGTAGCGCCGTCGCTTCTAGCTGTGGACGTCAGCGTTATACGATCCTCGCACTACTCCTATCTGTATGGGGAGAGTAGTTACCTTGAGCCTTAGCAAGTTGTAGCCTAGGTCGCAAGCTTTAGTGAAGGCTATCTTGCCCTTTTTTTCGGGGATCTATTGTTGGTTTCTGTCCGTAGGACAGAAACTATGTAATGATAGCAGCATGCTTGACCTAGATTATATCCGTCAAAATCCCGCCTTGGTGGCTGAGCAATCGAAGCTTAAGGGCTATGCCGTGGATGTGGCTGCTCTGCTCGAACTTGATGCTACCTTAAGGAAAGCAAAGACTGCCGTCGAGGAGCTTCGTCGACGCAGAAACGAGATCTCCGAAAAGATGAAAGCCTTTTCCGGAAAACCTGATGCCGCCCTTATCGCAGAGGGTAAAAACATAAAGACCGAATTGGCAACTCTAGAAGGAGGGCTTGGTGACCTGGAGTCTCGTTTCGCTGCACTGCATAAGGCAGTACCCAACATGCCTCTCGCCCACGTGCCTGTTGGAAAGTCAGAGGACGACAACCAGGTGGTTAAGGAGTGGGGAGCCAAGCGAGATTTTTCAGGCACGCCAAAAACTCATTGGCAAATTGCAGAGCCGCGAGGCCTGATCGACAAAGATCGTGCTTCGAAAGTTTCTGGTGCTCGCTTTGCGTACATCAAAGGTGGGCTCGTTCAGCTCCAATTTGCCATTATGCAGTGGGTGGTAACTACTCTCAGCACGCCGAGCGTGATCGAGAAAATAATTGCAGACAACAAGCTCAACATTACACCCAAACCCTTCATGCCTGTTTTGCCACCGGCCATGATTAAGACCTCGGTCTTTGAGGCCATGGACCGGCTTGAGCCGCGAGAGGAGCGCTACCAGGTTGGCGATGTCAAGGACGACCTTTGGCTTCAGGGCAGCGCTGAGCACACCCTTGGCTCGATGTACATCAATGAAACGATCCCGAGCGCCGAGTTGCCGATTCGCTACGTTGGCTACAGTTCAAGCTTTCGGCGTGAAGCTGGTAGCTATTCGAAGGATCTCGAAGGTATCATTAGGATGCACCAATTCGACAAGCTCGAAATGGAGATCTTCAGCACGGGCGAAACGGGGCTTGATGAGCATAAACTCATGGTGGCCATCCAAGAATACCTCGTTCAGCAGTTGGAGCTTCCCTATCAGCTCTTGCAGAAGTGCACCGCTGATATTGGAAAGCCGAACGTGTGCGGAGTCGACCTCAACGTTTGGATGCCGGGGCAGGGGAAGTACCGTGAGACGCACACGGCAGACTATATGTCTGATTACCAAGCGAGAAGACTCAACACGCGCTACCGTGACCGTGACGGAAAGCTTGCCTTTATTCACACCAACGATGCCACCGCATTTGCTTTGGGCAGAATAATGGTTGGTATCATGGAAAATTACCAACAAGACGACGGCAGTATCTGTGTGCCTAAGGTCCTTCTGCCTTGGATTGGGGGAAAAGAGACAATCTAAGGAAGCTCTGAAATATTCGTGGTAAGGACCGCTAGCGCGGCCGCACACGAATATTTCATAGCTTCCTGCCCTTATCGCCGCCTAACAGCTCCGCTATAACGCCTGCGGAGGCCAGGAGGAGGCGGCGTAGCTACACTACGCTTGGAGCACAATGAGTTTGTGACGAAGGCGATTACAGATTACTGAGGGAAAAGAGTTGACATGTGTTTTTGTAAAGGCCTCGGTAACGAACTTTAGCATAACCCACAGACACTTGACGATCCGAAAGGCGTGCTTGCCAAGAGTACGAACCTTGTTTGTGGTAGGTGTGTTACCCAACCAGATTCGAGGGTTGATATTAGGCTACGTGATTCTCCCTGTTGTTCGCGCCGCCTACATTAGTCCCGGGGTGAGTGAGGTCGCCCGCCTCGTCAACCCTAAACCGGTCCGATACTCGTTAAAGGTAGTTGAGTAGGTAAGGAATGAGGAATACACTTAGGAAGCCTCCGAAAAACTCCATTTATAGATTTTCTTCGCCGCGCTCGCTGTTCTCATTGTCTGAAAACATTAGGATTTTACACACCGAGAGCAGCGAGCACAGCGAGAAAAGTGAATATTTCTTAGGGGCACTAGGCTATGTGTTTTATCTATCGCTGGAGAGGTTTTCCTATGAAGAAAATACTATTATTTCTTATTTTTACATGTTCCTCACTGCCAATAAGCGCTGTCGCAGGCACCCACTGCCCTGGTGGAGGGCGGGGAGGTATCGGAATTATTGTTACATTTGAAGATGGGTATCCAGTAGTTTCCAAAATTTTCAGCGGTAGCCCAGTGGCGGTTGACGGCAAAATAAAGATCGGGGACCGAATTGTAGCGATAGCCGATGAGACCGGCCTAACCAGCAGCACCAAGGGGATGGTACCAGAGGATTTCGCCTGTATTGCAACTGGCAAACCAGCGACGAAAGTCACCTTCCTGGTTCAACATAAAGAGAGCACAGGAAATATCAATCCATCAAAAGTAGAATTGGTGCGCACACTCAATTCACAAACTATGCGGTAGAACCAAATCTTAGCTACGAGGCGACGGACGTAGTTTAGTATTGATCTGAGCCGTGCATCTTGGTCCACAGTAAATAATCGATTACGCCGATTCCCTCATTGCACCAGACCCAAACATAAGCTGCCCTGGTTCTGCTCACCGTATTTTAGCGTCTGCAGTAGTTTTTCTCAGGTACCGCGCGCGCCGTCCCTGAGAGAAATTACTTGGGTGAAATTACTTGGGAGAAATTGCTTGCACAGGTCTCTTGCCGAGGCTTTTTTCAACACCCTGCTAGATTAGGCTGCTTCCGTGAGTACTTGGCTTACGCTTACCTGCACAGTGTTGGAGTTAAAGGTTCTCGCACCGAAGGTGGGCTAGGAGCGCGCGTTAGCGCGCTCCTCCGGCCGTGCCAACACCGTGCTGCGGTACCCCTCAGCGGCGAGAGACTCAAAGATGTGCTGGGCCCGTGTAGTGGCGTTTCCCGGCGTATTTTTCCCGCACCGTTTCCATGTGCCGTTGGCGCAAAGCTCGCGAGCTTTGATTCGATCTCCGAGATAGGTTGGGATGACGCACTGTTCAACGTACGAAAAGAGGCGTTGGTCGAGTATGGGGAAGGCGATCTCGAGGCGTGAAAAGAAATTGCGCGGCATCCAGTCGGCGCTTGAAAGGTAGAGGCGCTTCGAGCTTCCAAAATAGTATATACGACTATGCTCGAGGAAGCGATCGACGATACTCAAGACGCGGATTTTTTCACTGACCTCAGGCACCCCGGGAAGCAGCGAGCATGCTCCGCGCACGATGAGGTCTACCTGTACTCCGGCCTGGGACGCCATGTACAGCGCTTCGACTATCTTGTCGTCGACGAGGGCGTTGACCTTGGCAAAGATACGTGCAGGTTTGCCGGCGATAGCTGCCTCGGTCTCATCCCGAATATGCGCCAGCATACGGCGCGCTAGATACTGCGGCGCGATAACCAGGTGTCGAAAGGAATGCGGGACCTCCCTGCGATAGAGTGAATCGAAAAACTGGCGTGCGTCGGCGCCGATCTCGGGATGAGCGGTGACGAGTCCGAGGTCGGTGTACTGGCGCGCGGTCGCTGCATTGTAATTCCCCGTCGAGAGATGGGTGTAGAGGCCGATTGTGTCGTTTTCTTTCCGTGTTATGAGCGCTATCTTGGCGTGCAGTTTGAGGTTGCCGAAGCCGAAAAACACCTTAACTCCGGCTTGGCGCAGCTCTTCTGCGAGGCGCAGGTTATTCATTTCGTCAAAACGGGCGCGCGGTTCGATCACCACGCGTACCTCTTTTGTTCGTGCGGCCTCTTTGAGCAGTGCAATCACCGGCGAGACGGCATCCATGCGATAGACGGTCTGCTCGATCGTGGTAACGTCGGCATCGCTTGCCGCGGCCTCAATCAAGCCGACATAGGCCTCGAATGAATCATACGGATGGTGCAGGATATAATCCCGCTCACGTAACCCCGTGAAGACATGTTGGCGAGCCTTAATATCCTCGGGTATGTATGCTGGAAGTGGTGGAAGGCGCAGTTTGCGGACGTCGGCGATCGTATCCGGGAGCTCCCTGACGAGCTTCCATATGGCGTGTAGAAAAAGTGTCGGTGTGCGCAAAAAGAGCTGATCGGAGGCGATTTTGAGAACGGTGGCAAAAGCCATCTTCGCTTCCTCTTGCACGCGGCCGCCTAGCTCCAAGCGCACAGGCTGGCTGCGTTCTCGGTTGGCGATGGTGCGCAGGACGGTATCCGGAATAAAGTCCGGGTCACTGTTGGTCAGATCGATGCTGTCGTCGGCGTTGCGGGTAAGACGGACGAAGCTAAGATCGTGAGGATCTTTGGCGTGTGCTATGAGGAACGCCTGGAGGAGGTGGTCGAGGAAAAAACAGTATGCTTTGGGGAGGCCATCTTCCTGAATAACGCGGAATTGAATGCCGGCAAGCTTTGGTGGAAGTCTTAGCCAAAGATCCCCGGGGCAAAGAGCGGCGACCTCAAAGTTGGCCAGGCCTGTGAGGCTGTCTGGGGCAAAGGAGAGGGGTTGGGGAAGCTCGGGCAATACCTGCTCCAGGAAGATCGTACGTGCCACTGGGATCGATGCTACCTGGTTGATGTTTTGGCAGAGGATGATCCCCACTTCCTGCAGCTCAGTGCAGAGATCGTTAAGGACGCGTGCCTGCTGCGATAGGAAGTGGCGCACCTGGCAGTAGATCTCGCTGCGCACAAGCTGGAGACGCTCAATCTCCGGCTCATCTTTTTTGCGCTGCGCGTTGCTGATCATGTGCTCAAGTGCAGAGACCCGCACCATGTGGAACTCGTCGAGGTTGGTGGCTGATATGGCCAGGAATTTGACACGTTCGAGGAGCGGATTGCTGATATCTTCAGCTTCCTCGAGGACGCGCCCATTAAATTGTAGCCAGCTTATGTCGCGGTGAATGAATGGCAGCGGCGATTTCTTACCCTGTGTTGGAATGTGTGTTGTTACGTCTTCCATGTGTCGGTTTGTGCGTTCGCAACTAGTTGGCGCCAGTTGCCTGTCATTCAATAATAGCAGATTGTGTGGAAAAGTCGCAACGCGTTAGAATATGCAAGAAGTAGTAATTGCTCAATAAGTCTGGGTAAAACTCGCTCAATGTTTCTCACGGAGTGCCACTGAGATCGCACGGAGT
>CAIXSY010000176.1 GCA_903922175.1 uncultured delta proteobacterium | reverse complement strand
TATTTTGCATAGCTGCAACGAAGCAGCTACGGATAGCACTTATTAGGGAATTTAAAGAGTTTTGTGCCAAGTGCCGCGAATGCTACCGGCTCTGGAATCTTGGAGATTACCTTGTGCAGTGGCCGCCTGGAGCTTTTCTTCCACCGCTTCCGCCGTTGGCTAATGCGGTGGAGTTTTCGTAGCGCCGTTCTCCTTCACCAACCCAGTGTTTTCAGATAGTCGTCTCTTCTACATGTTGCGGTGCAGCCGAAGCCTGTGCAGCGCCTGGTGCGCCTGAGATTTTCGAATAATTCGCCTCGTCAAGACTAGTAGTTGTGCACTAAAAACCACCCTTCCCCTTCGGCAGGGCAGAAATCTCGCTCTTTAGAAGCTAGCCAGCTTAGGGAAGAGGCGATTGGTCAACTGAATTTCCGTAGGCGTCTTAAGTTACGTACTACCAAGTTCTGGGCGGCGTCTTAAGTTACGTACTACCAAGTTCTGGGCGTAGCTAGCCAGCTTAGGGAAGAGGCGATTGGTCAACTGAATTTCCGTAGGCGTCTTAAGTTACGTACTACCAAGTTCTGGGGACTACCAAGTTCTGGGGCTGTACTACCAAGTTCTGGGGGGTACTACCAAGTTCTGGGGGGTCGGTTCAACAGGGGGCGTGAATACGGTTACCTGAGGTTAATGCCTGGGGTAAAACCTCGATCAAGCCAGAGCGATGCGTGCATCGCTCTAACAGAACTCCTCCCGATACTCCTCATTACTAAACACCAGCGGCGCCTCAGCCTCAGAATACACCGAAAGCAGCGGTGCGCCGCTTTTACTAGAGACCCGCGGCATAAGCCGAAAGCGAGACTCCGATAGCCGCTGACGCAGATACTCGATCGGGTGCTCCGGCAGAAGTGCCAGATTGGCCTGCTTAAATGCCTGTATCACCGGTGGAACAACATTAAACAGCTTGCCTGATTTTTCGCAACGAAAGGCGCACTTGGCGTGGTGCTCCTCCCACTGCTCAATACGATCGGGAAACGAATTGCCCTCCTGAGTCGACGCAGTCACTGGAGCATCAAGACTATCATCCCACTCAAAGCCAGCGGCGAGAGCCTCGGTTTTAGCGAGCGGCAGATAGGTTGCGGCGAATGAGGTGTTATAGGGATAAAAGGCGCTCTGCGGCGGGAACCACTGCCCCCACTCTGCCACGGGAACGCGAAAGTGCGCATCGTCAAACGGCACGCGCTTCATATGTTCGACAATTCGCTCACGCAATTCAAAATAGGCTTCGCGTGAATACTGCTTATTCATGATGCAGTACTGCTTATTGCGCAACCCGGCGCAGCCGAAGCAATCTTTGCAGTTGTGCACGTTGATGCAGTAAAAGCAGTCAAAGCAGTAGTAGGCCCACATGCAAAAAGCACACAGCTGTGATCTGACGATGCTCGTACAGTTATAAATGGTGTCGGGCTCACCGCCGAAGCCATAAACGCGGTAGGCATTACGCGCATCATTAAAGCTTAAACATTCGGCGATGTTTTCGGCGTTAATGCCCTCATACGCATTAACACAATTACGCGACCCATTCAGATGATGCCCAAGGCTATCTTCGCAGTTAACCACCATCGTCGCCCGATGCACGGCCTCACGCCGTATTCGAGCATACTCCGCCTGGGCGCGACGAAAGCCAGCGACACTGCCCAAGTCGAGCGCCTGCATCTGCTCCTCAAAAGCCTCCTTGCTGCAGGGCTGGTTGTAGAGGTGATACTCCTTGTGGCGCAGATTGGAGCAGAAGAGACAGTGCGAGCACTCCTCCATCTGAAAACAGAAGGCGCAATCACGACATCCGTTCGACTCCTCGACATACACCGTCTGGTAGCAGCGATAGGTGCGCATGTCATAGAAATTCAACTCACCGTCGTAGGTGAAAAGCGAATAGTACTGGTTTTTGGAGTGAATCGTGTTGTATGAGAAGTAGGCATCCTGGGTGCCTCCATAGGCGACAAAGGCCAAATAGCTCTGCTTAACATTCTCCACCGAGTTGCAGTAGTCAGCATTCTCCGTCTTCATGTTCTGGAGGCTAAAAATCGGCACGACGCGCACGAGATCATCAAACTGCTCAAAAAACCCGCGCCCAAAATCGAACTCTCGCCCATAGGCAAGAGCGTCCCAAGAATCGCCCCACCACAGATCCTTATCGTAGACCGTCAATTTCGAGTTGGGCGGAAAGATCGAGATTATGCTCTTGCCACTCTTGGCGCAGGGACGACGGAAGAGGTTTAATAGATTGCGAAAAACGAGCTGACGGCGCAGCCCCTCTTCGAATCTTATCGAGGGTAAGGGCGCACCGAGGGCCTCGCAGATCGCTCTCCCGATCTCCGGTATCTCAAACTCATGATTGGTAATAGCGCAGCGCATGTTGACTCGTTGAATAAGCTACCTAGATACCTTGACGAAAAAAAGTTATCGAAAATAAATAAGTCTTACACATTGTGGATAAAAATTCCTTTAGCTCGGGATGACATGTTTTTTTGATGTCATCCCGAGCTCTACCCTTTTTCAACGCCCCTACACCAAATAAGGTATCACCTCAAAAAGGGTAGAGAGTCGCTATGCTTCGCATAGCGACAACCATGACTAAGTATGAAAAACTCCGATTCAAATAACAACGCTCAGTGGAGAAACACTGAGCATTTTTGAATCGGAGAATAAAATGACTGATAGACATATAGACTATAGC
>CAIXSY010000175.1 GCA_903922175.1 uncultured delta proteobacterium | reverse complement strand
GCCAAGATTCTATTTTAGCCGCCAATGTCCGATTATAATGATGCAAAATCGTAATGCGCCCAAGAAGCGGCTCAGTTCAGCAAAGTGTTGAACCGCCGCTTGAGGATTTATGCTCGAAATTTGCTCCGTTGGCGGCGGTCCAACACTAAATATTACGCCCCCTGTCAAAGTGCGCACAATTGTCATCCCGAGGAGCGCTAGCGACGAGGGACCTCCACAGCTAGCGGCGACGGAGGCTTCGACGTGAGCTCAGCCGAACGTTCCCTTGTCGCTAGCGCTCCTCGGGATGACAGGGGGCGAGAACGGTTACCGAAATAGGACGCGAAACTTAATTCAGGCTGCAGAATCAGTGAGTTACGCCCCGTGAATGGTTACGGTATTCAACTCCAATTTGAATTTTATTACATGAAGTCAACAGGTTGGAGATAAAACTATTTTTCTATACCTGGCTGTTTTGAGAGCTTATTTGGCTTAGGCATGTCCGCACACTGCTGTCACGAATGGTTCTCGCACCGAAGGTGGGCTAGAAGCGCGCGCACGCGCGCTTTTGACTCGTACCTTTTTTCCCAAGCACTTGAGTTATTTAACTAGTTTCAGTACTATCCAGCGGCTCTGTTTGGTCCCTCACCTAGGTAAGGGGATCGCCGCGTATTTCTCTTGATCGTAGAAAGGCGGTTTAGTGTACAGGTACTTAGGCGCGTAGCTCAGCTGGTTAGAGCGCTCGCTTGACAGGCGAGAGGTCAACGGTTCAATTCCGTTCGCGCCTACCATATTCTTCGATCTATTGGAGTTTAGATATGCCAAAAATGAAAACTAACAGGATGGCCCGCAAGAAGTATCGTGTCTCGGGCAATGGTAAGGTGAAAAAAGCTCAGGCAGGAACCAGCCATAATTCTGGCAAGAAGTCTTCCAAGCGTATTCGCCAACTGCGTTCGCGCACGGGGATTGATAGTACCAACGATCACGAAGTGCGTCGCTTGTTGCCGTATTCAAAATAGTTCTATCGGTCGATTTATAAAGAGGGAAATGACATGAGAGTCAAGAGAGGGTTTACGCTGCGACGGCGCCATAAGCGCCTGCTGAAGCTAGCCGAAGGATTTCGTGGACGACGCAGCTGCAGTTATAAGATTGCTAAGCGCGCCGTGCAAAAAGCGCTCAAGAGTGCCTACAAAGATCGGCGCATGAAAAAGCGTGATTTCCGCACGCTGTGGATTGCTCGTATCAATGCCGCCGCGCGGCAGGTTGGTCTTTCCTATAGCCGCTTGATTAGTGGCTTGAAGTCGGCCAACATCGAGCTTGATCGTAAGTTGTTGGCGGAGATCGCAGTTCGTGATCCCGAAACATTTGCGGCAGTGGCGACCGTCGCCAAGTCTGCGCTCGTTTAGTTAGTAGAGATCTCGTACTCTGCTTCACCCCATGAACCACCGGCCGGCCGAATTTGCCTCGCCTGAAAGCGATGAGCCCAATAGGCTCGAGCCGGTGGTTGTGCGGCTTTCCGCTGGCGCTTCGACTGAGCTGGAAGCGATCGAGATCGAATGTAACTCTCCCCCGTGGACAAAGAAGCTTTTTGAAGGCGAGTTCTCAAACGCCTGTTCGCGTACCTATGGTGCGCGTGTAGCCGGTATCGTCGTCGGCTTCCTTGTCGTCCATGTCGTCCTCGATGAAGCCCATATTGTAAGCTTCGGTGTGCGTCGATTGCTGCGCTCTCGTGGTGTTGGGCGAACGATTGTTGCGCACGTTTTGCGTGTGCTGCATGAGGAGGCTGTGCGATCGGTTGTGCTTGAAGTGCGTCGCAGTAATTGTGTAGCGCAGGAGCTGTACCGTTCACTTGGATTCATCGAATCAGGAGAGCGTTCTGCTTATTACGCCGATAACCGCGAAGACGCGATTTTGATGAATCTTTCTATGTCTGAGTTTGTTGCGCGTTGGGGGATGGAAGACCTACCCGAGCGCCAGAGAAGCGCGGCATAATCTCATGTACGAGACATTCCTTCGACCGATTTTATTCAATCTTGACCCCGAAGATGCGCATAACCTAGCACTTTCGATCGGAGGATTGGCGCGCTATGCACCACTACAGCGGCTACTGAGCTCAATTTGGGGTGTTGCCGATCCACGCTTAGTTGTTGATGCTTTTGGCCTGCGTTTTCCTAACCCGATTGGCCTTGCCGCTGGGATGGATAAGAAGGGGGACGCCCTGTATGGTTTTGATGCCATGGGGTTTGGTGCGATTGAGCTTGGAACTATTACGGCGCGGCCACAGTCGGGAAATCCAAGACCGCGCATCTTCCGTTATCGATCCGATCGTGCATTGATAAATCGAATGGGGTTTCCCTCCGGCGGAGCCGTGGCGGCCGAGTCTCGGCTCGCGACCGTAAACCGTCAGCGTCTGCGTGCAGTTCTCGGAATTAATCTTGGTAAGACGAAGCTTGTCCCACTTGACGAGGCCCTGCAGGATTACCTCTTCTCATTTAAAACTTTGTATGCGCACGCTGATTACTTCGTCATTAATGTCTCGTCACCCAACACTCCAGAGCTGAGAAAACTTCAGGAGCGAGGGCGGCTGGAAGAGATTATTACGGGGATCCGTGACGCCAATCCGCAGTCTAAGCCGATCTTGGTTAAGGTTGCCCCTGATCTTAGTTTGGCCGAGCTCGATCAGATTGTTGATTTAGCACTTGCGCAGAATCTCTCGGGAATCATCGCCACGAACACAACTCTTTCACGCGATGGGCTGACACAAGCAAGCGCTGAGAGCGGAGGTCTTAGTGGCCGCCCGCTCTATCATCGATCCAAAGATTTCGTGCGCCACATCTACGAAGAGTCCCACGGAGCTCTTCCCATCATTGGCGTTGGCGGTATCTCTTCGGCGGAGGAGGTGTTGTCGATGATGCGCGCCGGGGCGTGTTTAGTGCAGATCTATACCGCGTTGATTTATGGGGGACCATCTCTTGTCGGTCGCATTCTGCGCGATCTGCTTGGGTATTGTCAGCGCGATGGGCTGAAAAATATCTCTGAGATCGTTGGCTGCCTGAAATAGATCCTGTCCTAACGGACAGGATCTGGCATGAATACCCGAAAAAAGTGAAAGGTAGGTGAATAGAAAGGCAATTACGGTAGAATGAGGGTGTTTGCGTAGGGAATACCGTGTGAGAGATCTGCTGAGCAACTCTGGCTGCGTTACCATTTGTTTGAATTCGCGAAAGTCGTAGCGTGATAATGTTGCGAAGCATGGAATGCAGTAATTGCTCAATAAGTGTGGGTAGGAGAAACGTGAACGTGCTCCTGGTCGTGGTCCTGGTCGATGTAACTAGCCGCCTTTTCTCACGAAGTGAGAAAAGGCGAGCTAAACTCGCCCCTTACCGAACAGGGGTGTTTTTGAAGAAACGCTCTGACTTTCTGGAATGAATAGGGTAATTGAGAGTCTGTGAGAAGGGGCGGCTAGCCGATTCGGCACACTCTTCGACCGCGACCACGAGCACGTCCACGCTCATGAAGAAATACACGAGCAATGCAAAAAACTCTAAAAGTTACCCACTAAAAAAGTCGAAGAACCATAAAGTTTCGTCTCACTATCCACCTGAAAACACTTATAATGTCATGCTTGTAATGTCTCATCTCATTTGCTATTAGGGGGGTTTTCCTATATACTCCCATCTCGCCCGTAGAGCCTTTCCCGGTACTGTTTTTGGTAAAGCCGGCAGGGCCTTATGTCTTCCTTCAGGACTTTGACATTCTAAGGAGTCTTACCTTGACCGCAAAGAAAGAGTTTAAGACAGGTGATAAAATCGTGTATCCCCGGCACGGTGTCGGTGTTATCAAGTCGGTGGTTTCCACTGCAGTCGCTGGGACCGAGCAACGCATGTTCGAGATCACCATTTTAAGCTCAGGGATGAGGTGCCTTGTCCCGGTGACCCAAGCTGAGTCCGTCGGACTGCGCAAGGTGGCTGATAAAAAGACGATTGATCAGGTTTTTGCGATCTTGAAGGATCGCGCCTTTAAGATCGATACACAGACGTGGAATCGACGATTCCGTGAATATTCTCAAAAGATTAATACTGGTAGCGTGTTCGAAATCGCTGAAGTGATTCGAGATCTTTCGGTGCTCTCGGCCGATAAAGAGCTCTCCTTCGGTGAGAAGAAGATGCTCGATACCGCTCAGGGCCTTTTGGCCTCTGAGATCGCTGTCGCCAAGTCGCGCACCGAAGATAAGGTGATGGTCGAAATTCGGGCGCTGTTTTCCTAGGCAGCTTTTTCTTCTTTGGCTTCTCGATGGCTCATGAACCGCCATATGTCGCTGCGCTCGTTGTCGCCGCTGGCAGTGGTGTGCGCATGGGGATCGGAACTTCGAAGGTGCTCCTCCAGCTTGGTGCAGAGACGATTCTTGAGAGATCGGTAAACGCATTTCTCAGCATTGAGTGCATCGATGAGATAGTTATTGTCTGTCGCTTGGAAGATCAGCCGCAGATGCGCACGCTCCCGTATCGTAACCCACGTGCTCTGCCGATCTCCTTTGTAACGGGCGGCAGGGTGCGCCAGGAGTCTGTTTTTAACGGATTAGAGTTTCTCTCTGGCAGGCTTTTAGGCGAGCGGAGCTCTTATGTGGCTGTGCACGATGCCGCGCGATGCTTCATTCGGCCCGAGACAATTCGACGTTCTGTCAAGGCGGCGTTGGCGCATGAAGCTGTTACTGTCGCTGTGCGCTTGGTCGACAGCATAAAGCGCGTTTCGGTCGATGGCCGAGTCGAGTCATCTCTAAGCCGTGACAATGTTTGGTGCATACAGACCCCGCAGGTCTTTCGCTTTGAGATTCTCTTTGAAGCGCATCGGCGCAGCACTCTTACCGTACAAGGGCAGGGGGCAAGTGATGATGCTGCGCTCGTTGAAGCTCTGCGTCCCGTCTATGTCAGTGAAGGCGATCGCTCGAATTTTAAAGTGACGACACCGGAAGATTACGAGATCGCGCGCTCGCTCGTGGCCCTGGAAGGGGCTGTCCCCACAGCCGCTCAGGCCAGGCGAACTCAAGAGCCGGGACAGCCCCAACAGGGCACACTTTCCTCCGCCTCTCTCAGAGTTTTGGATCCACAGTAACTTGCATCTGTGTCCACTCAAACTTCCCGTCTCGAACCTGTTTAAATCCGTACGGTCGGACGCAGGAACCATCCGCTTTGATGGTGAAATCCCCGGATATGCCTTGGCGCGTGTTCCCATTAGTCATGGCGCGTCGCACGCAATCAGTATCGGTCGGCACGCATTGATTTAAGGCCTGATCTAAAAGCATAAGGCCATCGTATACAAAATAGGTATTTGCCGACGGCAATTCATTTTTGCCGAAACGTGCACGAAACTTATTGTCAAAAACACTCTTTTGCGGCGACTCAGCTGCAGAGTTTATCGGATGCGTATAGCGAACGCCTTCAAGTAGCTTTTTCTCACTTTCAGCTGTTACACTTGCCTCAATTACATAATTACCGAACACTGGCAGATCGAGCCTTAACTCACCAAGCTGCCGCATCAGCATAAGCTGCTGGTCCTTACCAAGAGTATTCATAAATAACGCATCGGCCTTAGTACTTTTAAGACGCAAGAGTAGCGTACGAAAATCCTGCACATCCTGCGCTACTAGTTCATTACTCACGATCTCCACTCCGCTTTTGGCGAGCAGGCGCTTGAGGGTCTCCCCGACTTCTTCACCAAACGCGTCTACCGGACGAAAAGCAGCCAATCGTCGCACTCCTGCATCTACAATCAGCTCTGCAAGATATTGCGACTCTCCAGCGATCTCGGTTGCAAAATTGACTAGTGGGTAACGCTGTGCGAGCACATCACGATCAAGTAGCCCCGACGATAAGAGTAGTACATCATGCTGTTTAGCTAGTGCCCCAATTGCTTTAGTCCCGGAAAGGCAGCCACTAACTACGAAGCGTACACGGCTCATATTCACCAGTTTCTGCATCGCACCGAGCGACCGAGCAGGGTTATCGCAAGAGCCTTCGTCCTGGAAATCTAAAATAAACGCATGCTTAGCATCCGTGCGAGCCATCTCCAACCCTCGCCGCACTTGCAGCGCCTATTGCGCATATCCGCCGCTAAGCGGCAATATCGCACCCACGGTTAAGGTAGCTGAGTCGGAGACCTTGGGCTGGGCACGAAGTATGTGAGGAGTTACGATCAGAAACAGTAACGACACGAGTAGTAAAGCCATTTTGGTATGCATGCGCCAATCTTACTATGGGGAGAGGAGTAAGCCAAGCTCTGCTGTCATCTCCAGAACATAGTAGAGAACCAATACGCTGCGACTCATTACTGACGCCGCCAAAGGTTAACACTTTGGGGCTGTCCCGGTATTGCTCGATATTGGAGCGCAAGGTTCTCGCACCGAAGGTGGGCTAGAAGCGCGCGCACGCGCGCTTCTCCGTCGGCCATCAAGATTTTTTGCGGACGGTCTAGTATTTAAAGTCCACCACCAGCCCATCATAAGCCAGCTCCACTCCCGCGGGCAGCTTGGCGCTTACGTCGTCGTAGTCGATGCTATGGGTCATGTGGGTCAAAAATGTGCGCTCGGCACTGATGCGCTGTGCTACCGCACAGGCCTCGGGGATGGTGAGGTGGGCCTTGTGTGGTTCGTAGCGCAGCCCATCAAGTACGAGGACACGCACACCCGTTAGTGTTTCGTAGGTCGCCTCGGGGAGTATCTTACAGTCGGTGGCATAGGCCATCTCGCCGATGCGGTATCCGGTGACGACGGTAAGTCCGTGCTGTAGTTGGAACGGTCGAACAAGAAAACCCTTCACCTCAAAGGGGGTGGTGTCGTCTATGAGATGGGTTTCTATTTGGGGCACGCCACCGCCATCATAATTCGGATTTGGCTCGAAGACGTAGTTAAAACAACGTCGGATCTCAGAGATCGTGTTTTGAGTTCCGTAGGCTGGGATCGGACCCTGTTGTGCAAAATTATAGCCACGCAGATCCTCAAGCCCCAAAATATGATCGGCGTGGTAGTGCGTATAGAGGACGGCGTCAATCCGTTGAATTGCTCGGCGCAGCGCTTGTTGTCGAAAGTCTGATGATGTGTCGATCAGAATTTGCGTGCCATTTTCGGCGGAAATGAGGGCCGAGGTGCGGGTGCGAATGTTTTTCTCTTTACCCGAGCGGCACACGCTGCAGATGCAGGCAGGCACAGGTACTCCCGTGGAGGTACCGCAGCCTAAGATCATTATCTGCATTTTCACCGTGTTTGTGCCAACATTCTCTTGACTTATAGGCGCTTACGATAGAGTATTTTTGAGCGAGAGTTCAAGGGGTTACTTCATATATGACTGAAAAAGAAGAAAAGAAACCAGGGTTAGTGATTAAAGATAATCGGCGCTTCGATACGGAGGGCAATGATCGCGGTGATGGGGGCGCTTCATCGCAGCCCTCAAAGGCTGAGCAGCCAGCGTCGCCCGTTGATGCCAAAGCGCAAGACCCAGTGGACCCCGGCGAGGTTGATTTTAGTTCATTCATTATCTCTCTCGGAACCCAGGCTTTGATGCAGCTCGGGGTTATTAAGCCGCCAGAGGGGATAAGTATGCCGGTCGATAAAGGGGCTGCAAAACAGACAATCGATATCATTTCGCTGCTTGAGAAAAAGACCAAGGGAAACCTTGACTCGGCAGAAGCGCAGCTTATCGAAGAGGTTCTTTATAACTGTAGGATGAGCTATGTTCGCCTGGGGGCAAATGTATAATTCAAAGCTGCTTTGGACTCGTGCGCTTGTAGTTCGAATTGTCCCTAGCCTGCTCAGCGCAGTGTTCTTGGGAATGCTCGTTCCGCAACATCTGTATGCCGATCGCATCTTTGTCGAGGGCAAGCCACAGATTCCTGGGGTGGCGCTTGAGCGCGTCGCCTCTTCTTTTTCGCCGCTGGCCAAAGAGTTAAGCCCGGCAGTGGTCAATGTCTCGGTTGAATCTGACGGGGTAGCAGAGGAGCAGTCTGGGCAGCCGGGAGGGGAGGACAGCCCCGTTCCGCAGCTTCCATTCTTTAAGCCGGCGCCGAATGTACCGACGCGTTCGCTTGGTTCGGGGTTTATCCTAACCGAGGACGGCTACATCGCCACGAATAACCACGTTATTGAAAAATCGACTCGGATCATCGTACGCCTGCTTAATGATAAGTCGGAGTATGTGGCTAAGGTTATCGGCGTCGATCCTAAAACCGACATCGCGCTTCTGAAGATTGAGCCGAAGAGCAAGCTCAAGATCGCCTACCTTGGTGATTCCGATAAGCTTGAGGTTGGAGACTGGGTGATCGCCATCGGCAATCAATTCCAACTTGGACAGACAGTGACGGCAGGAATTGTATCGGCCACCTCGCGACGTTTGCAGACCAGTTCGCCGTACGATGCCTTTATTCAAACCGATGCCTCGATCAATCCAGGATCGTCGGGGGGGCCGCTATTTAACGTGCAAGGGCAGGTGGTGGGGATTAATACCGCCATATTTAGTCCAGGACGTGCGCAGTACGGCGGGCCGGGCTTTAACATCGGCATCGGTTTTTCGATTCCGATTAATCTCGTCAAGGGGATCCTTATTCAGCTCAAGGATCAAGGTAAGGTTACTCGAGGTCTGCTTGGTGTCATGATCCAGAAGATCGACCCTGATATGGCCGATGCACTTGGGCTAGCATCCCCAAATGGAGCGCTTGTTTCTGATATTATACCGGATTCCCCGGCGAGCAAGGCTGGGTTTAAACGAAAAGATGTCATCGTCGGTTACAATGGTCAGGTGATCAATGACCATGATGAACTGCCGCTGATGGTGGCGACCACGGCGGTTGGCTCCACGGTTAAGATTGATGTTTTACGTGATGGAAAGCCAATCGCCCTCTCTGCTCAAATAAATGAGATGAAGGATAGCAAGGTGAAGCGCGGAGATGACTCAGCCCACGCCAAACCTGATCGACTTGGGCTTATCGTCTCTGAGATCTCTGCGGAGGTTGTCAAAGCGTACAAGCTCTCTGCCCCGACTGGAGTGTTTGTCGAGACGGTCGAGCCCGGGTCCTCCGCCGATCGCGGTGGCCTGAGTCGTGGCGATATAATTGAAGAGCTGGCGGATGTGCCCGTTCCCAGCCCGGATGCCTATGCTCAAGTGCTTAAGTCTTTGAAGAAGGATAAGCCGGTGCTTGTCTTGATTCATAAGATCGAGGGCACGCGGATGCTGACGGTGAAGCCGAAGAATTAGTGCCGCGCAACTTGATAATTGGGCATGCGCGCACCACTGGTGCGCGGCACTAGATTCCTTGTATAACGTCCTCTTCAAAATCCATCTGGTGTGGTGGGATACCGAGGCTTAAACCGTAATTTTTAGCCTCCAAATACTGCGCCAGACTACTGCGATCAACAAAGAAGATCTTGTTGCTGTAAACAATGTAGTGTTGTCGCTCGGTTTTGAAATCGACGTACCAACTTCCCGCATGTGACCTATCCAGCGCTCCGCTTATTCGCTCGGCTACGCGTTTGGCCTGCTCGTCGGTCACTTCAAATGTATGCAGTGTCCATTGTGTAAGCCACGGTGTTGCATGTTTCGGTGTCACCATTGAGACACGAGATGAAACAATTTTCAGATCCCTGAGAACATCTTTATCCTCAAGAGACTCTTCGATGATAACGCCGCTATAGGTAGACATAGGTAGGAGCTTATAGCACACGTACAAGCCCTCGTGTAGCGGTAACTGCTCATTTAAGTCCGGGTGTAACTGCTCGCCCCTAATCGACTAACGCTGACGTCGAACGTCTTACGCCGGACGTAAAACGTCGACGTTAGACGTCCGGCGTTAGACCTTGGACGTCAGCGTCATCGGTTGCAGAAATGGTCATTTTGTTAGGGTTATTTTCACCAATTGACGAGGGGGCGAGTAGTTACGTCCGGGTAAATGTATTTCCCGTGAACCAGCATGTGCAAGTTCACGGGTCCCCCGGGGGTTATTGAGCAGTTACCTGGGCTGGCGTCTGGAGCTGCACCTGCATCGGATGCAGTCAGCAGAAAGCAGATATCTGAAGGCGGTTCACAGAGGGCAGATAGCAGGCAGGCGGCACGAGTCTCTTCCGCGCGAATGCGCGGGTCGGTTCAACAAGAGTTGCAAGATCGCTCCTGCAGCTAGGAGTGCCGAGTCTTTCAGGACGGGACCTGGTGTTTATTTCCTCTACACCGTCAGTTTCTTGACAGCCCATCTCGTCTATATCAATTCCTGAATCCTTTTTGCCTGGCATGATTCTTTCATGTCTAAGCACTCTAGACGCACGCGGTGGAAGATATTGCCGCTGGTTTTAGGCCGTTTTGTTAAAGGAGTAACTATGGCGATTGTCACGGATCTGGAGCTGATTGCTGAGTTTCGGGCGGGGAATAGTCACGGTTTTGAGGAGTTGCTCAAGCGTTACACCCCCAAGGCCTTTAGCCTTGCACTCAGGCTGACACGAAACGTCGAAGATGCCGAGGAGGTGCTGCAGGATGTTTTTGTGACGGTCTATAGAAAGATTGCAGGATTCGAAGGCAAGAGCACCTTTTCGAGCTGGCTATACCGCGTTACCGTCAATGCCTCCTTCATGAAGCTTCGTAAAAAGAAGCAGGAACGAGCTCTTCACCTTGAAGACGTCCTCCCTCAGTTTCAAGACAGCGTCATGCTGCGCGCGTCTGAACATGGAGAGGGCGATCAGGCGACGCTACGGTCTCAAGTATTTGCTGCCTTGGAAGGAGCTATCTCTGGATTACCTGATGACTATCGCCCTGTATTTGTGCTGCGTGATGTAGACGGCCTTACCAGCCGCGAGGTGGCGCGCATCCTTGATCTTACAATTCCAGCGGTCAAATCGCGACTGCACCGCTCTCGTCTGATGGTGCGTCGTCAGCTTCATACCTTCTACAAAGAATACGCCAGCGGGTCTGAGCGGGCGGAGAGGGCGGCGTAGCGCCGCGCTTCGCGCGCCGCTAGTTTTCTCCAAATAAGTTCTTTCACCTAGGCGGAAGCAAATAGCACTATATTATGCGGTTGATAGGGCATGCTAAAGTGAAAGAATTTATTTGGAGGAGAACTAGTTGGTGTAGTAGCTCAATGCTCTAATAATATTAGTCTTAAATTGTATTTGAGTAGCTGAGAAGGCGCTGATACACTGAAATATCCTAAATATTAGGCTCAGAAGAAGTCTGGTAATATCGGCTATGATTAACTTAGCAGCATAAATAAAATGCCCATCAGGCTTCCCCGAGGGCGGAGCGGATGATCTTGTGCCTGCGCAGCGAGAATTATGAACGAAAAACATTGCACGGAACAGATGAGATCTGGTAGTACCAGATGAGATCTGGTAGTACGTAACTTAAGACCCAGCAACAATTCGGATGACCCGCTACCACTGCCTAAAGCTTTATAAGAGAGAACCTAGCTGCCGTGTTGAACGTGGAAGATAGCTCAAACGCCT
>CAIXSY010000174.1 GCA_903922175.1 uncultured delta proteobacterium | reverse complement strand
ATAAGAAATGAGCGGTTTCAGTAAGTTCGGCGGATTTAGTTGAAAGGGCTTAAAGGTATGGGGAGTTACCATCTACCAGATTGAGGGGGGCATACACCTTATGTATCGAGGATTTGGCTGGAAAGTTTCCTCCTCGCGCTCTTTTTCGATTAAAAAACAGGCGGGAGAATAAGAAATGAGCGGTTTCAGTAAGTTCGGCGGATTTAGTTGAAAGGGCTTAAAGGTATGGGGAGTTACCATCTACCAGATTGAGGAGTGATTGAGGGGGAGTTACCATCTACCAGATTGAGGGGGGGGGTATATATCTCCAGGCCCGCCTTGCCTGCCTCTCTCAATCGTGCCAGCGTTGGCTCGAAGGGCTTAATGTTGACTGGCTATTGATTAAAGGAGCGATGCTCGACACTCAACGAGGCGTCACATCTTACTCCCGGATTAGTCGGTTTGTAGATAAGCTTCAAGAGCGCGGCGGCATGATGATCGAGGGAAGTACCACTAGGGGGCTGCCGGAGTTCCATAATCGGATAATGACGAACGATGACAACGTCAGAATGATTAAGACCGGTCTTGGTTATGGCAACTGTGCTTTTGTCGCTAGCTTCTAAAGATCCAGATTTCTTCCGTGCCGCAGGGGGAGGGATAGAAACTTCTTGCCCTTTTGTTGCACAAAAGCAGTCGAACAAATAGGCGGGCAAGAAGTTTCTACCCCCGGAGGGACAACATAGCCAAACACATTAAAAGAAGCAGAGTCAAACCGAAGGTTTGTCCAAAATGTATTGAATGCTCATATCTCATCGGAAGCTGTTGGCTATTCTCAAAATTTCAAATGTGTTTGGCTAGTTTTTAGTGCACCAGGCGCTGCGCAGATTTCGGCTGCACTGGAGAGTCTCGAGATTCTTAGCACCCGCCAGGCCGGTGTTCTTTCTTGATCAAATTAGACAAGTCTGGCTAGTATGTACGCTATGTCGAACTGTTTAAAAAAAGTCTGCATCCTCGGTGCTTCTGGGTACACAGGGGCGGAGTTATTAAGGCTTCTTACAAACCATCCACAATTTGAAGTAAGCGCGGTGACCGGGAGCAAGTCCGCTGGCGAGAGTCTCACGGCTCTTTGCCCGCATCTTCAGGGTTATGAGGGACTACGCATTTCACCTGAGACCGATACGGCTAAACTTGCCGCTGAATGCGATCTACTTTTTTGTGCGCTGCCACATGGCCAAGCGATGCGAATACTTCCGGGGCTGACTGCAGCGCGGATGATCGATCTGGGTGGTGACTTCCGCCTAGATTCCGCAGCAGCATATGAGACCTGGTATGGTGAGGCACACAGCGCTCCCAGCGAGCTTGGTCGCTGGGTATACGGCCTATGCGAGTTGAATCGGGAGAAGATCTGTACTGCTTCTCGGATAGCCAATCCAGGTTGTTATGCCACTGCCAGCATTTTAGCCGCTGCCCCCTTGATGCAGCATGAATTGGCTGAGCCGGATCTTATTATCTCGGCCGTTAGTGGCCTCTCTGGAGCTGGTAAAACTCTCAAAGCCGAGCTGCACTTTGCTCACGCATTCGAAGATGTTCGCGCTTACAAGATCGGAGCGCATCAGCACATCCCTGAGATTGAGCAGGCACTGAATACAATAACCAGAGCTGCAAATTGCAGCAGCGACAATTGCAGCAGCGGCAAGGTGCTGCTCTCGTTTACTCCCCACCTCGTGCCGATGACACGAGGAATCCATGTGACACTCATAGCCAGGGCCAGGCCAGGCGTCACCCAAGACATGGTGCGTGAGGCATATGACACAACCTATAAGAATGCTCGCTTTGTCAAAGTAACGGGCGCTCCGTCAGGCACCAAGGAGGTCCGAGGCGGAAACGGCGCCAAGCTCTATCCTGTGCTTGATCAGCGTACGGGTAAGATCGTTGTTACGGCGGTGATCGATAACTTGGTAAAGGGAGCTGCCGGCCAGGCTCTCCAAAATGCTAATCTGATGTTTGGTCTCGATGAAGGGCTTGGACTTACACAAGGGGGTCTATATCCATGAACACTTGCCTTGAAGGGGAACCTAACGCCCAGCCGCTGGCACCTGGTTTTATCGGCTCCGGTGTGGCCGCCGGGATAAAGGTAAATGGCAAGCTTGATCTCGCGCTGATCTATTCTGAGGCGGCGTGCCGCGCTGCCGGCGTATTTACATCTAATCTGGTTAAATCGGCTGCAGTAAAGATAAGCCAGAGTCATCTCTCCGAATCGGCTTCATTTCACGGTGTTGTGCTGACCTCAGGAAATGCTAATGCGGCCACCGGAAGTGAGGGGCTTGAGGGAGCACGCCTGCTCTGCCGCACCTTTGCCGAGGTGCAAAATTGTCAATCGACCCAGGTTCTAATCTGCCAGACTGGGCTTATCGGAAAGCCTTTTCCGGCGGCTATCGGCGCTGCAGGAGTGCGCAAGGCCGCACGTGAGCTCTGTGCCAGCGGGGGAATAAGCGCGGCACGGGCGATGATGACCACCGATACGAAGCTAAAAATAGCCTCAGTCAAGACTCCCGAGTTCTCAGTCTGCGCCATGGCTAAAGGTGCCGCCATGCTGGCCCCATCCATGGCTACCATGCTTGTGGTTTTGACTACCGATGCCAACGCCGATCGAGCATTGCTGCGCGAATCTCTGAGCGAGGCCATGGATAGTTCGTTTCACGCTATGGTCGTAGATGGGTGTCGCTCTACCAATGATAGCGTGATTGTCCTTGCTAACGGACTATCCGCAGCTCCCATAACCGGAGCAGTTTGTTTTAATTTCAAGGAGGCTGTGCGTTTAGTCTGCGAAAGTTTGGCGCGCCAGATGGCTGCCGATGCCGAAGGGGGAACGAAATTGCTCGTGATGAAGGTCAGTGGGGGGCGAACCCTTACAGATGCGCGCCTCGCAGCGCGCGGCGTGGTAAGCAGCGCTTTGGTTAAATGCTCATTAGCCGGTGAGAGCTGCTACTTCGGGCGCGTGATCTCTGAGCTTGGGGCCTCTGGTGCAGTTTTTAACCCGGACAACGTCAGCATACGCTACGGTGCCACCCTTATCTGTAGGAATGGCGTGGCCCATCCATACGATGAAGGCCTTATGGCGCAGTACCTGAAGAACAGGACCATAGAAATCAGCGCCGACCTCGGTGCCGGCAGCGCTGAAGCCACGGCATACGGCTGCGACCTCACTCATGGCTACGTTGACGAAAATATGGGGAAGAGCTGATGAGCTCGGCGCTGGTACTAAAAGTAGGCGGCGAGCTCTTCGACTCAGCCGAAAAACGCAGAGCTCTAATCACCCAGATTGGCCAGTTAAGGAAACGTCCCGAGCCGTTAGTCTTGGTTCATGGCGGAGGCCCCCAGATTAGTCGACTAGCCGAAAAAATTGGAATCACTCCACGCTTTGTACGCGGCCAGCGCGTGACTGATGCCGAGACCATAAGAGTCGTAAGCATGGTCTTGCTCGGTGAAATAAATGCACCCTTCGTAGCCGAGCTAAACGCTGCCAAAATAGCGGCCGTTGGTATCAACGGCGCAGACGTAGGCTTGTTTCAGGCTGTCGCCGCCGATCCTGAGCTCGGATTTGTAGGTCGAGTTGAGGCCCTCAATTGTACTATCATAAATAGCTTGACGGCTCAGGGGATTATGCCGGTCGTGGCCTCGCTTGGGGCTGATATGCATGGTGTTCTCTACAACATAAATGCTGATATCGCCGCTGGGCAGCTTGCCGGAGCACTTAAAGCCCGACGTTTAGTCGCCGTTACAAATGTTAAGGGGCTTTACCGCCAGTTCGGAAACGAAGAGAGCTTTATTCAGCGTGCTTCAATATCTGAAATTGAGTCGCTCTTAGCGGCAGGGGCAATCGCCTCGGGGATGATTCCTAAGCTGGAGGGGCTTTTAATCGCATTACGCAGCGGTGCCGCCGAGGCTCAGATTGTAGATGGACGCGATCCCTCAACTATTCTAGAGCAAATTGATGCCACGCCGCCTTTAGGGACTGTAATTTACCGGAGCGATGACAGATGACGAGCGATCCACTGATGAATACCTATAAGCGCCAAGCGATTGATTTTGTACGCGGCACCGGGGCCACCCTGTTTGATGCCGATGGCAAGGAGTATATCGATCTTTTGGCTGGGATAGCAGTCTGTTCGGTGGGACATGCCAACCCCGCCGTGGCCCAAGCGGTTGCAGATCAGGCCCGCGAATTAGTCCACGTCTCTAATATCTTTGGGACGTTGCCGATGCGCCGCCTGGCCGAAAAGCTGCGCTCCACAACCGGTGGCTGGGGGCGGGTATTTTTCTGCAACTCCGGCGCCGAGGCCAATGAGTGTGCTATTAAGCTCGCGCGCAAGGCCGGCTCCGGGAAGCGTTATAAAGTCCTGGCCAGCCTGGGGGGATTCCATGGCCGAACACTGGCCACACTGGCCGCCACCGGACAACCGGAGAAGTGGAAGGGCTTTGAACCCCTGCCTGTTGGATTTTCGCATCTGCCATTTAATGATCTACGCGCTTTCGAGGAGGCGCTTGACGGCGAAACTGCTGCAATTCTGGTTGAGCCGATTCAGGGGGAGCGCGGTGTTATCCCCGCAACCCTCCCGTTTCTTAAAGGCCTGCGTGCGTTAGCCGACCGTTTTGGCATCCCGCTTATATTCGATGAGGTTCAGACCGGGATCGGGCGTACCGGAAGCTGGTGGGCTTTTCAGCACCTTGGAGTAAAGCCTGACATCTTTACCTCAGCTAAGGCACTAGCCAATGGACTCCCCATCGGCGCCTGTATCGCTGATGAGCCTTACGGGTCAGTATTTACGCCCGGCGATCACGGCAGCACATTTGGAGGTGGCCCGGTTGTTTGCGCGGCGGCCCTGGCGGTGCTTGATTATATTGAGCACGAAGGGCTTCTTGCAAAAACAGTTGAGCGCGGGCGCTATTTAGAGGAGAAGCTGCGCCAGCTATCCGGGGTGGAGCTTGTACGCGGCGTGGGCCTTATGCGCGCTGCTGAGCTAACAAAGCCGGTGGCATTTGAAGTAGTTTCGAAACTTTTGCAAGAAGGAGTCGTGCTTAACGCTACCTCCGACAGTGTCCTGCGCTTTGTCCCGCCACTGGTAATTAGTGAGTCCCAGATTGACCAGGCGATCGGTAAGCTGGGCGCGGTGCTGAATAAATGCAGTACCTGAAACGGTCTGCTTACTCGTTGTGCAAGTAGTCTTTAATCACATCCTGAGCTTTTAGGAGCTTATACGATCCATCCGGGTTTTTGGTCGTCGTGTCTTTGAGGCGGAAGACGTTGTGTCCGCAGGTGTAGCAATTAAATTTGCTGAAGTGGTAACACAAACAGATCTTTTCTTTGACGAGGAGTTTCTTGCCCTTTTCATCTAGGGGGGTTGCGTCATAGGCGTCGAGGTACTGGCACTTGCCCTCACGGCCTAACATGTAGCCGAAGGCTTCACAGCTTGGACGCATGTTCGACGTCAAGCATGGGCTATACGAAAGCATGCGCATCAGGTAGCCGGTGGGGGAGACGCAGTTGACAACGACGTCTTTCTCTTCGGAGCGCAGGTATTCCTGCTTTACGTTGCTTGGCAATCCGCATTCTTCGGTAATAGTAAATCGCGTGGCAACCTGTATGGCGGAAGCGCCGTGGTCGACGGCGCGCAGTGCATCTGAGCCGGTAAAAATTCCACCGGCGGCGATAATCGGGATAGACAGGTTCTCTGCCTTAAGAAGTCGGGCTACGTCCGCCACAATAGTGTCGAGCGAGTGTGCCGGCCAATCTTCACCAAAGCCAAGGTGTCCACCGGCCAAAGGCCCTTCGACGATGATATAATCGGGGAGGCGCTCGACTCTTGAGCCACTTCTCAGAAAAAGCTTGAGGGCCCGATCGCTCGAAACAATAATGCCTATCTGGGCATCGCGGAAGCGTGGATTGTTCGCCATCAAGCGAAGTGAGCTTGTATGCAGACCGGCAGACAGGGTGATGCCATCGATACCTGCGTCTAGCGCGGCATTCAGACGCACTTCAAGCGTGCCCTGTGGGTTGTTCATGGTTAGCTTTTCCATGATGTTGATCCAGATCGCACCTTCACCACGCTTTTGATTCATGGCGTTTTCAACGTGTTTCATCTGTCCGGAGCGTAGGTCGGCAAGGTCGAATTGAACGTCTTTTTTGTCTTTAGAGTCGGCGTAGACACGCAGGCGATCGCTCTTGCGTTTGGTGAAGTTGGTGCCGAAGTTCTTGTCGCTCACAAAAGGGGACATGGCGTCGGAGATGTGCCCAATGGCACCCATCTCTGCAGCGCTGCACGCTAGTTGAGTTGAGGAGATATCGACGCCCATGCCGCCGATGATAACGGGCTGATAATCATGGCCCATGATGGTAAGCGGATGGTCGGCAAGAGTTCTCATAATTTGCGAAGAAAGACTATGCTAAAGTGACACCTCTGGCAAGGCGGTATACTTCAGCCTTTGCTCCAGTTCTTCGTTGTGTAGCTCGTTGTGGAGCAATGAGCCGTATTACGAAGACAAGGTGCACGGTGGGGCAAAGTGAATGTGCACTAAGCTAAATCGCACTATCGAGTGGTTAGGCATCAAATCTCTCAGCCTACCCAACGAAAAATGGCAACTGAAGAAAACCTTCATTGCCCGTGTATGTTAGCCTTGTTCTGGGGCTCTTGGCAATTATTTGAAGGCTAAAATGTAATAGATGTTCATATCTTCAAATCTTCTCGTCGGTTAGGTTGAATTTGCGTAGCTGCTTAATAACCCCGGGTAGCTTAATAATTCGTGAGCGTGGTCGTGCTCGTGGCCTGTTGTGAGCTTGTCGAACGGTCGCGGTCGAAGAGTGTGCTGAATCGGCTAGCCGCCCCTTCTCACAGACTCTCAATTACCCTATTCATTCCTGAAAGTCAGCGCGTTTCTTCAAAAACACCCCTGTTCGGT
>CAIXSY010000173.1 GCA_903922175.1 uncultured delta proteobacterium | reverse complement strand
GGACTCTTTATCTTCACGAACTAAAGAGAAGAACTTTGGCAACAGAAGTGGTTATTCATCGCACAGGGAGATGGGAGGACAAATTGGCCGACGCTCTTCTTAAATTTAGAATTACACCGGACAAGTAAATGGAGCATTTGTTCTGCATAAGAAATTATACCAATCTGGCTATCGAAGCTCGCAAAGAAGGTGTTGCCTTCATTTTCTCCATAGCAGGAGCCGACCTCGAATCGGCTCGCGTAAGTTGGCAGAAGTTGGATTTGCCACCTGCTGTGGCTGCGTTGGGCGGTGTGTTGGATTCACTTGCCGAAGAGGAACTAATAACGTTTAGGCCCGATGGCTTTATTCTACCATATTGTGCGTTATATCAACTGCAAGAATGGGAGTGCCCGATTGTAAGCGAGCTCTCCGCCCCGTCCCCCTACACCCTATCAGTAGAAGCACATGGGACATTAGGGCGAAGTGATTTTCGATATGAATGGGCACATCAGATTGGTTCGCAGGTTGTGTTTCTAAAGGAACAAGGCGCGTTACTCAATGACATTGAAACCACATACCTTGTGAGCAGGCCTTGTTTCGAGGCTCTTGGTGCCATGCGAGAATTCAATGCGCTGCCTGTTGATTTGAAGGGGAAGGAGGATTCCCTGCGAGTACTCGCCACCGTTCAGGCAACATCTAATGCCGCAGGCGCTAGATTAGAGCAGTATCTTGGCAAGCAGTGCATTATTATTCCACCCAAGATAGGTATTGGTGTCCATTTTGATGAAAAAGACAAAGTCTCACTATTTCCGACAGTCGAGGGGGTTCCTGATGAAGCGATGCGCCAGTGCTTTATGCAGCTCGGCCAGGTTCAGCCGAGCTACGATATTGGAGATGAGCATGGTGGTCGTACGCGCGTCGTCTTTAACGAAAATATCCAAGAAGCTCTGCAGGATATTCGAAAAGTGCGCCATGTCGGTGGTGCTGCTAAGGTAAAGATTCTGCACGATGTTACCTCTTGCCTTAGCGAGGGTGTCGATCGTGATGTTATTGATCTTTCGCAATACTCAAAGCGTGTAGTTGGACTGTCGAATGTTCCGCGAAAGGCGCTCGTTACCGCCAGCCGCACACCACATGACTGGTTCGAGATCGACAATCATACAGTTACGCCCGGTGTAACTGTGACAACTGTTGAGGGACACGAGCAATTTTTGCCTTTTGAGGATGAGTCACAGCTAAAATCTTTCGTGCAAGATTGCCGAAAAAAGCTTGAAGATGGCGAGCATGAGCTGGTATTTCGCGGGCAAACTGTTTTTGTTGATGCTAAGCTCATAGGCCAGCTTACTGAGTTGTCCGCTGAAGAGCCCAAGAAAGGAGATAAGCAGCCTAATAATCGTAAATATCGATATCTACAGATCCTCACCAATGAAGAGACATTGGAATATACCGAGTCAGCTGTACTTGATTCTTCCGCAGATAAGAACCTTGATGAATTCCCATATGTTCCAACCTCACTAAAGAGCACAGTTAAGCTAAAGCCGCATCAACTCGAAGGACTAGCGTGGCTACAACGTACTTACTGCTTACGTCAACACACCGAGAACTTTCACCGCGGTGTAATACTCGCTGACGATATGGGGCTC
>CAIXSY010000172.1 GCA_903922175.1 uncultured delta proteobacterium | reverse complement strand
TCCTTCTTTGACCTGAGCATGCCTATCAGTCGAATTCCAAGAATATGGTGAATGGGCCATGGCCATGCGGGAGTTCAAGGCCAAGTTCAAGTGTAAAATGCAACTCACCTAGTACACGTTTCAAGGGTCAAGGAATCTAGCGCCCCTGCTTGCTGCCTGCCTTCTGTAAGCCGCTTTCATGGAAAGGAAAACTACCTTGGTACAAGGTAGTTTCTGATGCCAAGTTATTGTTAGGCCACCATTCCCTACTGCTCGCAGCGCCTGTATATACTCGGCGTGTCCCGAGACTTGTACCTCGGTAAATACTGAAGGAGGTTAGCATCAAGTAAGCGATAACGAGGATCGTCAACAATGCCCGTCAAATTTTCGGGACTCTTCGAATCACAAGCGCCTGGGCCACAAAATCGGACGTAATACTTGCCGCTGCCAGCTTTTTCAATCGCCAGCCCAAAATTGGCATTACACTCTTCATATCTCCAAAACCCTATATAGGGGTACGCGGGATCCATTTCTATGCTCCGTACTACATTATATGAGTTGGTTGTAATATCTACAAAAGAAGAGAACCAAATAAAAAACGACACCAAACCGAGCAATCCAACAACGAACAGGACGACTACTCCGCGAGCCGCAAGTACCCAAACCCGATCTACACCAATTGAATGAATTGTACTTAACCAAATGGTGGATGATGCAACAACGATCCAGATGGCGACCAAGGTGATGGCGGCTAATAAGCCAAAGCGGGGCACTATAACCGAAGAGATAATCAGAACGAAAAAGCCAACGATGACGCCGATTCCCCAGAAAGCTATCTTCAGTGACATTTCCCCCTCCGTCTAATCGCTCTCCACACGCTACTCAAGCTACATAAACACCGAATCCCAGAGGCTTAAGGAAGCGGGGGCCATTATTCTCAAAGCAGTCGCCGGCACTCAAGAAAACCAGCGGCGCGCGAAGCGCACCGCTAGTTGAGCTCAATCACCCTCTGCCCCTCGGCATTAATCATGATCTTCTGCCAGATCTTTGTGGAGATGCCGTTACACAGGTCTTCGACACCATCGACTGCTTGCTGAACGGCTGGATCGTCAAAATGCTGGCCATAGAGCACCGTGATCTTGGCTAAGAGCGAGAGCAGCTCGCTGCAGTAGTCGAGATAGCGCGACAAAAGTGCTCCGGTTAATTTCTGTTCCGGAGAGGATGCCGTCGGCTTAAGTCCCGTAAGGATCTTTCCGGGATCCTTGGTTAACTGAATCATATCGACCATATGAATCAACGAGCGGATTTTGTGAAACGCATGCATCGCCCGGCGACGCTTGACCCGGCGCTCGAAGGAGAAGAGGAAATAAAAAGCTGCTCCGAGCAAGATGAGATCGTTGGTACCGGCTTCGAGCATCTGCACAAAGTCGGTGAGCGTCGAGGTACGCAGATCGAGGTTTAGCCCCCACAATCCAAGAAGGGTAACTATGAGAACGACGACAACAAAGATGCCGGTGCAGATACGCAGGGGGATATTGGCGCGCGAGATCCACGCCGATCGCTCTTGTGCGTCCTTCAGGGCCCCCGAAACCTCCTGCGCCAGGTGCGACAGCCCTGATTCAGGGAAGCGCTCACCGATACGGCGACGTAACCGTGCCAGTGTCTCTTCAAGCTCTTTGGATCTTAATAGGCCGTAGGACATGGTCCCTCCGACTGCTAACGCTAAGGTTACTTCTGCTTCTTAGACTTACGTGGCGAAGCCTTCTTTTTACTACTTTTACTGCTTTTACTACTCTTGGCCTTACTATACCGCTTTCCACCACCATCGCCGACAACAGCTGCGCGGGCGTCAATCAACGGAACGGCTTCCTGCAACGTAAATTTCTCGACATCCGCGCCACGTGGCAACGAGGCGTTGACCTTACCATCGCTTACATACGGCCCATATTTTCCAGAGCGCAGGGTAATGGCGAGCTCGCTGACCGGATGATTACCCAGATCGCGCAGCACCTTTGGCTGAGAAGCAGCTTTGCCACGCATCTTGGGGCGCTTAAGGAACTCAAGCGCCTTGGGCAGATCAAGATCCAGGATCGAGATCTCCTGCGGCGGCACACTGCGGGTCTCGGTGGCACACTTCACATACGGTCCGAAGCGGCCATTGGCGGCGATAACATCTTCATTGTTCTCGGGGTTCTTTCCTAAATTTTTAGGAAGTTCAAGCAGGCGCATGGCGGTCTCAAGCGTCACCTGTTCCGGTAAAAGCCCCGGTGTTAAGGAAGCCATCTTGGGCTTCTCGCCGTCTTCAACCTGAACACCGAGCTGCACATAGGGCCCAAAACGCCCCTTCTTAAGGTAGACCGGCAATCCATTTTGCGGATGCACGCCAAGCGACTGCGGTCCTTTGGCCGCCTCGGCCAAAAGCACGATCGCTTTCTCAACACTTAATTCATCCGGCGCTGTGCCATCGGGGAGCGCCGCACGATCGGTACCGTTGGAAAGAAACGGGCCGAAGCGACCGATACGAACCTCAATCGTCCGACCATCGGGTGCCACACCTACCGGCACACCACAGACGAGACGCGGATCGATAGTCTGCTCGCCCTCACTCACCAGTCGCGCCAAGCCGACCTGTCCGTTGCCGTAGTAGAAGTGCTTGAGGTAGGTGAGGCTATCGGCCTCACCACGCGAGATGGCATCGAGATCGTCCTCCATGTGCGCCGTAAACTCATAGTCGAGGAGGTAGGTGAAGTGGTGCTCCATCAAATTGGTTACCGCGTGGGCCAGATAACTCGGCACGAGCGCCGTTCCCTTTTTGAAGGCGTACTGACGATTGAGAACAACGCCGACAATGGTGGCCCAGGTGCTTGGGCGTCCGATACCAAGACGCTCAAGCTCTTTAATTAGACTACCTTCCGTATAACGCGCTGGAGGCTGCGTTTCGTGCGAAAGCGCCTCATAGGAAAGGGCACGCAATTTTTCCCCGGGCGAGAGCTTGGGGAGGATCTTTTCCTGGTCCGCCATATCCGGCTCACCGTCTTGGGCGTCGTCGACATAGGCGCGCAGATAGCCAGGGAACTCTATGGTCTTACCACCAGCACGAAACTTGGCATCCGCGCACACAATATGAACGTTGATCCGCGTCCCGCGAGCGTCTTTCATCTGCGAAGCAACCGTCCGCATCCAGATTAGCTCATACAGGCGATGCGCCTCAGCACCGAGCTTCAACTTTACAGCCTCGGGTGAGACAAAATCCGATCCCGCCGGACGAATCGCTTCGTGTGCTTCCTGCGCGTTCTTGACCTTGGTCTTATACAAGCGCGCTTCGGGATAGAGGTATTCGGCGCCGAATTCACGCTTAATCACGTCGGCAGCACCTCGCAACGCCTCATCCGAGAGCGTTGTCGAATCGGTTCTCATGTAGGTAATAAAACCGTTTTCGTAGAGAGTCTGCGCTACCTGCATCGTGCGCCGCGCGGCGAACCCTAGCTTGGCGCTTGCTTCCTGCTGCAGGGTGCTCGTCGTAAAAGGGGCAGAAGGGCGCGAGGTGAAAGGTTTCTCCTCAACCGACTCAACCACAGCCGCTTCTGTAGCCAGTCGCTCTTTAAGACCCTGCGCCTGCACCTCGTCAAGCAAGACGACATCAGATTTGTCGGATATCTTCCCACTCGTGGTGTCGAAATCTTTGCCTGAGGCGATGCGCTTTCCGCCCAGGTGCGTTAGCTCGGCTTCAAAGCGATCGGCGGCGGCATCACTGCCTTCTTTGGAGAAAAGCGCCTTAAGGTCCCAAAAGGTTCCCTTTCTAAAGCGCATGCGTTCACGCTCGCGCTCCACGAGAAGGCGCATAGCCACACTCTGCACACGGCCAGCACTTAAGCCGCGAGCCATCTTCTTCCACAGGACGGGACTAACGGAGTAGCCGAAGAGCCGGTCGATGATGCGCCGTGTCTCCTGGGCTCGAACGAGATTATCATCGACGCTTCGAGTATGCTTCAGCGCCTCATTAATCGCCTCTTTGGTAATTTCATGAAACACCAGGCGCTTTACCGGCACCTTCGGCTTCAAAACCTCAAGCAGATGCCAGCTAATCGATTCTCCCTCGCGGTCTTCGTCGGTTGCAAGCAGGATTTCAGAGACGTTCTTTAATTTATCGCGCAGCGCCTTGACCCGCTCCTTCTTCTCACCAGGAATAATATAGAGCGGCTCGAAGTCCTTCTCGACGTTCACCCCCAGCTTGGCCCACTTCTCCTTTTTGAGGTTGGCAGGAACTTCCGAGGCGTTATTCGGCAGATCACGAACATGCCCATAGGACGCCAGCACCTCATAGTCCTTTCCCAGGAACTTCGAAATGGTTTTGGCCTTGGTGGGCGATTCGACTATGACAAGCGTCTTCGACATAGTGATAATAATGCTGCGGTAATAATAGGTGCAGTAACAATATAGTCAGATACCTCTGCCCGGGAACAGGATTCAAAATGGCGCATAACTGCAATTTGCCGGAAGACAACGAAAGCTTATGGCCAGTTAGCACAATGCGTAACTGGGCGGATTTTGGCCTGAATCGAGGCGCGAGTCTCAAGCCCGACTGAGACATTACTAGCTGTAAGTCGCAGGGAGGGCTTGAGTCTCGCAACGAAGAGTCAGGGCAAAAGCTGACCAGTTACCGAGGCCCAAGAATACTGATATTTCAACAACATGCAAGGTGAGGGGATCAAAGTGCTTAAATTACCCTATAATCCCGATTTGTTAGTGGCGAAAACTGGCGCGCTCCTGCTAGCCTAGTTTTGAATTATGAAAAACAAAACGCGTGCACCAAGCTCCACACCACCTATTGTTCATGGACTTGCCATTTATGACGGCAAGACTGAGGAAATAGTCGATTTTCTTGAGATCAGACTCTTTGACTTAGCCAAGTTTAAGCAGCAATTCGACGTTTCCGAGCAAAACGATCCCAAGATGCTCGACCGCTACGCCGTTGGGCCGGATGATGCTGCCTTTGTAACCCGCGAGGGAGATCTCGATGTGGCGTTTGATTTCGCACACACGGCCTACTTTATCGAGTGTTTGATAAAGGATACATGATTGGTCAGGACTTTTTGGAAACATTGAACTAAGAGAATCGACGACACACACGTCAAACGACTAACGCCGGACGTCTTACATCGACGTAAGACGTCCGGCGTTAGACCTTAGACATCGACGTCATCGAATTTTCCCTGCTCTTTTCCCTTCTCGCTCACTAAAAGTGCTGACTAGTTACGAGATATCTAACTATAGCCATCACGATCACGGACGACGCCGCATAGCCCCGATGTCTTCTTCAACTCTCAGCATCCGCTCTTCGAGCTGGCGCATACGTATCTGCATCTCGTAGTTAGCATTGTACTGTCGCAAAGCCACAATAACTCCACCGAAAATAAGAACGATCACGAAGATAATAATCAGATGAATATGTCCGCTTTGCTGTGATGCTTTGATACTCATGCATCTCCTTTAAGGTTGCTGGTTAACTCGTAATTGCTCAAAAAGTGTGGGTAGGAGAAACGTGAACGTGCTCGTGGTCGTGAACGTGGTCGATATAACTAGCCGATTGGTCAAGTCCTAAATGCAGTCTACACATTTCTCCAAGATAAGGGCATTTGGGCGCATCCGCAAGCTTTGCCGGGGGCTCGCCCCCGG
>CAIXSY010000171.1 GCA_903922175.1 uncultured delta proteobacterium | reverse complement strand
TTGCCACGTCCGCACATCGTACATTCGTTCTATGCTGTACCAACGTAAAAGACTCTAACTGGGAGCCGGATGGTGTAACTCTCCTAGTCCGGTTCTGCGAGGGCCTGGGGGTCGCGAGACCTCCCGGCTACTTACCCTTTCCTTCTAGCTCTATTCCGCCGAAATAATCTGTGCTGACCAACCACCTAGGTTCCGCTCGTTACCCTGTTTCAGATGTAACTGCTCAATAACCCCGGGTACTGTAAGTCTTAGTTCTAGTGCTGCGATCTGCCGTCAGCTTTCTGCTGACTGCTTCAGCTGCGGTCTCGGCCGCAGCCGGCGGCCTTAGTTGCGCAACTCCCGATGGGACATCTCGAAGGAGCTCATTTGTTCTTCTTTTTGGGGTTCAGTTATTCGTTGAATTGAACTACACTACCACCCTATGGCACTTGTCACCTATGAACCATTCGCTGCAAACGCTGGACTGATTACGTTCAACGACCCGGAGAACCTTAACGCCATGAGCGAGGCCATGGCGGCTGAGTTCGCGCAAGTCGTCGATACGATCGGCGCGAGGAGCGATAAGCCGCGTGTGCTCGTTTTAACTGGTGCAGGCCGTGCCTTTTCAGCTGGGGGTGACCTCGCCATGCTTGATCAGAAGCGCAGCCTTCCCCCCGAAGAGAATAAGCGGCGCATGCTCGCCTTCTATCAAGCCTTCCTCGGTATTCGTTCTCTCAACATTCCCCTGGTCGCGATGATTAACGGCCATGCCATCGGGGCGAGCCTATGCCTGGCGTGTGCCTGTGAATTTCGTATCGCCAGCCAGCAGGCCAAGCTTGGTTTTACGTTCACCCGTCTGGGACTGCATCCAGGAATGGGCGCAACCTATTTTGTGCCTCGCCTGGTCGGGCCGAGCAACGCCGCAGATCTCTTGCTTAGTGGGCGGGTAATAGAAGCGCCGGAAGCGGCGCGACTGGGTCTGGTTAGCCGTGTGGTTGAATCGGCAGCGCTGCGAAGTGAGGTAATCAAATTGGTGCAGGAGCTTTTAGAGTCAGGCCCGCAAGTCGGGCGAATGCTGCTTGAGACTCTGCGTGGCTCACCAGCTGAGCTTGGCGCATGTCTGGAGCGTGAAGCCTCGTGTCAGGCGATTAATTACGCGGGCACGGAGTTTGCCGAAGGGATTAAGGCGGCGATTGAGAAACGCAAGCCACGCTTCCCTTAGTTCCTGGCCGGCAATCCGTTTATTGCAGGGGCGCGGTTCCTTCCGTTCGGCCAGGAACTGGCTGAGTGAAAGGTGTGGACTGGTAGGGGAGCTGTTGAGAAGTTGTTGATGCCGACTAAGGAGGTCCCTCCTCTCTCCCTTTTTATGGGACTCCTATAGTTGTGCAACTGCGCTGGAAAAACTGTGCAAATAACCTCAACAAATGACCATTTCTGAGAACCGATGAAACTGACGTCCAAAGTCTAACGCCGGGCTCCGGCGAGCAACGTCGAGTCGATGTCTGAGGTCGACGTTTTACGTCCGGCGTAAGACTGCGTTAGCCGATGAGGGGCGAGCCGTTACCCGAGGCAATAAATATCCTGCACAAGCTCCTAGGAGCCGGTGACACTCCTAGGAGGCCGTAAGTAAGAATTTCTGAACTATTTTTTGTCCGGAGTGATAGAGCGCGGTTGCTTGAATAGACCAGAGGACCTGCTTCCCATCAGAATATGATGAAGGTTGTGCTCGTGCGGGCAGTGAAAACGAGCAGCTTCCTTTCTTCATTTCACCTGCAGAGTAAATGTGTGTCACGGGAGTAGTGCTGATTATTTTTGCATGCATCACTCTTCGATCTCCCTCAACTTCACGAGTGACCTCTTCGCTGACCGCAGTAATGTCGATCTCGTCCACTCCACGCCTGCCCGACATGCGCCAGGAAAGTAGGGCGTTCTTCCCAGGAAACACAGCTCTTCCTGATACGAAGAATTCTGTCTTTGAACTTAAAAAAGCAAGGAATGTGCGCCGCAGGATTAAAATAATAAAGACTCCAAGAAGTAGAAACATAGCGATATCACCGGGTTTGCTCGAAGATAGCCCGCCAGCTTGAGAGCTCAACAATGTTAGCACAAGAATGAGGACGATAGGGCCGAAGATAATTAGCTTATCTGAGTCCGGCGCCTTCGTGCCTAAGGTGTCGAGACGTAGTAGAGGCTCGGGTTTTTCTGTGGGGGCTGGGTCCTTTCGGTTGAGACGCAACGCAAGTAGTCCTACGCAACACGCCCAAATTATGGGGATCCCAACGTATACCTCAGTGGTTCTACCAAGAATCTCACCGCCGAAGAAGGCAATCATGAATCCTATTCCGGCAAGCAGGGTGATCGAGAATGCGATAAGAAACAGCCCTCCTATGAAACGTGAGACTGAAGGTACAAAAGCTTCCTGAGGCACTCTCTCGTTGTACCAGATGGGAACCTCTTGTCCGGTTTTCCACCAGTAATAGTTTAGAAAGTTCTGACTCGTGTCAGATATACAGACCTCCTCGCCTTTATTGGTGCAGAATTTAATAGTTCTTTTTTTAATATATGCACTTCCGCGAGAGCTGCCGGTAGACCTACACCATGAAAATAATATCGCTCCGATCTTAGGTTACCGTTTCCCCAACACGCGAAAATCAGCGGGCATAGGCGGTGCCCCATGAAACCCAAAATCCAGGTGTGCCCTTTCGTGTGCGCACCCGAAAGGCACTCCTGCATTGATGAGCATCGTTCGATACTCCCTACCTGCTCTTAGTGACTCGTTCCAGAAATTCATGGGATAGGCATCTCCCGCGTAGCCGAACGTGGTAGTCGGCTCATTTTTAAAATATGCGTCCATCTGGTGGCCGGTTTGAAAATGCCAAAATTCTGGGTAGTAGCTGGTAAATCCAACCGCGGTCATCAGGGCGTACAACGTCCTTCGATGCCCTTGTGCTTCGAGTTCTGCGGGATCAAGAGCCCGCTGCTTCGCAAGCTCTTCGAAGTATCTTAAGGCGCTGCGTGCCTCCCCGAACTGCTTATGCATCGTTTCTAAGGTCGAGCTTACTCTTGTAGATTAATATAACGTCGGCGGCTCCGCCGGTTGCGTGATGCGGCGGCGCGTCGCGCAGGGCTTGACCCTCTTTCGGCTTTGAGACCATGGTCTGGGATTTGCTCTGCTAGTGCCACCCTACTTTTTTACTGAAAAGTTTTCCCTCCTTCCCGACTGCCTCGACGACCAAGTCAACTGCTAGCGCTGCAAAGAAAACCTCCTTTGCCGCGACTCGACTATAGCTTTTGAGCTTGCCGGCGGTCGAGAGACTGCTGGACAAAGTGCTTTTTAGTTGCGGATAGTTTCTTGAATCGATAGGCTTGTAATGCTCAGATTAGAGATAACCTCCATATGTTCGTGCCGTTCAAGGAGCGCGGCGGATCGCCAACGAGTGACGCAGGTAGCAAAACCAGATGCGCTGTTTCACACGGAGGTCCACCGAGGTCTCACGAAGTTCCACAG
>CAIXSY010000170.1 GCA_903922175.1 uncultured delta proteobacterium | reverse complement strand
TTTATTAATTTCTTGCCTATTTTCACCTCAAGAAAAGTAGCTTTTCGAAAACAGGGTCTTTCCGGACAGGCTCTAGTTAGGGCAGAACGCGGGACTAAATCCCTAATGCAGTATTCGAGCCAAGATTCTATTTTAGCCGCGAATGTCCGATTATAATGATGCAAGATCGTAGTGCGCCCAAAAAGCGGCTCAGTTCAACAAAGTGTTGAACTGCCGCTTGGAGATCTATGCTCGAAATTTGCTCCGTTGGCGGCGGTCCAACACTAAATATTCCTGTCCGAGTAACCGTTCACAGTGTCTAACTAATTGAACTAGCGGAAGGAATCCAGTTACACGAAAGCCACGAAACATGACGCGAAGGACACGAAAGTATTGGCTGAGTATTCACCTGGAGCTAACTCTAGGTGAATACTCATCAATTTATTTGGTGGTTTTCGTGCCCTTTTTCGTGCCCTTCGCGCAACTGTATTCTTCTGCTGTGCTATAAAGCAGTTACACCCGCGAACGTCAGTTACTAATCATTGAATCCGCCTCGGTATTTGCTCATCAAAGGTGGTGGGGTTTTCCGTGCAGAGGTGCGGCACCCAATCAAAGTGCGGGGTAAAATACAATTTAGTCTATATTTAGGAATATTCTATGAGCATCTCATGGCGGGTTGTTCTCTGTTTGCACTGTTTTATCGGGATAAACACGATGACCGATGAATTCGTGTCAAGTGCCGAGGCCCAAACTTCTGGGGTTTATTGCGTAAACTCTCGTGGCGGTGGAACGCTCTACTATCGATCCTTGACAAAGTGTTTGCCGGGAGAGAAGCAGGTGAAAGGGTTTGCCGGGCCGACTGGTGCCACAGGTGATACTGGTGCAACGGGACTGATTGGCGCAACTGGTCCAACTGGTGCAACGGGTCCGACTGGCGCAGCCGGTCCGACTGGTGCAATAGGTGATACTGGTGCAACGGGTCCGACTGGCGCAGCCGGTCCGACTGGTGCAATAGGTGATACTGGTGCAACGGGTCCCACTGGTGCAACAGGTCCAACTGGCGCAGCCGGTCCGACTGGTGCAACGGGTCCGACTGGTGCTGACGGATCAGTGTTATTTGATTTCTCGGGGAATTCGAACGATAGCGCGGTAAGTTCAGGAATCGGTGGAGCCACTAACTGTTTCTCACCACAGGGGCCTTCCTCTGGTGTATATTCCGCCTCCTCCCCAGCCCCGGGGTCAATGGCGGGGGTGTTACTTCCTATCACGAGCAGCTGCTCCCAAGTTACAGTATCCGCGGCGCTTACTGTTGCTCCAGCTGCATTTACAAGCTGGGCATTCCGCTTATATAAATATGCAGCTCCTGCAGGATTAGGTTCCGGAGGGACGGGCTCGACCATCGTTCTCTGTGATTTCAATCCTGGTGCGGCAGGAGGAAGTACGGGAACAACAACTTGCACGGGGACAGCGAGCGTGACCCTAGCTGCCAATGATCAGGTGTCAGTTTGCTTAAGGGCAGACTACGCCACTCCTGCAGCCACGAAGGTTGCTTGGAATGTGCGCTGTTCAATGCCCTAACAGTCAGTGATGTCTAGGAAATTAAGTGCCCCCCGGTAGCGCCGGGGGGCTTTATGAACAGGTGAACCGCTCAAAGCGGTTATATAATCGCCGCTCAAAGGTGGTCCTAACTACGTAACCGATCATCCCCATCCTCTTTCTGACCGCGCGGAACTGGCTTTAGCCTGTAGTGTTTTAGCGATCTGACACCGAGCCATCTCAAAGCGACAGATTAGCGCAACAACCCCTCTCTTGCCTCAACCGCCAGAACAGCGATCTTGGCCGCATCGGCGCAGCGGATGACTTCGACGGGATCGAGCATCAGAGACCTGCCAGCCTCAAGGACTATCGCCGTTAGGCCCCCTAAGCGCATCAGTTCAATCGTCTTTGGGCCAACCGTTGGCAGATCGAAACGAAGATCCTGCTGCGGCTTGCAAAGCTTGACCACCACCCCACCTTTCCCGCGGGCTAGCTCCCCTGCTCGCTTAAGAGCCAGGTCCGTTCCCTCAATAGCCTCTACGGCCGTAATTAATCCCTGGTTGACGACCACAGTCTGCCCGATATCGAGCTTGCCTATCTCGCGCGCCGCTTCGAATCCAACCAAGGCATCCTTGAGCTCGTCTGCGCTCAGCTCGCGCTTGGAGAGCAGCCCGGCCTTGGGGACGCTCTGTTCGAGCAGGAGATTTGCCGGGATTATCGTGATTCCATGACGCTCAATTTCGGCGGCGATACCGCGTAACGCCGAGTCGTCCTTACGTGAAGCCAGCCGCGCGATCACGCCAAGGGCAGTAAGATCGAATTTTACCCCGCCAAAGAGATTTACTCGGCGAATACCACCAGCCAGTGCTGCCTGCTTAACGCCATTCTTTAGAAAGACGTCGATTATCCTCCCCAGCTGCCCGAACTTAACCCAGACGCAGCGCGTCGCTATCTTCTCAATCTGCGGATCGGTCTCTCCGATATGAGCCAGCACAACCACACCTAACGAGCGCGCACGCGCATTTTGAACGAATTCTATCGGAAACGCTCCGTTTCCGGCGATCAGGCCTAAGGGTGACTGGAGTGTGATCTTTTCCATGCTAAAATTCCCGGCTGCGGACAAAACGTTAGCTCTCCTCCGCCTCGCCTCGCCCCGCGGCGCATACCCCGCGTGCGGCATGCTCGACAAAATCAAGAAGTACCGCGATCGAAGCAACCTCACCAAACTCAGCCCGCATTGCCGTCACGCGCTCACTCATTCGTCCCTGCCCAAGAAACAGCTTGCGATAAACCAGCTTGATGCGCTGCACATCTTCCTTGCTAAATCCTCGGCGTATCAGCCCAACCCCATTAATTCCGGCTAGATGTGCCCGGTCGCCCTGCGCCACACAATAGTGTGGCACATCCTGAACGACCATCGCACCACCGCCGATAAGACAGTAATCGCCTAAGCGCACGAATTGGTGAACCGCAGATAGCCCACCCAGAATACAAAAGTTTCCCAGTGTCACGTGCCCGGCAAGAGCAACGCTATTGGCGATAATATTTCCGTTTCCCAAAATCCCATCATGGCCGACGTGGGAGTTGGCCATAAAGAGATTGCTGTCTCCAATAACCGTCTTCATGCCGCCCCCACTCGTGCCAGGCTGCAGAGTGACATATTCACGAATAATATTTTTATTACCTAGCGCAAGAGTACTCAGTTCACCACGGTACTTAAGATCCTGCGGCGCAGCACCAACCGAGGCGAACTGGTATACGGTATTATCATCGGCGAGAGTGGTTCGACCATCGATCACGACGTGCGCCGCCACCTGGTTGTTTCGCCCCAGCTTTACCTGCGGACCGATGATGCTATAGGCCCCGATCGAGGTCCCTTCCCCGATCTCGGCTCCCTGACTTACAATTGCTGTCGGATGAATTCCAGGCTCTGTTAAAAACATCTTCTCATTCTCGCCCAAATAGGTTTGTTGTTTACGACCAGCAATTTAGGGGAGAACTAGTCCCATTCCATAGCTGAGAAAGTAGCCACCGCGGCGACCTTGCCATCGACAAGAGCCTTGCCTTTCATCACCCACATAGGTCGGCGTTTCTTGTACGATTCGACGACGAGCTCCAGCGTATCTCCGGGGAGAACCATCTTCTTCCAGCGCACTTCATCGGCGCCGACAAGAAATACCGTTTTTTCGGGATTTACCCCATCGGTCGAGACCTTTGCCAAAATAGCCGCCGTTTGGGCGAGCGCTTCAAGCACCAAAACGCCCGGCATAACCGGTCGCCCAGGAAAATGCCCCTGAAAAAACTCCTCATTTATCGTCACATTCTTAATGCCGACGATGCGCTTGTTGTCTTCGAGCTCGACAATCTTATCAACCATCAAAAACGGGTACCGGTGCGGAAGGATCTTTTGTATCCCGACGGTGTCATAAATTACCTTATCGTAGATCGCCCTCGGCTGGCCGACACTTTCCGTCTTTACCTCTTTCTCCTCACTCGCCATGCTTTCTCCCTTTTTCTTATTCAGATTCTCTCTAACACCTGCCTACTTCGGCTAGATCCCAATTTTCTTGCTGTCCAGAAGCTTGAGAACCTCATCGGTGATATCCAAGCTAGCATCAGAGTAGATCACCGACTGCGTGTCATTCTCAAGGATGAAGCTATACTTTTTTTGGGCTGCCATCTCTTTAACAACTTCACGAATCTGCGCAACCACCCTGCCGATCTCGGATGCTTTTTTACGATCAACCTCCTCGCGCTGGTCCTGCACGGTACGCTCAAAATCACGCACCGTTTTTTCAAAAGCACCGCGTTTCTCCTCGACCGCTGCCGCCGAGAGAACAGCCGCTTGTTTGTCTAAATCAGCCTTTAGACGATCTATCTCCATCTTCTTAGCACCAAGTGCCGCCTGACGTTTTTTAACCTCTCCCTCTATATTATTACGCGCTGCCTTGCCGACGATCGACTCACTCATCAAACGCTGCATATCAACGATGCGAATATCGGCTGCTCTCTGAGCGGAGGCTAGCATGGGCGACTGGCCGAAGACGCCAATGGCAAGAGTTAAGAATAGTACAAGTTTTGTAGTCATGCGCCCCTCAGTCATATAACTGCTCAATGCGTGTGCGTAAAACGTGTGGGTAAAACTCGCTAAATGTTTCTCACGGAGTATCACTGAGATCGCACGGAGTCACACGGAGCGGACCTCTCCGTGTAACTCCGTGCGATCTCAGTGGATCTTCGTGCGAAACAATCATTACGTTCAGCCCACACTTAATGAGCAGATACCTCAGTCATATTGGAACTATATGATAACTCAGAGGAAAATTCAAATAGTTACATCGGAGCCCCGAAAGAGAACATCGTCTGCATACTACTCTCCCCGCTTTCGCGGTGAACCGGGAAGCCCAATTCGATGCGGATCGGTCCCATCGGAGAGTTCCAGCGAATTCCTGTACCACAGGCCAGGCGCAGCTTAGAAACGTCAATGCTTTCATGGTCATCGAATGCCTGTCCAGCGTCGTAGAAGAACACGCCTTTGAGTCCGACTGAATTAATCAGGGGGAATGTCAGATCAAAGTTGTTGATCCACTCCTTACTGCCACCATAGGCATTATCGTTATAATCGGTGGGGCCAAGGGTTCGCGTCTTGTAACCGCGAACAGAGTTAATGCCACCCGGGAAAAAGCGCTTGTATAGCGGAAATGGCTCATCTGAGAAATTTTCGCCGTAGGTCAGCGTGCCACGATAAGAAAAGACAATATCGCCCCACTCGCGCTCAACAAGCGGCACATAGGTAGTGTTTCTAGCTTCGAGCAGAAAGAACTCTTGATCTCCACCAAGCCCCGTAACCTCAATCGACGCGCTTTGACGCGAACCGTGTGTCGGATTGAGCGGGTTATTGATCGTGTTTCTAACGATGCGCGGAGTAATCCCAGAAGCGGTCGTCTTCCCCTGCGAATTTACCACCAATTGAGCCGCATCCTGGTAATGCACGTCTCTAATATCGATTCCTTCAATCCCATATTTGATCGAGAAATCAACGTCCTGAAAATCCTCACCGAAGACCTGCTCCAGCGGATGTCCGAGGGTGATACCGGCACCTTCGGTCTGGCGGTTAAAATCATTATAATCCCAGGTCGTATAGAATAGATCGGTGCCAAGCGACCAGAGCGAGTCGTTCAGGTGCGGATTCTCTAATGAAAGAATGGCGTTGCTCCGCTGCGTGCCGACATCAACACTAAAGTCCAGACGCCGCCCGGTGCCAAACAGGTTATTCTCCGACACATGCGTGTTGAGAAGAGCACCATCGGAGGTTGAGTAACCGACACCGACACTAAACGTTCCCGTCCGCCCCTCGCGTACGTTGACATCGAGATCGACCTTGTCTTTCTCGGCCGTTGGCTGCGGACTAATCGTCACCTCCTCAAAGAGACCGAGTCGCTGCAACATCTCTTGGCTACGGCGAATCTTCGTCGCCGAGTAAAGCTCCTGCTCCTGGACCCTCATCTCACGGCGAACAACGTGATCATAGGTCTTCGTATTTCCCTTGACGTTGATGCGATTGACAGTCGTCAGCGGCCCGCGGCCGACATCAAACTGAATATCGACAAGCTGCTCGGCGCGACGCAGATCAGTATTCGGCACCGCATTGGTGAAGGCAAACCCGCGATCGGCGAATTTGTCACTGATGGTAAAGGAATCCTTACGCACCAGCGTTGCGCTAAAAACCTTGCCACTCTTGGTTTCTATCCCCTCGACGGTTTTTTCGACCGAGCTATCAATCAGGTCGCCCTTAGCCGAGACCGTTCCCACTTTGTACTGCCCCCCCTCGCTGATATCAAAGACCACGAGCAAGCGCTGCTCGTCCTCCTTTTCAATCCGCGCATCCGAGATGGTCGCATCGAGAAATCCGTGATCGAGAAAGTACTGGCGTAACAAATTCTTATCATTATCGAGCATCTCGACATTGACCCGGCCGGTGCCGAGCAACCACGAGCTCCACCACTTATAGCGTTTGGTCTGCATAGTATCGATCAGATCGCTCGATTCAATCTGCTCCAGTCCGTTAAAGCGCAGCTCCGAAATCTTAAATTTGGCACCTTCGCTCACCTGGAAGGTAAGATCAACTTGGTTTGCTGTCGCCGGAACGACCGAAAAGGTGATCGCCGCGTCGTAGAATCCGCGCGACTGATAGAGGGCGATCGCCTTATGAACAAGACCGGAGAGCTTCGTGCGATCGAAGAAACGCTTGGCGTCAAAGGTCAAAACTTCGGCCAGATCCTTTTCGGTAACCTCTTTGTTGCCCTTTATAAAGACCTTGCGTACCGTCGGCCTTTCCACAAGTGCGTAAATGAGAACTCTCTTCCCCTCTCGATCAACAACCTTAGCGCTCACCTCCTCAAAAAAGCCGGTGGTATATATGATCTTGGTGTCTTCCGAGATATCTTTGGTGCTAATTCGCCCCGAGGTCTTTTTGATCTGCGCCAGAACAGCATCGGCGTCGACACGATGGGTCCCCTCGATACTGACCGAGGCGATGTCGTACTCCGCCGCCGAGTTTGCCGCCTGGGATAAGGCGAGGTGCGGCACGAGCAACACAAACAACACCGCATACAGGCAAACCGGTGCTCTTCTCATTGTTCGTTTAAATCCCATGTTGTTGTCCTCTTATTTAACGCTAACTGCTGAATAGCCTGGGTTTTTCCCGTGCAGGTGCACGGGAAAACCTTTCTCCTAAACTGCTTGAGCATCCCCTTCATTTAACGACCCGAAGATCGCCCCCGGGAAGCATTTCAAGCACAATATCGAGGCTTTGCGCAAGCTCTACACTGTGGGTAACCACAATAAGGACGTTGTGCAGCTCCCGCGTGACGGCGAGAAGTAGCTCTTGGACACTGCGTGCAGTTTCTAGATCGAGGTTCCCGGTCGGCTCATCCGCCAGCAGTACCCGCGGCTGAACGACGATAGCTCGCGCAATTGCTACGCGCTGCTGCTCGCCGCCGGAGAGCTCCCCCGGGCGATGATCGGCGCGCTCAGTTAGCCCCACCCGGCTAAGCACCTCCCGCGCACGACGGTCGGCCTCACGCTCAGAGACCCCGCGGATAATGAGCGGCATACTTACATTTTCAACGGCTGAAAACTCCGGCAGCAGATGATGAAATTGGAAGATAAACCCGACATTGGCCCCTCTAAACAGGGTTCGCGCGGTGTCACTTAAAGCACTGACATTGGTATCGTCGTACCAAACGGCACCTGCGCTTGGCTCATCCAGAGCCCCGATCAGGTGCAGGAGTGTCGACTTGCCCACGCCGGAGCGCCCAACGATGGCGACCGAGCCGGCCTCGGGGAAAACATAGCTAAGGCGCTCTACAATAGTAAGCTTGCGCCCAGCGTCGTCATAGAACTTCTCAACATCATTTAACTTGATTTTCACGGTTACTCGTAGCGCAAAGCATCACTCGGCCGTAACCCGCTGGCACGCGAGGCCGGATATATTGTTGCCAAACATGAAATAACGAAGGCAGCCACGCCCACGCCGACAAAATTCACCCACTCCATCCGAATCGGCAGGGTCGCCATCTGAAACACCTTTTCATCGATGGGAAAGCCCCAGGTTTGCAGCCCTAGACAACCCAGATACCCAAAAATGAGCCCAGAGGCCGTTCCCAAAAATCCGATCACCGCTCCCTGAATACAGAAGATAAGCCCGATGGTGCCCGACGAGGCCCCCATGGTCTTCATCACCGCCACGTCTTTGCGCTTCTCCAAGACAATCATCACCAAGGTTGTCACTATCGAAAAGCTCGCCATCACGATAATCAGCAAAAGAACGATAAAATAAACGCGCTTCTCTAAACGAATGGCGTTCCAAAGCTCTTTATTGCGCTCACTCCAGGGCTGGGCGATAAAACCGCTACCTATCCCGCCCAACGTGTTGAGGATGCTCTCGGCTACTTGAGGAGCGGCATCAACATCTTCGATGCGCAGGCGCACCTCAAAGCCCGAAACCGCATCTCCCATATTAAAAAAACGCTGCGCCTCTTCAAGACTTACGTAGGCCAAGGCGCTCTCGTACTCGACGAGCCCGGACCTATAGGCCCCCCCGACAACGAACCTACGAAACTTAGGCATGAGCCCGAACGGCGAGGATCCCACGGTTGGAGAAAGAATCGACACCGGCGTGCCCGGTAAGATACCGAGAGTATCGCGCAGCTCACGCCCAATCACGATTGCGGGAAGCGTAGCCTGCTCCTCCTTCCCCGTCTCTGAAGAGATCAGCGATACCGGCGGGGGGTTAAAAAGCAGCGTGAGTGACTTGGGGCCATCGAGATACCCCTGGAGCTGACGCGCACCGGCGGTATCAGGCGCCACACCGCGTAGAAGTATCCCCGTCGAACGCTCACCGACACGAAGCAAAGCCTGATGATAGGTGTACGGCGAAGCTGAAACAACGCCCTTCACGGCGGCTATCTTTTGACCAACATCTTGCCAATGAGAGATACGCCCGCCGATACGCTGCACAACGATATGCGAGTCGGTGCCGATTATCTTCTCGCGCAACTCGTGCTCAAAGCCGGTCATGACGGCCATGACGATGCAAAGCACCATCACCCCAATAGCAATACCAAGCACCGAGATGATGGTGATGATGCTAATAAAGGCCTCAGCGCGCTGCGACCAGAGGTAGCGCAGAGCGATCTTCTTTGCGAAACGATACGATGCCAAGCAGGTTCTCTCTTTTTGGTGAAAGCCACCCAGATAGTTGATTATTATTAGAAAAACGGCAAGAGAGGAGGATAATTCCTAGGAATTTGGAATTATTCTGCTGAAAATTCTTTAGTTGCCTGCTTAGTGCTGATTTTAGGAACGTTTTCACCCCCTTAACGAAGACTTATGCTCGTAACATACCTTAGTCCCGAGGCGAAGCCTCGCGACTTTATTCAAAGGACTCCCCCCTCACCGCGGTCCTAATATAGGCGAACGTCATTACTGACGATAAAGATAGTTGTCGCTAGCACTAAACAGCATAGTCGAGAGCCTCTATGGATACAGTGGTTTTTAGGCAAATTGCAGCGCGGTCTGCGCAGTTGCAGCCTGCAGCAGACAAACCTCGACGCTCTTTCATCGGAGCGTATGTTATAGTGCTCTTAATTATCGCCCTGATTACACTGCACTCGTACTGCAACTCAAAGTCGCTGTACACCTCAGGACGGGACCTTTAGCGGACTGAACAACGTGCTCAAAAAACTCAATATCGCTTCGAACGCCCGTGTACGTTTAAGGCTCGCCGCGTGCCCTCCGCGAAACCACTTTAGGGTCGCGCCCTGCCAGTAGCTGGCGAGCATCTTGACCTGCGCTGCGGGGACCATCTTGTCGCCGATCCCACCCACGATAAAGCCGCGCTGCGGTTCCATCTTCAATGAATGCGAGAGCGGAGAATGCACGTAGAAAGCCTGGCGGATCAGCTCGACGCTCAATCCCTGCTTGACGAGAGCGCGAAAGTTCTGCACCCGCCGCATGCTCTTCCAGACGAGCTCTGCTAAAGAACAAAGCGGTACTATCGGCACGGCGAAGGCGAGACGGTCAAGCCCCGACCATAAGCACCCCACGTAAGCCCCCAAGCTAACGCCGATCCAGCCGATGTCACGCCGGCCATCGCTCTCAAGGTGGAGCCGCAAACTGCGCAGATCACAGATCACCTGCCCCATGGCCTCATTCGTGCCGATCACGTCCGCTGTTGGAAAGTGTGAGCCGGGGGCCCCTTCCTGAGGAGCACGCCGGCCATGAAACGGCAGCTCAACCAAAACAACATCAAAGCCAAGTTTGTAAAAAACCCCGGGTAAAAAAGCGACAGAATTAATGCGCTGATCACCCATGCTCCAGCCATGAAGGGCGATAATCACGGGACGCTGGCCCTGCTCGTGCCGCCACATGCGCGCATAGACAGTCTGATTCTCACTATGTCGCTCCAACTTCTGGGCATATCCTGGATATCGCGCGCGGTATGAGCTAGCAAAGGACATATCAACGATCCCACCATCGCGAAGACCATGGATGAGAACAGTCTTTACCGTGGGTGCTTGGCTCGGCGGCTCAAAAAAACTGGCTGGGTCGTCAAAAAATTCGGGCGACGCATAAAACTGTGCCGCCTCGCGCAATGCCCCCAGCTCAAAGCCCGCGAACCGATCCGACTCAGCAAACCCTTGAAACTGTGTCGCCACCAGCGCCAATGCGCGCTCAAGCTCCTCGCCCCCAATCAAAGTCAAGCGCTCAAAATGGCTCAAACGCTGCTGCGGTGGAGAATCCACATGACAAAAATCTGAGGGAGATTTACCTTTGGGGAACAAATTGCAAACCTTATGCTCGTGCCGTTTCTAATGTCTTACATCTAGTATACCCGATATTCCCCATTGGTGGAACATAGCATGCGAGCCTCTAACGACCGCGCAGCGAGAGCGCCGCACGGTACCCCGCAAACATCACCAGCAACGCACCGAGGAGCACGAGCGCCGTCCCGCCCCAGCTCCAGGCTCCAACTCCAGAAAAGAAAAAGAGCACAAAAACGACAATGACACTAAACAGCGCAGAATGCTGAAAGCGCCGCTCGTGCGTGTAGCGCGTGCTGGCAAAGCTGCATAAAAACAGCAGACTCGCCGCTAATCCGAAGCAATAAAGTGTAGCTGATTGGGCCATACAAGCCTCTCCCCTACCACCGAAAAAGACCTGCTGAACACAGGTATCGAGCGCGCCAGATAAACGGATACTCGCTAATGCCAGATAGAGCACGGTCAATGTTAGAGCCGCCTCAAGCGAGACTATCGCCACGGTCTTGAAAATGCGCCGCGCATGAAATTGACCAAAGAGGTTGTGCAGCTCTTCACCGACACGTGTCTCACCCGAGTGTTGTAGGCGCTCCTCAAGCTTACGCTTGAGTGCATCGACGCGATTTTCTGCCGGTTGCTTCTCCATCAGGCTAAAGCTTGTACCCAAACCGCCGCAGCATCTCCTTACGGCTCACCACATCGGCCTCACTTTCAGCTCCCTTGCTCCTCGATCCGTCGATGACACCCATAATTCCACGGCCCTGTTCACTTTCGGCGATGACGACCTGAGTCGGATTAGCTGTGGCGCAAAACACACGGCACACCTCAGGCACGTTTTTTATAGAGTTTAGCACATTGATCGGAAACACCCCCGGCCCAAGGACAATGATGAAGCAATGGCCCGCACTAAGTGCGAGAGCGTTCTTTCTGGCCAGATCTACCAAGGCAGCGTCCGTTCCCGAGCAGCGCACAAGACACGGCCCACTCGCCTCACAAAACGCCAGCCCAAATTTTATCCCCGAAACAGCCTGCACGAGAGCCTCGTGCAGATCCTCAACCGTCTTGATAAAATGGGACTGTCCGAGGATGAAGTTTAGGTCGAGCGGTTTTTCAATAGTGACTAGTTGTAAGTTCATAGGCTACCTCATGCTGCTGAATATACATCATCCTTTGGTTGATGCACTAGCGGGGTTTCGCCCCAGACCGACGAGCGTTGATCTGTAATCGGCTCTCTGCGATCCGAAGTCAGATTTCTGCTGACAGCATCCGATGCAGCTACGGCCGCTACCCACGGCCATAGCCGTAACTTCGCCGCTCTGCCTACGTAGCATCGCGTAATTTAGCGGATGCCGACTGCTGTAGCAGTAAGCTGACTGCAGAGAGCAGACTCCCCCTACCACAACATTCAGCGCAACGTCGAATGGACAGAAAGATTGTGCATAGCTACTTACTGAATTAGAGTGACAGGTGTTTTTGTTAAGCATTCTCTGCAAAGAAGAGGACATAGATGAAAATCATCGAGTGGGCGCGTAAGGTACAGGCGATTGCTCAGAATGGGTTATTCTTCTCGAAAGATACCTACGACATCGAGCGTTATGAGCAGCTGCAACAGCTAACTGCCTCAGTCTTATCGGCCAAACTTACCATACCGGAGGATGAGACACGAGAGCTGTGGTGTCATGAAAAAGGTTATGCCACACCGAAGGTCGACGTGCGCGGCGCAGTATTTGTTGAGGGTAAGATCCTTCTTGTGCGTGAACGAGCCGACGGCAAATGGACCATGCCGGGCGGCTGGGCAGACATTAACGACACGCCATCAGAGGCGGTAGTCCGTGAGATCTACGAGGAGTCAGGCTTCACGACAAAAGCCATAAAACTAGCCGCTCTCTACGATCGCAACCGTCATCCGCACCCTCCGATGATTTATCACGTCTACAAACTCTTCTTTATTTGTGACTTAGTAAGTGGCTCTGCGAAACACAGCCATGAGACTGATGGTGTCCAATTCTTTTCGCCGGAAGGACTACCGGAGTTATCCACTTCGCGAGTAACTGAGACTCAAATTCTGAGGCTTTTCGAACATAATCAAAATAGGGAATGGCCAACTGAGTTTGACTAAACGTAACCATTCAGCACATTTGGGCGCGTCGCAGCAGTGGATGCACGCGAAAGCAGTTAAAATCGCGGAGGAAGCAGAGTCAGCGAAGGAAGCGGAGGGGGAAATTCCCCCTCCGCTTCCACGATTCGACTGCCTTCGACCCGAGCTCAGGCCGAGGGTAGCTCGTCGCAGGCCGCTGCCTCCTCATCCTCCGCGTTATTTGTCGCCTTTGTGCACCTCCACTGCTACAACGTGCCTAGATAATATCGTGCTGGATAGTTACAATTGATATTTCACTGCCTTGAGTAGTCAAAATCGACCGACGCATTGGCTCCTGGACGTGAGACTCAGGGTGGGGCATGTTGATGTATGGCCAAAAAGGCTAATAGCAATAATTAGCATTTTATGCTATTCTACCCAAAAGGCCAAGAAGCGCAGATTCACACATGAATATTTCCATAACTCCAGAGCTAGAAGAGCTAATTAATAAGAAAGTTAAGACCGGTCTATACCACTCTGCAAGTGAAGTCGTTCGCGAAGGTCTTCGCCTCCTCAAGGAGCAAGACGAGTTGAAAGCTTTCCGTTTGCGTGAGCTAAAGAAAGATATCGAGGACGGCTTAGAAGAGGCTAGATCCGGCCGCATTGCCCCGCTTGACACTGAGGCAATAAAAAGAGAAGGCAAAAAGGAAAGACCAAGGAGAAAGACCAAGGACACCCACCCAAAGCGCATCCAGTAAGCCTGGTGCGCTGTAATGCGAACTATTTAGTACTATTACGAACAGCCTAACTTGTGGGTGTCCGTAGGTGTCTCCTCTAACTTCGTGACAGAAAGGAAACATGACACCTATAGAGAAGAAGATTGACCATATTTCAATTATCCTAGCGATAGTGGGGGCTATTGTAAGCAACTTATTTTTCAACATTCCGCCAGTCGGTGGCACGATTATCATAGCCATTCTGCTTTGGATACCTCTTGTGCTCCTCTTGTCCCTTCTTACTAAGATATTTCCCAGGCTTAGAAAGCTACTGGAGCGTGAGAGGAGGAGCAGGTTATTCTGATGAGTCGGGCGTTTCCGGCTTGAGCTTACAGGTCGGGTTGATGTCTAGGAAAATCAATTCTTTCTAGAGCCCATATTGCGACTTACAAGCGGTTAGTGCTAGTCAGTTGAAGCGAGAGCTGGATTTTGGGGCAATTCAATGACTTGCGTGGAGAGGAAACCGGGGGGTTGGATTTGGGGCAGCCTCTCGATGTGAACGGCCCTCTGCTTAGTTGCTCGCAGGGGAGCAACGATCGATGGTTTTCTTCTTGACTACCGAAAGTCGCTTATAAATACACGTTCGCGTCGATACTTATTGCGGACAGCATACGCACTCCACAATATTTATTTATATCGTTTATGTCCAGCGCAACCTTGCACGATCGCTGCGATAAGAAAAACAGCCAGCGTGACCGCCGTCGCTGGCTGTCCCGCCATCGCCTATTTTTGCTTATCCTATTTCGAAAACGAACAAACTAGGCGAAAATCAAGCTATGTGTGGAATTGCAGGATATGCGGGAAGCTTCCCCACGGATGCGCCCGGGGCGTTGCGCGCCATGGTTGCGGCGCTGCACAATCGTGGGCCGGACGATGCTGGTGAGTGGTTAGATCCGCAAACGGCAGTAGCTCTTGGGCACGCGCGCCTGTCGATCCTCGATCTCTCCCCCGAGGGCCACCAACCGATGGCTTCTGCCTCGGGGCGCTACGTCATCGTTTTTAACGGCGAGGTCTATAACTTCCGTGAGATTATCGCGGCGATTGAGCAGCAGTGCGGACCGCTAAAATTGCGCGGACACAGCGATACCGAGGTGATGCTGGCGGCGATTGAAACGTGGGGACTTGACGCCGCCGTGCAACGTTTCCGCGGGATGTTTGCCTTCGCCCTGTGGGATAAGCGAGAGCATGTGCTTTCGCTCGTGCGCGATCGCTTTGGGGTGAAGCCGCTCTATTATGGCTGGCAGAATGGAACGTTATTATTCGCTTCAGAGCTAAAATCATTCTGCGCTCACCCTCTTTTTAAACCCGAGATTGATCGTGATGCCGTGGCGCTACTGATGCGCTTTAATTGTATCCCCGCTCCGCACTCAATCTACCGTGGGGTCTATAAGCTGCCCGGCGGCACACTCCTTAATCTTAAGACTGACGAGCTTAAATCAAGGCCGGACGGTTTTTCGGCCTTTGCCGGAGAGGGCCGCTGCTCACCAAGCCGCTACTGGTCGCTGCGCGACGTCGTCGAGCGCGGGCAGCAACAACCTTTTAGCGGCGACGAGACTGAGGCGATAAACTGCCTCGACCAGGTACTGCGCGAAGCCGTAGGACTACGTATGGTCGCCGATGTGCCACTCGGCGCGTTTCTCTCAGGCGGAATAGACTCGTCACTCGTCGTCGCCATGATGCAGGCGCAGAGCTCACAGCCGGTGCGAACGTTTTCGATCGGCTTTAGCGAGGCCGCTTACAACGAGGCACAGCATGCCAAAAAGGTAGCCCAGCATCTGGGCACAAACCACACCGAGCTCTATGTCAGTCCAGAGGAGGCACTTAAGGTTGTGCCGCTTCTGCCACGGATGTACGACGAGCCGTTTGCGGACTCGTCACAGATCCCCACCTATCTGGTTTCGAAGCTGGCGCGTACGCAGGTGACGGTGAGCCTCTCTGGCGACGGTGGTGACGAGGCCTTTGCCGGTTACCTGCGCTACCCCTGGGCGGATAAGATCTGGCGGGTGCTCGGCCCCTGCCCCGGCGCACTCAAGCGCGCGATAGGTGGCGCCATTCGTTGTCTAAGTGTCTCTCAATGGGATCGGCTGATCGGAATAGTTAATAGCCTTACCTCAGGCGGGATGAACTTTCACAACCCCGGAGACAAGGCGCACAAGCTCGCACGCGTGCTGCAGCTCAACTCACGCGAGGAGCTCTATGCTCGCCTGGTCTCACATTGGGAAGATCCACAGGCGCTCGTGCTGGGCTCACAGGCGCAGCCAACGAGCCTGCTCAATAGCGAAAACTACCCACGCGGAGCAAGCTATCTTAGCCTGATGATGTTCCTCGATATGCAGAGCTATCTGCCCGATGATATTTTAGTTAAGCTTGATCGCGCCAGCATGGCCGTCAGCCTCGAAGCACGCGAGCCCCTCTTAGACCAGCGCCTTATCGAATTTGCCTGGACCCTCCCGGAGAAATGGAAGCTGTCACGCGCGCAGGGCGGTGTGACCAAATATCTCCTGCGCAAGGTGCTCTCACGCTACGTACCCGCTCCTCTTTTCGAGCGCCCCAAGATGGGATTTGGGATCCCGCTTGATTCGTGGCTGCGCGGTCCGCTGCGGGATTGGGCGGAAGCCTTGCTCGAAGAAAAAAAACTGCAGGAAGATGAATTCTTCAATGTAAAGATGGTCCGCACCTATTGGCAAGAGCATTTGAGCGGCAAGCGGAATTGGCACTTTTACCTCTGGGATGTCTTGATGTTTCAAGCTTGGCTGAGGGAGAGAAGATAGGTCCATCCTGAAATAATGGCCTGCGATTAACTAAACCACTTCCGGCTAAAGCCGAAGGTTTATAACCTGCAAGATGGAACAATCAACCTAGCGTCGCGCCGAGGCATCTTCCTCAGCATCCTGCGCGTAGATATACCCCGGGTAGCCATTTTTTGAGCGTAGTTTTAGCCAATCCCCGACACGGCTCTCGACGAGAATACCATCGTCACGTTCGAGGGTGGCTATTTTTTGGCTACGTGCATTCGGGCGATCGAGGACACGAGTACGAGCGATAACGCGAAAGAGCTTACCACCCGAATACTTCTCAACCTCAAGACCGACGACTCCGCGATTGCCGGAACCACGTGCCCTGGAGGGGATCTCGATCTTATCAAAAAGCGGATTGCGTTTACTCTCCTGGCGGCTCTCTTGACGGCTTTCCTCACGCGCCATCTTCGGCATTTCGTCTTCGAGCGGGTAAGAGGTGTTGACGACCTCCTTCTCCCGCGGTGGAGGCGGAGGCTCGCGCACCTCAGCCACGACAGCCCGCACCTCAGGCGCCCGTGCTGCCGGCTCCGTAACTTGAGTCGGTTTTTTGTTCTCAAGATCGTAGAAAACCGCATCGAGCTGGCTTATCTTATTGCTTCGCTCTGGATCGGGCAAAATCGGCTGCGCCCTGCGCTCAGTAGCCACAAGCTGCGGCGCGGAATCATGCTCACCGTCCAATGAGAATATCCCAGGATAAAGCGCGTAGAGGCCAACAACCACGATCACCAAGAGCGTCAACGCATAAACCGCGGAACGTAGGCGCGAAGTAGCCCGCTGCTCGTCGGAGATCGACGAACTTGACGCTGGTTGAAACGAAGGAGGCACCGACGACGGCTGCGGTATACTCGAGACATCGGCGCCAGCTTGAATCGTCGCTGATGCAGGGGGCACCGTCGAGGCAAGTTCAGCTTCAAGATTCTTTAGATCACGCAATCGGGCGGCGATCTCTAACTCTCGTCCATAATCTTTGGAACTTTCAAGCGCAGACCGCTCGCTCGCCACCGCTGCCAGCACCATCTCCGCCTGTTGACTATCAAAACGATAGGCACGATCGTAAAAAGTAACCGCTAGCTGCTGGTCGCCATGATCGCGAAGAACTGCCGCCAGGGTACGCAGCAGTTGGCAGGCGAGGACAACCAAGCTCTGCAGGTGACTCTCCAGTCCAGCGCTGGAAGTAACGGCTTCGCGCACCTGCTGCTGCACATGCCTTGAAGCCGAATCGAGCAGCGAGGCGAGAATACTGGCCGGAACTGCCTTGAGCTCAAGCTGGCCCTTGACCCACCATAGGCGAGCCTCTCCATCAGACTCCCCTTGCTCCTGGATGCGCGTCTCGCACAGGGTACACAGCTCAGCCCAAGAAGCTATTTCGGCTAACTGCTCAAATTCATTTTTGGGTGCTGGAGGGGGCTCGATCAGCGGCGCAGTCATCACTATCGGTTCAGCCAACGCTTCTGAGGTTTGAGCATTTGGCGGCCCCTGCTCTAGAATCTTAGATAGACCAAGGTCGAGATCCGGTGTAGAACCCTCATCTTTCCCGTATGGTCTTTCTGCGCTACTCATGAATAAGCAAAAACCTCAAAAACAACATCCTGAGTCTCATCTTAGAGCATAACAGCCTGAGGATGTATGCGAAATACTCGCCTAACACATTTGAAAGTTGTGAAATGCCAACAGCTTCTGATGGGTTGCGAGTATTAAATACATTTTGGACAAACCTTCGGCTTGACTCTGTTTCTTTAAATGTGTTTGGCTAAATTGTCCCTCCGGGGGTAGTAAGTACTTGCCCATTTGTTTGTTATACTCATTTTGTGCGACAAATGGGCAAGTACTTACTAACGTTATGCGAGAAACTCGAAGACTTGATGCATAACTCATCGACCATACCCACCCCATCCCTTACAATTATCGGCAAGTGCCTGTTTTTGCTATGCCTTTTTACATTCACAAATTGCGCAAACACCGTCCTCAAACCACGCATGGACGCCTCCGGAGCACTTAAACTAAGTGCCCTCTCGCGCCGCCCAGTACACCTACTGATCGATGCCTCAACCGGAACTTTACACCTCGGACATCAGTACCTTTTGATCATCATCCCCTTCGGCCGGGTAGCCCTTCAGGATCCGACACAGTTTATTTTCGATCGCGCCTTCGAAGCTTTGGCTATTCGCGGGTTTCGAGTTGACAATAACAACGCTGCCTTCGCGCCAACAGTTAGACTACAGCTTGAGGATCTCAGCGTCACGGCCTACGACCTGTTGTTCACTAGGCGCCTCCGCGCTTCGATTAAACTCTCCCTTACCACCGCTAGCGCCGACGACACCCCCCTCCTACATTGCAGCGCTCAGTCCGAAGAGAGCACGTTCGCTCGATTTGGCTTTGCCCCTCAGCTTACGCAGGTTCTGCAACGAGCGCTCGATAAAGCCCTAAACGAGGTCTTGTCTTGCGCCGATGGCAGTATGCGCCGAACTTGATTTCAGAGATCTTCTATAGCTTGCGTTCTCAACACCTTTGGGCAACACTTCCTGCGGGTATAATCGTCAATTATAAAGGTTCCATTTATGCGAATTATGCGATTAGTCGGTGTTCTTGCGTTTTGTTGTTTTGTCTCTCTCTTCGTGCTCTCGTGCACGAAGAGCAACGAACCAGCCGCTTCTTCCGGCGGAGCTTCTCTGTTTGACGCCGAAGTACTACGCAAGCTTCCCGATAATGCGGTCGCCTTCCTTGCCTTTGATACTCAAGGCGCACCCTTTATGCGCTTTAAGCAGAGCGCTTGGGGCAAGGCTGCGAACACATCCTTTTCACAGGCGATCTCAAAGCTCGGCAGTGACGCGGCTTCTGCGGACGTCGAACCATTTGTAGAGGCACTCTCTGTCACCAACTTCGTCAGTCTCGACCCGTCGAAGCCTGACACTGTGCGCCAGGGGGTTCTCTTTGTTAGTGCAGCCAAGAGCGCCGAGCAAAAACTCGATTGGGGGATCGTCCTCCTTGCTAGCCGTGGCACCGATCTTACGGCGAAACTGCCTGAGTTAGAGGCGATCTTTAAGCGCAAAGGAATGAACGTCAACCCCGAAAACGTAGGATCGACCAAGGGATTTTCGCTTCTTCCCGTAGGCGCAAAGAAGCCAACCTACGTCCTCGCCACCTCCGAGCAGCTAGCGATAGCACAGTCCAAAGAGCTTTTAAGCAGTATGTTTAGTGGTACAGCTCTTGGCGGCTTCGACAAGTTAAGGATCACGCCGCAATTTATCAAAGCCACAACGAGCCTTCCGAGCGCCGGCCAATTTTTTGTTGGCTACGCCGACGTTGTCCCCTTTGGAAAGATATTTGAGCAGGACATTAAAAATGTCGCCGCTTCTCAAGGAGCAGTTAGCGATGCCGACCAAGTCAAAATGGATAAGTCTCCGGTTGAGGCGATCGCCTTCTCCCGCAGCATGACCGAAAACTTAAGCGATGCCCTTGTCGTCGCCATTAATGCCAAAGATGAAGCCCAGAAGAAGATCTTCGCCGCGATTGAGGCCCCTCAAGGTGGAAAGGTATCCGATAAAGTGCCGGCTGATAGCGCAATCTTTATTGCACTCGATGGCAGACTACTCTCCACCATTAAAAACACCGTCGTCGAGGATCTCCTGGCTGGTCAGCCGCTCCCGCCGATGATCAAACTAGTTGACTCAGTCAAGGCCTTTGGTATCGCCGTGCGCAATGCCTCCGCCGCATCGCCATTTCCGGAGCTGCTCTTGACCCTGCAGTCTGACAACTCAGCCGAGATCAAAGCAGTTATCAAAGAGAGCTTGACCATGGCACTCGCCAGCAATCCTGCGATGAGCGGCCCTTCGTGGAACGCTAAAGATGTTAACGGCACAAGCTTGGACTATGTCACCACCCCCTTTGGAGTTGGCGCCTATATCGGAACTCTCAAGGACACCCTGCTCATCGGATCCTCTGAGCAGATCGTCGCCGACTCAGTCTCCGCAGCTAATGGTAGCACGGCCTCACTCGGCGGTTCGACACCTAGCCTAGGACGCGCGCAGGGGCTCGGGGTTGCCTACGCCGATTTTAGTCGATTGGTCGCCATGATTGAATCTGTGCAGGGAAGCCTAGCAATGTTCACCGGTGGGCGCCCCGTAGTCGATCCTGCACAAACCGCATCAATGCGAGAGCTCGGAACCGTGGTTGCTTCTGCGAAATATGAGAACAACCTACTCAAGTTTGAGAGCTCGTACTTAGCGCCAGCAGGCGCGCGCTAGCGCGCGCTCCTAGCCCACCTTCGGTGCGAGGATATTTCGCCGCGGTGCAGACAAATCCCCTCTGTGGAGGCCTTGCTTGCGCTTGTAGAGGTCACCAACGAATTTTGCCTTCACGATAAGGGGCGCTCTTCGGCTCGCCCACTCTTTCTCTCATACTTTGCATGTGAGAAAACTTTAGGATTTTAGCTATTAGCAAAGCCCAGGGTAACGTTCCCGACACCTTGTCGGCTCCCTAATATTTACCCGCTCAAAACACCAGACTCAATAGTACCGACTAAGGTGCTCGGATTCGTTAAGCAATGCTTTATTGTTCTTTCCGTTTGCCAACAAAACTGGCAAGTCCTAAAAACCCCGCCGCCTCCCAACCATAAAACAACATCCAATGTCCAGAAAAACCCCGCAATTCGACTAAGAATGGGACGGCATGCCGCGGAAATAGCTTTGTACAGTATATAAAATAGATAAAGTTTAATACTGCATATGGGAAAAGACAGTAACATGCAACACGCGCCCACGAGGGCACTTCGGCGAATAGATGCCCAAGATTGTTACGCCCTGCCGTTTTTGGTTTGGTTAATTCCGCGAACAAGACGAGCGGAATGCCAAGAATAATTGCGCCAACGTGGAGCATGGGCACCAAGCTATGGAACGGTGGATCAATGTTGACCCAAGCCATAAAGTGGACTGAAATGCTAACAACGAGTGCAGTAGCAGCAATAACCGAAAGCATCAGATAACCCATATACGCTCCACCTTTACAACACCAGCCCCCAGGTCATTCTGAGATTAGTGGTATTTCATTGTATCACCACGGGATGCGCACTCAAACACCAAACAACCCTAATTCTACTAGTAGGTTACCAGTCAGGCAGGTAACTGCTCAATAAGTGCGGGCGATTTTTGATCTTCCTGGGAGCGCGGACGT
>CAIXSY010000169.1 GCA_903922175.1 uncultured delta proteobacterium | reverse complement strand
TTCTTCCACATGGCCTTTGGGTCGGTCAGAGAGTGTCAGGCAATTCTGGACATTAGCCCTGAGCCCAGCGCAGAGGCCGTTCAGTTAGCTGACGTTTTGGCCGCTAACGTCTACTGCCTGATCAGGAGTTACGGCTAAAGCCGTCGGCTGCGGCCGCAACTGATGCTGCAGCTGAATCTGATGCAGGCAGCTGATAACTGACTGCAGATCTCAGATATGCTCGACTCTCTCTTCCGCGCGAATGCGCGGCTCGGTTCAACAGGGTGCAAAAAAAGGGTAGACCTCGGTCCGCGAGGACCAAACCTAAATGTCTAGATTCTTCACCTTCAGCGCGTTCTCTTCGATGAATTTGCGCCGCGGCTCGACTTCGTCACCCATAAGCACGGTGAATATTTCATCGGCGAGAATGGCGTCTTCGACGTTGACCTTGACCAGACGCCGGTTTTGGGGATCCATGGTGGTCTCCCAGAGCTGCTCCGGGTTCATCTCGCCAAGACCTTTGAAGCGGTTGATCGTCAACCCCTTTCGTCCGCGCTCATCGACGAGGCTGATAAGCTCTTTAAAATCCTTGGCCGTAAAGATCTCCGAGCCATCGGTGACCTCCTTGAGCGTATAGGGCGCGGCACCGAGTCTGCGCGCCTCAATCAGCGTTCGGCGAAGCTTGCTAAAATCAGCCCGCAGGACAAGCGCGTGCGAAAGGATGCTTCGACGCAACACGCCCTTAATCCGCGTCGTCACCTCGATCTCATACTCGCCGGCTACGCCTGCGGCCTTGACCAGCACGCCCTTATCACCGGTGATGGCAGCATCGAGACGGAACTTAAGGGCTTCAGCTACGGATTGGAGTGCAGCTTCGCTGCGGAATCCATCACTGTCGAATTCCATATCACCGAAGACCTCAACCACGCGCGGGTCAAATCGCTCAAGGTCAAACTTGTGCAGGTACTCGCGCATATCCGTCAGAGAGACGACCTCGGACTTGACGATGTCTGCAGCGCTAACCTTGCCATGGGCCGAATGTAGCTCAGTGCCTTCTAGGGCCGCGCTGATGATAAAGTCGGCAAACTCGCCTTCGTCCTTCATATAGCGCTCGCTCTTAGCACGCTTGACCTTGTACAACGGCGGCTGAGCGATATAGAGATAGCCGCGAGAGATGGTCTCATTCATCTGGCGATAGAAGAAGGTCAAGAGCAGGGTGCGGATGTGACTACCGTCGACATCGGCATCTGTCATGATGATTATCTTGTGGTAGCGCAGCTTCGAGATGTCAAAATCCTCGGTCCCGATACCGGTACCAAGCGCCGTTATCAGCGTGCGAATCTCTTCGAAGGCGAGCATCTTGTCAAAACGCGCCTTTTCTACGTTAAGAATTTTACCCTTGAGCGGCAAAATCGCCTGATGCTTTCTATCGCGTCCCTGCTTGGCCGAGCCACCTGCAGAATCGCCCTCGACGAGGAACAGTTCGCAGGTCTCTGGATTTTCATCTTGGCAGTCAGCCAGCTTACCGGGAAGGGCTGCGGAGTCGAGAGCGCCTTTACGCCGGACAAGCTCGCGTGCTTTGCGTGCTGCTTCGCGTGCTCGCGCTGCTTCGAGGCATTTGCCGATGACGAGCTTAGCATTGGCCGGGTTGAGCTCAAGAAATTGCGATAAGCCTTCGCCGACGATCTGCTCAACAAAACCTTTAACTTCGCTATTACCGAGCTTGGTTTTTGTCTGGCCTTCAAACTGCGGCTCGGGAATCTTAATACTAATCACCGCCACAAGGCCCTCACGCGTATCATCGCCGCTAATGCCTTCGGGGGCATCCTTGAGAAGGTTGTTCTTGGTGGCGTAGGTGTTCAGGCAACGCGTCAGTGCCGCGCGGAAACCAGCCAGATGTGTCCCGCCCTCGGTGGTGTTGATGTTGTTGGCGTAGGTGTAAATATTCTCTTGATACTCGCGGTTATACTGCAGGGCTACTTCAACAACAATGTGGTCCTTCTCCGCCTTAACGTAGATCGGCTCGGGAAAGATCGGCTGGCGATTTTTATTGATGTGCTTAACAAAACTGCAGATGCCACCTTCGTAGTGAAAATCCTGATGGAAATCTATCCGTTCATCGATCAAGACGATCTTAAGCCCCGCATTGAGAAAGGCCAGCTCACGGATGCGTTGCGTCAACGTTTCAAGGGAAAAGTCCTTGGTCTGAGTGAAGATCGTGTGGTCGGGGTAGAAGCGCACCAAGGTTCCACTGCCCTCACAGGGCCCAAGCTCTTTGAGTGGGGCAAGGGGGTCGCCGCGATGAAACTCCATGGTGTGCTTCTTGCCGTTCTTCTTGACATCAACGATCAGCCTTTCGGAAAGCGCGCAGACGCAGGAGACACCAACACCGTGCAAACCGCCCGAAACTTTATAAGCCTCTTTCTCAAACTTTCCCCCAGCATGCAGCTTCGTCATCACCACCTGCACGCCACTTACCCCTTCCGTAGGATGCATATCGGTTGGAATACCGCGCCCATTGTCTTCGACAGAGCACGAACCGTCATTGTGCAAGATGACGGTGATGATATTGCAGAATCCGGCGAGAGCCTCGTCGATTGAATTGTCGAGCACCTCCTGGACGAGGTGGTGATAGCCACGATCGAAGGTATCACCGATGTACATACTCGGACGCTTACGAACAGCCTCAAGTCCCTCAAGAATCTTGATCTTATCGGCATCGTAGGTAGCGATGGCTACTGGTTCGACCGGCACGGCTTCCACTGGTACAGCGTTCTCCATAGACATTGCGGAGGTTTATAAATTACTAAAATTTTGAATATTATAGGTAGGTTATGCACAGTTAGTAAAGCTACCAAGTGCTCTCTTTGTGCAATAAAAAGAGAGTGGTTATAGGGGGTTGCCGTAAGCCTCGATAACTTATCAAAGAGTGTGGGTAGGAGAAACGTGAACGTGCTCCTGGTCGTAATTGCTCAATAACCCCGGGCAAAAGGAACTTGCTTGAACTTGCACTTGAACCGCTCCTGATTCCTGCCCCTGCTCCTTTTCCTATTCCAATCAAGAGGATAAGGAGCAGGAATCGGGAACAGGCCTCGACGTGAGCTCGGTCGAACGTTCCAGTTCATGTTCAAGATTTAGAATTACCCACACTTATTGAGCAGTTACTCCTGGTCGATGTAACTAGCCGATTCGGCACACTCTTCGACCACGACCACGAGCACGTTCACGCTCACGAATTATTAGCAGTTACAGTAGATACCCTCCCCGCTTCTGCCATCAATACATTATAGCCCTTACCAACGGTAAGGTGACTAACACTTGCGTCAGTGCCGGTCACAAAGATCTGGCGGTTCTGTTGAAGCACGAGCGAAAAGAACGCGTCGCTTCGTTTCTTATCAAGCTCTGAGTTGACGTCGTCAAGAAGGACTACCGGGGACTCACCACGACGGGCTTCGAGCAGCTCTATTACCCCCAAGGTGAGCGCCAAGACGATACTTCGACACTGTCCCTGGGAGGCAAAGGCTCGCGCATCCCTAGAGCCGAGGGTCACGGTAAGGTCATCTCGATGCGGACCAAGCAAAGCATTGCCGATCGCTATTTCGCGCCCCTTGTAGCGTTCATATTCACTTAACAACGCTTCTGGAGAACGTAGCCCACTTTTTATATTTGTCGAAAGCCCGAGCGTTAGGGTGCCATCCCCATCACAGAACTCGGCGTATATTTTCCCCGCCTTGGCCTGCAAGAGGGTAACGAACTCTTCTCGCTCCTGCACGATGCGCAGCGCTTCCTTGGCCAAAATCTGATTCCATGAATCAAGTAGTGCGGGATTATGTATCCCTTCCTTGAGAAGTTTATTCTTATTTTGTAGCGCGCGGTTATAGGTAAGCAGGCTTCCCATGTGCGCAGGCGTCAGATCGGCGATATGTTTATCAAGAAATTTTCGCCTTCCTGCTGGTGCTCCTTGGAGCAAGGCAAGATCCGTCGGCGAAAAACAAACTCCGATAAAATGCCCTAAGAAGTTAGTCACTGTTTTAAGTTTCTGCCCATTTAGGTAAAAACCCCGCCCGCGCTCTTCAATGGCCACCCCTAGCTCAACATCTCCGGCGCTTCCCGCGACAACACCAAAGATCGAAGCCGACTTCTCTCCCCAGCGGATCAATTCACTACTATCACTCGTTCGAAACGATTTAGTTAGTGCAAGCAAATAGATAGCTTCAACAAGGTTCGTTTTCCCCTGACCATTTTGACCGACAATGACATTTACCCCCGACTCAAAGGTAACACTGCGGTCCTCAAGATTACGAAACTGATAAGGGCGAAGCGATTTGAGATACAAGGAGCTAGCTCAGTCTCATCGGCATAATAATACCGAAATACGACTCATCGCCTTCGCCAAAGAACCTGCCCGCTCCAAGCTCGCCACTAAGCTCGATGCTCATGGTCTGGGCTTCTCCAAGCGACATGGCTACATCTAATATATAAACCGCGTTAAAGCCGATGCTCAATGGCTGGCCGGCGTATTTAATCGGAATCTCTTCAACACCCTCTCCGAGCTCTGGACTTGAACTCGATATCCTAAGTAGCCCAGAGGCAAACTCCATCTTAACGCACTTGCCCTTATCGCTCACCAAAAGTGCGGCACGACGCAATGCTTGTGAAAGTTCTGTAACGGGGAGGACTGCTATGGTACCCTTTTCTTTTGGTACAACCTGTTCGTAATTCGGATACTCTGCATCCACAAGGCGCATGGAGACGCGAGTATCGCCGCTCTCAACGATAAGGAAGCCCTCCTTAATCTCAAGTCCAACCGGAGCATCCTGCTCAGGATTTAGCACTTTTCGAATTTCAGAAAGCCCCTTCCGTGGGACGATAACCCTTCCCTGAAAATTTAAATTTCCTGCCGGACGCGTTATAATCGCCAGTCTATGTCCGTCCGTGGCTACCATACGTAAAGTGTTATTGGCCTTCTTGCCACTGTCTTCAGATACGATCTCGAAGCACACCCCATTGAGGTTAAAACGCGTCTCGTCACTAGAAACAGCATAGAGCGTCTTGTTAATCATCTCGAGAAGCTGCTTCGAGGAGACCTTCGTCTGCGGTTCGAAAAGTACCCCTGGTAAACTTGGGTACTCTTCTGCGCTAATCCCGACAATCTTTAGCTTCGTTCCCTTGGCGGTAACCTCAAGCCTTTCTCCCTCGCTTAGTTTAAGGGTGACATCACCATCGGGAAGCTCCCTCACAAGATCGGCAAGAATCTTGCCGTTAACCGTGGTGCTTCCTTTTGTTTTTATTTTTGCCTGCGCACTAACTACAGCCGTAATCTCAAGATCGGTGGCAGAGATCCTCAACTGTCCATCGCTCGTAGAAAGGAGGACGTTAACCAGAATGGGCATCGTTGTTTTTTTGGCAACGATGCTCTGCGTTATTGAGAGCGCCCGACTAAAAGCTTCTTTGCTGAGTGTAAGTTCCATACGTGTTTAAAAAACAAAAAGGATTTAGAAAAGACTACATCGAAATGTACACCACCTCATACGTGAATTTCTATATTTTTTGTATGCTTATTAGATAAGAAAGATAATATAAAAAACAGTAGGAGTAGTAGGCAAATAAAAAACGGTGGAAAGAAGGGCTAATTAGCAGTAACCATTTTCAAAATAGAGCCCACAACCTGTTGGCGATCGCGGTGCAACAGATATGAATACCCCACAGCAAAAAAGTAATCCCCACGCAAGACATAATTTCCCCCAGAAAATAACCAAGTAAACCACAGCAATTACCGGATAATTATGTATATAATCCGCCACTTAGGCACGTTGTGCACATTATGGGTGGGGAAATGGCATGTTTCCGAACGGCTAGCTATCCACCGAGTAGCCTTTTTTCGACTTCAAGCACCAGGTTACGTACCTCCGGCTCAGAGGCCGCCTTCATAGAGATGGTATTAGCTGCGTGGATAACACTTGAGTGGTCGCGGCCACCAAACTGTGCTCCTATCTCGGGGTAAGAGGCGCTCGTGTGTTTTCGTGCTAAGTACATGGCGACATGTCGCGGATAAGAAACAGCTTTGGTGCGTCTCTTGCATGTCAGATCTGAAACTTTGACCGCAAAATGCAGGGCCACGGCGCGCTTAATATCTTCGATTGAAATGTTAACCCGGCGAGACTGCAAAAGCGGCAGAAGTGCAGCCTTGGCCAGTTCGAGGTTAATCGCTGTCTTTTGTAGGCTGCTGATGGCGTGTAGTCGCGTCAGGGCCCCCTCGAGTTCGCGCACATTGGTTGAAATGCGCTCAGAAATGAGGCGCGCCACATCTTCAGGCAACGCTACGCATTCCTTGGCCGCCTTGCTCTTTAATATAGCCACGCGTGTCTCAAAGTCTGGAGATTGCATGTCGGCTGTTAGTCCCCATGAAAAGCGCGTATGTAGGCGCTCTTCTAATCCTGGGATATCCTGAGGCATTTTGTCCGAGGTAATTACGATCTGACGTTTGGCGTTGTAGAGCGCATTAAAGGTATGGAAAAATTCCTCCTGGGTGCGCTCTTTTCCAGCGATAAACTGGATATCGTCGATCAGCAAAACCGTAATCCCGCGTAATCGTCTCTTGAACTCCTCCATCTTGTCGTGACGCAAAGATTGGATCAGCTCATTGGTGAAGGTCTCGGACGAGAGATAGAGCACGCGTGCAGAAGGATCTCGCTGTAGCACTGAGTTGCCAATCGCGTGGAGAAGGTGGGTTTTCCCCAACCCGACGCCGCCGTAGATGAAAAATGGGTTATAGCTTTGGCCAGGCTGCTCCGCAACGCGTAGTGCTGCGGCATGGCAGAACTCATTGCTTCTGCCAACGACAAAGGTATCGAACGTATACTTTGGGTTAAAACCCAAAGAGAGGTCACTGCTTGAATGACGCGGGGATGGGGTTGTTTCAATAGGTTTTTTGACAACGACGAAGGGGCGTGAGACCTCTTCGTGATTATGTGAGGTGTCGACAGTGAACTTGAGAGACAGGGTCTTAATACCAACGCGAACGCTCAAAGCCTCTTGGATCTTCTCTTTTAGGTTCTTATCAACGTGTGTACAGAGAAAACGAGAGGGGGCCGAGAGGGTGAGCTCCGCCGCCGCATCATTGAAAGCCGCGACTTTAAGGGGGCGCACGTATGCGGTATAGATTTGCGGATCAAATGAGCCGTGAATCGAGGCGAGTTCCCTCTCCCAAGCGATCTTCTCGGGGGGGGCGCCGTTATTGGGTGCGCCAAGGTCGCACACGGCTATGGAGGAGGAGCTTTCGAAATCTTGCTCCATAAGGGGAGTTACCTAATATAAATTACTTAATAGTGTGCCCAGCTGAGCTAGGAGACCGTGAATGTTTGAGGAGTACTGGAGAGCTACCGAACAACGTGTCCGCTGAACACGAAGCGTCCAAGGCCGGGAATCGCTCCATTCGGATTGCCATCGTACTGTCGCTGTGTTGTTTAGAACCAAAGACAACACTCTCTGTGTTAATATATCGGCCTGTGTTCAGACTTCCGACTTGCATGTGTTTCCAGTAGACTTGAAGATTACCCGTGGAGCAGAATCCTTCGCGAACAACCGACCGCTTTCAAAGAACGAGAGCAGAGAAACCTAACCGCCTCTTTATTCCATGCTGAGAACGACCGAGACGCGAACCGCAAGCATCTCTCAAGCCGCAGCATGGATGATGATAATTAGTGAGGAGTGGAAGATTTTACAACAACAAATAAAAAAAAATAAATCCACGAGGGCGAATGCAAGTCAGATCAATCGTTTCAGCGTGTAATTTTTTTTTTACTACAACTAGCCTAAAGTTGTTTTTGCTCCCCGAGCGAAGAAAGTGGTCGCCGATCGTTCTGCGGTGCGTTCGTGGAACACGATCTTCCTTTGTGAAAAAGTATCAATTCTAGGCAGTTTTATGCTATTTTTCGTCCCACCATGAAGAGGGACGCCCCGGTGAGTTGCGATCGTGATCAATATACACAGCTGATGAAGTGGACGGCGATGTGTGGTGTGGTCATCCTCGCCCTGCTTTTTGTGTTCTGTGTGCTGCTGCATGTTAACCTAGGTGTGTTAGCGTTGGTATGTGGATTGCTGTCGTCTCTCGTAAATTTAAAAATTATCGCGCTCTTTTCCGATGCGGTTTTGCGTGGAACCCTCAAGACGCTGCCGATGCTGCTTGTCCTAGTCGGGAAAATTTCAGCCTTCCTCGTTTTAGTATTGCTTCTGTCTCTGCTTCCGACAGTGCAGATGTACTCATTCTTGATCGGTTTTTTCAGCTTTATACCGGGGGCAGTTGTGATGGGGGTGTGGAACATAAAAGAGCTGTAGGTCTATATGGTTAGGGTCTTTTGGGGGATTTACTCATTAAGTCCGGGCAATTCTAAATCTTGAACTTGAACTGTTCCCGATTCCTGCACCTGCCCCTTATCCTCCTGATTGGAATATGAAAAGGAGAGGGAACAGGAATCAGGAGCAGTTCAAGTTCAAGATTTAGGCTTACCCGGGGTTAATGAGCAGTTGCCGACTAGTTACATAACTATTTGCAATCTGTGGTGATTTCTTATAAAAGAGTGATGCTCCTCGTCGAAATTTGAGATTATTAGAGGAGACCGGTAGCGTCAAATGGAATCGCACTATACCTATCTTAGTCCGTTTATAGCCGACCAGAACACCCAGAAGTATATTACTGCGGTGGTGGTTGGCTTGTGCTTGATTCTTATTGGTCGCAGCGCTGCGGCGAGGATTGCTTCTCGTGAGGGACAGTCTCGGGCGATAATTCCTCAGCGTCGAGTCACGATATCAGGTTTTTTTGATTTTTTTGTTGAGGCCTTTGTTCATTTCCAGGATTCAATCCTTGGTAAAGAGAATCGCAAGTTTCTCCCCTTTACGGGTACGATTTTCCTTTTTATCCTGACATCTAACCTACTTGGCCTTATTCCTGGTGTTCCGGCATTGACCACTACGGTCTGGGTCGATGTCGGTATGGCTATCGTGGTGTTTATCTACTTCAACTACTTAGGCATTCGTTACAATGGTTTAGGCAAGTATCTGCTGCATTTTTTTGGGACGCTGACCAAGTTTCCCATTGTTTTTGTTGGGCTATTCCTCTTTCTGTTGGAAGTTTTTCTTACCCTGCCGCTTAGAATCCTGACGCTCAACATGCGTCTTTACTGGAATATTACGGCGGATCACACCGTACTTTCGATTTTTAACGAAATGCTGTGGCCAGGCTTCCCCGTTGTCTTCTATGTTCTTGGCACCTTCATCTCCTTCATGCAGGCCTTCATCTTTACTACGTTGACGATGGTGTATATTCTTCTTGCTACGCAGCATGAGGAAGGTGAGGGTGAGGGGCACGCACAGCACTAGCCAGTTTGCTTTTGATATAACTGATTAAACAGATAACTACGTGATAGGAGGAAAAATGAAAGGAATTCTTAATAATGCACTGATATTTGGACTAGCCACGCTCGCCACTCCGGCGTTTGCCTTTGCCGAAGATGGTTCGGGTAAGGGCTTTATCGCCATCGGCGCCGGTATCGCCATTGGTGTTGCCGCCCTTGGTGGTACGTTGGGACAAGGCAAGACTGTGAGCGCCGCTCTTGAGGCGATCGGTCGTAATCCGTCGGCATCGGGAAAGGTCTTCGTTCCCATGATTCTTGGTCTGGCCCTGATCGAATCCCTGGTTATCGTCTCCTTCGTCGTGGCCAAGTGGCTCGCCGACGCGGTTGCGATCTAGGCAGTGGCGATCTAGATATTGCTGCGCGCTATTTCTTTGGGATCGTGCACAGACGAAACTGCCCGGGATGGCTTATGTCATTCCGGGCAGTTTCGTTTTAGAGAAGCTCCGAAATTTTCGTGGTGCGGACCGCTACCGCGCCCGCACACGAAAACTTCGGAGCTTCTAGCCCTCAACAAGCACGTTTATTTCTCGTAATTTGTGACATTTCGGAGGATATTATGCGGATCTTCGTGGTGGGTGCAGGAGGGACTGGTGGCTATTTCGGCGGCCTGCTTGCAAAGAGCGGCGCGGATGTAACATTTGTGGCGAGGGGCAAACATGGTAGCGCGATCCGAGATCGCGGTTTGTTTGTTCGAATATAGTAAGAACGAGGGTAAAAATGCCAAGACATCGTTGCTCTTGGATATCGAAGCTGGGAATCAAACTGAGATTGAAACCCTGCACGCTGCTTTGGTTCGATGCGCGCGTGATGCTAACTTGAGTACTCCGTTGCTTGATATGGTTTACGCTATTGTTAAGGTCTATGAGGCATCTCGGATAGCAATATAAGGAGCCTCTGAAAAACCTTCCTCTGCGTACCGCTAGGTCCCCTTCAGAGGCTCCCGTCTTGGCCGAAGTCCGTTGCTGATGCAGTCAGCGGAAAGCGGAAAGCAGAAAGCTGGCAGCTAGCTGATAGCGGATTACAGGGGCGATCTCTCTTCTCGCCCGGACGGAGGGGATATTGGTCGATCCTGTTTACACCGGTAGGGCACTGGCTGGATTAATATCTTTAGTTCGACAAGGCGTATTTCGCAAAGAAGATAAGGTCTTGTTTTGGCATACGGGCGGCGAGGCGGCACTTCATGCGTATGTTGGCGATCTGGTGGCAGCTAGGCTGTAAGTCGCTTTTTCGGCTGAAGCCGGGCGGACCAATGAGATAGAACGATTTGGTTTAGTTCTGGTGCTGGTCATGGTCCTGATTCTGGCTCCTCAGCAGAATCTGTGGGTGAGCCGCGGCTCCGGTAACTCGCTAAGTTTTTGATAAAGCATGATTTTAGGGCTTTAGCGGTCCTGAATCCGTAGGATTTTCAGATACTCGCCCTAAGTTTACAGCTGACGAAATCCAAACTACTTGTCTAATCTGGGGACGCTGTCCCCAGCCCCCTGGGATTTTACGCATTAGGGAACTACCGGGTGGGATTTTAGAATCAAGAAAGTAGCGCGCGGGGAACGAACGAAAGAAGAGTCACGCTTGCGCGTGGGAAATTCGTAAATTTATTTTATTTTTCTATAGACAGGTTTTGAGCATTCGCCCTGCATAAACTTTTTGAATGCACCATAGTGCCATCTTAAAGCTCTATAAGTCGCGCCATCGATCGACGTACCTAAAAACGCTCCGTGCATCGTTTCGCCCATCTAAAGTAGCCTTGCAGGTCAAACCTGAGGCTCCCAAAAGTTCCATGTTATATAGAGATTATAATAAAAAACTCTCTTAGAGGAGATTTGTGGTATGGAAATTCGTAGTTTATCGAACAAAGAGCTATCGGTCGCCCTCGAAGCGTTGGTAAAGCATGAGCGCACAACTTCCACGCAGGTGTTGGAGCATCTGATCGAGGTCGAGAGACGAGAACTATTTCTTGTGGAAGGCTACGGCTCTTTGTTCGCCTACTGCACCAAAAAATTTCGCTACTCAGAGCCCGCTGCTAATCGACGCATATGCTCTGCCAGAGCGTTGGCGAAATTTCCCGAGCTGCGCTGTTTA
>CAIXSY010000168.1 GCA_903922175.1 uncultured delta proteobacterium | reverse complement strand
GTAGTCAATTGACTACCTTCGCTCCTTCGTTCCTTCGCGTTAAATATTCCTAACCGAAAAATCCTAAGCACTCCGGCTGGTTCAAATGCGATTGCCCTGAGTTCAACACTCGTAGGTCTGGTAAGTGCTCAATAACCCCAGCAAAATGACCCTTCTGAGAACCGATGACGTTGACGTCTAAGACGTCAGCGTTAGCCGATTAGGGGCAAGCAGTTACCTACCGGGGTTATTGAGCAGTTCCAAGCCTCGCTCGTAACCTACTACCAATATTTGGCTGTTGCGCCAATGCTGGCAACTGTTTACTCTCCTGTTATCTGGGAGATTCATTCCATATGCGCAGCATCATTCTAATCTGCTCCCTCACCCTTCTTCCCCTCTGCGATGTCAGAGCGACACCGCTCGAGGATCTGCTGATCGAACGTGGCGTAATTAATCGTCACTCCGATCCTGATCCCTCGATGGCCCAGGAAAATGCGATGAAGGTGTATTGGAAGGACGGAGCAAGAATCGAAACACCGGACAATCGCTTCTCTCTCCTGCTCACAAGCCAGATTAAAACATCATATATTTATACCGACGCCCCGCCAGCAAAAGAAAACACTTCGAGCTTCGATGTACGCAATGCGCGCATGATTCTTTCCGGTGACGCCCTCCAAAAGGAGTTCACCTATAAGTTCGAATATGACCTCAAGACCCAGCAGGCTCTTGACAACTATCTCGGGTGGAACACGTCTGATTGGCTCGACCTTAGAATGGGCCAATTCAAAACACCCATCAGCCGCCAGTTTGTCAATGGCAGCTTCAAGCTCATGTTTCCCGACGTCTCGACTTCATCAGCTTACTTCAGCTACGGCTATCAGTCGGGCGCCAGAGCTGCCGCCAAGTTCTTTGAGAACAAGCTCATTGCGGCCCTCTCAGCAACGAACGGAAACAGCACGGGGGAGGGCGTAAACACACAGGCCACCGATACAAAAAATATGTTCACCTCAGACGTACGCTGGAATCCGATAGGAAAGATGAACGCGTACGAGGAGAGCGATCTCGATTTTACAGAGCAGCCCGCTCTGAGCTTTGGAACCGCTTATGCCTACTCGCCGCAAAATACTGTTAATCAACAGGTGACAAGTGATCTCGACGTCAACCGCATCAGCACCGATGCCAACCTTAAGTATCGCGGACTAGGGATTAACGCCGAATTCTACCTATCCCACGAGAGCCCTAGCGGTGGCGAGTCCTTTACAACGACTGGCGCCTACATCCAAAGTGGCTACTTTATCGTACCAAAGAGGGTTGAAATTGCCGGACGTTGGGCCATGATTAACTGCGCCGACGGCCAGGGCAGCGGGGCGTGCAAGAATGTTAACCTGATCAACCAAGCGACCGCAGATGTGACTTATTATTTTTCAAAGTACAACCTAAGAGTTCAAGCAGCCTATGACTACCTGCATACACAGATGGTCACCGACGACACGAACGACCAGCGCCGCTGGATAATGCAGGTTGTGGGGATTTTATAAAAGCTACCGACACCGTCCGAGGGCCCCCGCAGACCGGGTGCGGCTGAGATCTGCAGCTGATGCGGTCAGCCGAAAGCAGATTGCAGATCGCTGATTTCAGCCTCCCTCACCCCCACCGACAAAGCTTCTCCACATACTCAGCCGAGCCATCACGCAGCCAGCCGTCGAGCTGGGCGATCTCTTTGAGCTGCTGACCGCGATAGCGTGGGACAACGAAAAAGCCACTGCGCACCCCAGGAAGCGCGCTCATGTCACCCCAAAGCTTCTCCCACTGCACGACCGGGTAAACATCCTCCTGTCCATACCCCCAGCGCTTTTTTACCTCTTTGAGCGTGATATAGGTGGGCATATGTGCCGCAACCTTACGCACTGCGGCGCCAACTTTCTCCTTATCAGCGAGGTCGTTCTTGGTCAGGCCAAAAGCATCAAGCAGCTTATGGATCTCAATCCAGGTAGTCATCGAGTTGTAGTAGGAGAGCTTAAACTCCTCCTCCTCACGAGGCACGGCGAGCCCTTCCACCAAACGCACCTGGCCATTGACGCGCGCCAAGCCGCCACCGCGATCCTCAATACGGCGGGTAATGACCTCAAAGGAGAGGCAGTTATCCTTGGCGATGTGCAGTCCAAGCACCGCGGGGTCCAGCGTCGCTCCCAACGTGTCGATATTGTGGAGCATCAGGTAGCGAAGAGACGGACGGCTTTCAAGCATTTTCTCCAGCGTGCCATTTAAGAACAGATTGGGAATCTCATACCAGTGCCCAACCGGATGAAGACACTGCTGCGGTAGATTATCAATATAATCCGTTGATTCACCGGTCGAGCGAGCCCAGCCCATGAGCGCGTGATGAGCACTTTCGACCACCTTTTGCTTCTGCACATCCTGCACCCGTTGAGGGAGCTCCTCCCAGGCAAAGCGAAGGTCGCGCACCATCGGCACGAACCTGAGGCCGATAGATCGACCCTGAGATAAAAAAAGTGGTCCCTGATAAGCGTAATTTTTTTGCGCCGCCAGAAACTGGGTGATCGGTGCGTGAGTTAGGTACGAGGTCGTAATAACGTGCAGAGGTGTAGTACCACATTCGTGCCCCGTCTTCATGCTTTTGGCCAAATGCACTTCGATAAAGGAGCGGTGCTTACCACCCAAACGAGCAAAGGGGTGAAGCGCCTTAACAACACCAGCACCCTGAGTCCAACGGCTACCGACACCCGCCGCGAGCGACACCACAGCAACGGAACCTTCTGCCAGAGCGGACTCACCGAGCTTGCGGCACCGCGCGCCTGCTTCGTCCTCCACAAGAGCCACGTCCTCAGTGCGGACATCTTCAATAACCGTGGACGTAGGCAGCCGATTTTGGGCCAACCCAATTCGGCCATTTTTTAGGTCGCTCCTAATAGCTTGATGCTGCTTGGTATCGAATCCATTGGCCTCTAATAATCCTGCCAATGACTGACTACTCCTGGCATCATCCTTACCACCCGGGAAAAGGCGATCAAAAAGGGTCTGCACCATTCCACCCAGTTCAGGTGTGGTGCGACAGGCCAAGCCAAAACGATTTAGCTCGGCTCGACGAAGTGGTGAGAGCCGGTGCGGGTCAGCGCGCAGCAAGCCAGGAACAATATTGGCATAATAACCAGCGGGAAGAATTGCATTGCCATCGCTCAAAAGCTCAGCCGACGTTCCGTTCTGGTTAATGCTAAAGTCGTATACCACCGGTTCCATAGCAAAGGGGAGTGCATGCTCCAGCTCACGGCGAGTTTTGGCCATAAGCTCCTGCAGGAAAACCTGCCCTCGCTGCTTTTCAGCAGGATCGAAGATAAAGCCCATGCCCCCACCGGACATGCCACCCAACATCCAGAACCCCCAAAATTTGGGGCCGAATTTCTGCCGCGTACTGCTTATAAGCTTTTCAGTATAGTAGTTATTGGCCCAAGGAATGATCGTCTGAATCGGCTCAAAAAAATTGGTCGTCGTAAGCTCACCGACACGGCGCACATCGCCGGCTTTAAGCGCTGCTAGAATTTCGTCCAAGATAGTGGTCGCCTGTTGACGCCCCTGCCACTCGCGCTCTAAACGCAAGAGATACCTCTCGGTAACCATCTCAAGAATTGGACCGACATTTTGGGCCATGCCACCGTGGACCAAGACGAGTGAATCCTGAAGCTTTTGTCGGGTATCGGCGGTGCAATCCTGCTCACTAAGAATCCGATGATTAGGCAGCAACCGTCCCCGACTAGACTGATACTCCGGATCTCCCTCTGCCGCGATGGCACCTGAGATGAGCTTCATCCCCGGCCACACCCCGCCGGAATCCTGCCAGCCACCACCACTTCCCCCGAGCCACTCTCCAAGGATAGCCCTCGCTGCCACCAATCTGCGCTCGGATTCTTGAAGAACGCCGGTCAAACTTTTTGCCTGGCCGGTGGCGCGCATGCAAACAGCGATTAGTCCAGCTAGCAAATTGGTCGAGACGGCAAGACGGCTCCCTTTGGGGATATTGTTCACGTTGGAGACTATCTCAAGACCGAGACCTGGGCCGACTATCTGCGCTAAAACAGCGGCTAGATCCTGGCCGGAGCCTTCGAGTCCTGGGGGAATTATGCCGGCCGCAATTACCGCCGCCTTCAAAAGACCGAGATAGTCGTGGGCAAAATCAAAAACCTCAGGCAGGCTCTTAATCTCAACTTCCGCCGCTAGATCAACACTAACCAAGCGCAGCACCGGGGTATCGATCACCCTTAGATACGCCTCAACCGGCGGCCGAGGTGCGCAATCTCGCCCTTTAACGGCGAGATCGATTGAGACATTCAGCACCCGAGCGCCCTCGGGATAATCCATGCCTAAAAAGAATATATCACTCCAGCCGGAATGTGAGAGATCCATGCGCACGGGGGTTTTTTCGGCAAGGATCGGATAAAGCCCGGTCTCCAGACTCTTCTGCATCAGTTCCGGGCGAATATGCAGAGGATGATCGCCACCATGCCCGACTCGAAACATCCATTGATTGCCCTTAACGCTACGCACCGAGCGCCGCACCTGATTAGCAAGCGTGGCAAAGGCGAGGTCTTTGTAGGCAGCGGCAATCCCACTCGACAGTGCCGACGAAGGTCCGTGCTGCTTCTGCTCAGCCAGGAAGAGGTCAATAGCCTCTTCAAATCGACGATTGAGGAGATGCTCATAGGCAACGAACGATATAAAACCACGCGGCGTAACACCTCCCCGTTGTGGGATAGTGTAACGGTGAATCGAATACAGGAAAAAAAGTGCCCGCACCCGTTCGTAAAGATTGGGGCTAGTACGGCGAAACAGATCAAGCGCCGCACACTCGGAAAGTAAGCGCGACAATGAAAATTCAGCGATGGCAGTTTCCAGCGACTGATTGCGCAGCTTCGGATCTACCGAGGTAATGATTTCTATCAGTGTATTGTTCATCGGCGGCGATGGCTCTCCTACACCTTTCTCGTGGCCAATAGTTCAACCAGATGCGTGAGCACCTCGGTACGTTCCTCGCCATCCAAGGCCAAGGCCATCTGCGCGAAGAGAAGGCCATACTTTCCACCCATATCATAACGCCGACCCTGGACCTGGAGAGCAAGGTATTTCTCCTTAGCCGCTAAGCGCGCAAGGGCGGGTGAAAGATGAATCTTTTCACCTTTGCCAACCCGCTCCTCCATCTCGGCGAGAATATCCATGACGCTAGGCGTAAGCACATGCATCCCAAAAAAGCAGAGGTAATAACCTGCCCTAAGGCCCGCCACGATAAGGGATTGTTCAGCTTCTGTTGGTGTTGGCTTCTCTAAAACATTTTCGATCTGATAGAGGTCGGCCTTATGTGGCACCCGTTGTCCGCCGATCGCGCCAAAGTGCGGCAGAACACTTTCATGGGTTGGCTGCACTGCCGAAACCGAGCAATTCTCGACCTCGGCTAGCTCAACCAGCTGTTGGGCACAACGTTTTTCATTGGCCGAGATGGGCAAATGATCACTCACCAGATGCAGAAACGGCTCGTTTCCCACAACCTTGCGCGCACACGCAAGTGCATGGCCATAGCCACGAGGCTCTTTCTGCTCAACAAAGGTCAGATGCTCCGACAAACCTCCGGCGGCAAGACGATAAGCCTCTTGGTCGCCAGGAAGAACAACAACCGCGATCTCCTCAACACCGCTGCTGAGCGCTTCTTCCACGAGAATCCGCAGCGCCGTTTTTTGCCGACCATCACGGTCGACAAACGTTTGCAACGGTATCGTACGCTGGTCTTTGCCGGCCGAAGTAATAATTGCTTTCTTGATCTTCATCGGAGCGAGGACTCCTTTACACAGGACGCTAGCCAAACACCTTGGAGGTTTTTAGCACACAACCATGCCAAAGAAACATAGATGTCGAAGGTGTAATGACTCAATAAGTCTGGGTAAAGTCTTTTCCCGTGCAACGTTCGGCTGAGCTCACGTCGAAGCCTGCACCTGCACGTAAACGTTCCCGTTCCCTAATCTCTTCGGGCACGGGAACTGGAACTGATCCCTGTTCCAGCTCCGTTCGGCTGAGCTCCCGGCCGAAGCCTGCTCCAGTTTTTTCCCCTCACTTTAATTGGACTTAGCTTCGGTCCTGAGCGAGGGAGCTTGCGACCGAGTCGAAGGGAACAAGGAACGGGAGCGGAGGCAGGCAGCAGACTTCGGCATCAGCTCAGTCGAACGTTCCAGTTCCCGTGCAGGATTCCGAGCCTTGTCAGAAAATTACGCCCTGTGAACGACGAACCACCATTCTCCAATATTTGCGTGTTATTACAAATAGTTACGTGCGTACGTCTAAATATAGTCGGCAATTATTTCATTCCTACGCCGTTCACTCAAGTTTATGCCAATCGTTCCGACACTACATACACGTGGTGTGGCGAAGGATGGAAAGGAGTTCATCTCTCGCAATTCGGGGTAGAGGTAGTTCCCCGGAAAGTTGTAAACAAGGACGTAAGTAGTACCATGGAAGTAAATGATGTAAAAAATGATGCTCTCCGAGAAGTCGGAACATCCAGCAATTCTTCTCTGACCAAAGTATCTCCTCTCGCACAGGATTCGACTACGCAAACTGAGGCCGCAAGCGACTCAGTGTCAGTCAATCTGAGCACGCGAGAGGATGCCGCAAGCACGAACGAAACCCGTGCTTCGCTCAATAAAATCATCGCCGTGGTCAATGTTGCTTCAGAGGCAGCCACCAAGATCGGCACGATTGTGCAAAGCCTCGGTGGCATAGCTGAACAAGCGTCAGACCCATCACAACCCCCTCACCGTCGAGAAGCTCTTGTCAAAGAGGCCGATCAACTGGTCACCGAATTGCAGAGTACAATGCAAACGAAGGCGCCCGATGGCTCACGTCCGCTCGCCGGCGACAAGATACGCGTCGAGATCGAGGAGAAATTAGGTAAGGCACTTGACCTACTACTCCCCGATCATTCTAAGGATTCCCTTGGCCTGAAGACTTTAAATTTGACGACAAAGGAATCAATCATTCAGACGAAGACAGTCATAGAAACGGCCAAGCGCCAAATTGAGGAGCTACACCGTTCGATTGAGGCCTCTCGGGGACAGGTACAAGACCTGGTGGACCGAGCCGATGTCGCAGCCCAAAACAACGAAGCGGCGCAGAGCAGCGTGCGCAACCTTGATGCCGCTCTGACGCTTGCTGGTGATGCCCAGAAGGGCATCGAAGAAAACCCACGAGATGCGATGCAGTCACTCAATAAGATGCACGACGTTGTACACGATCTGCTGAAATAGGGCGGAGCGGCGCGCTTCGCGCGCCGCTAGTGGTGTTTCCTCTCAAGGCAGCCGTAACCTAAATTTTAAACCTCGACAAGTACACCACGGGTTATTGGGCAGCAAACGGAGTCGAGGGAAAAGTGCTCCGCTGTCCGCCCTCGATGCACTTTTTGCGTACAGTACAGGCGCTTGATCAGGGGGGCGAATGGGACTAGGATTCGGGTAGCTTGTAATATGTTATCATTTAGGTCCACTACCTGCATGAACATACCCCGAACATTATCAGCAATAGCGGCCGGTCTCTCGCTGCTTCTCGTGCTAGCTTGTCAATCTGAACAACCTCATCCGCATTTGCTCGCTATTACACGAGGGAGATCTCCTCTTTATGCAAGTCCAGATACTCGTAGTGAGGTTAAACTTTACGTTGCTCAAAGCACAGTACTGGTAGTAGAAGCACATAAAAATGGCTGGCTTCAGGTAATAGGGCCGGACGGGCAGCATGCATGGCTTCAGGAAAGCCTGGCGGAGATAGCAGAGCCGACCAAAGAGGGGGGCGCGGAGAAAAACAAGCATGACAATTATTCAAGAGACCGCGCAACCGGAATGTATATTGGGGAGGATCGGACAACGGAGATTGCCGATCGAGTCGAGAAAATTGAGAAACGTCTAGATGCTCTTGAGGGGAGGAAGTGATAACCGCTTAGATGCAGCGCTGAAGGGGTTATTGAGCAGTTGCAATTAAAACCTCTCCCCCCACAGCAAGAGTGCGCCCCCTAAAGTGCCGACTACCTCGCTTCGGTAGATTCGCTCCAGATCCTTCAGCCTCACCCAGGATCATCCGACTGCCCTTAACACGCAGGATGGAAGGGTCAATTTTATTTGAGGTTGTTGATGAATAGCTCCAATCATGATGGTCAGAAGTCTAGGCGACGCGGTATCACTTCACTAACACTCGGTTGGCTGGCCGAGCGGCTGCGCCGCGCTGAGAAGATCAAAGAGCAGCTGCAAAAGGGGACCTACAAAGTCGACTCGTCTAAGGTGGCGCAGTCGATTGCTAATAAAGATTAGATATACTGAATCGTTACAGCCCGTTACCCCACCCATAGTCACTCCAAGGATCTTCTCTCTTTCACAGTCAAAGTAATGCCTGTACAAATATTGCTATACGAATGCAGCTATACTGTTTAGTAGGAGCGGATTATGGAATGGTGGCTCTGGGCCGTGCTTGGAATCGTCTTGCTCGTCAGTGAAGTGCTGACGCCGAGCAGTTTCTTTCTATTTTTCTTCGGCTGCGCCGGACTGGCGTTAGCGCTGTTGACGGGAATCGGCATCGGCGGCCCAATCTGGTTGCAGTGGGCGCTATTCTCGCTCATATCAATAGTGCTGCTTCTCGTCGTTCGCCGAAAGCTGCTCTCCTGGACCTCAACTGGAAAACAACACAAAGTCGATAATATCGAGGGCGAATCTGCCCTCATCCGAACACAGATAGCTCCTGGGGAGATTGGTCAAGTTGAGCTTCGTGGCTCTACATGGAACGGAAAAAACCTTGGTACTCTTCCGCTACTTCCGGGAAGCCGCGCCATAGTTTTAAAAGTTAATGGCCTTACGCTTGAGTTAAAGCGCGAGGATGAGTAGTCAATGCCTAATTAAATAATCAAAAGGAGATTTTTATGAGCGCCTCTGGATTTGTTGCTCTGGTAGTCGTCGTACTCGTCGTAATCGCTTTCATTAAAACAGTAACCATTGTCCCTCAGCAAAGCGCCTACGTAATCGAGATGTTTGGCAAATACAATCGAACGATTGAAGCTGGCTTTAATATCCTTATCCCCTTCGTCGAAGTGATCCGATACCGCCACTCACTCAAGGAGGATGCACTCGATATCCCAGAACAGGTCTGTATTACGAGGGATAACGTGCAGGTTGCCGTTGATGGAATCCTCTATATGAAGGTGATGAACCCCGAGCGGGCATCGTACGGCATCCAGGACTACCAGTACGCCGTCATGCAGCTTGCCCAAACTACGCTACGTAGCGAGATCGGAAAGATCGAACTCGACCGTACCTTTGAAGAACGTGCCCATATCAACACCCAGGTCGTCACCGAACTGGACAAGGCTTCTGAGGCGTGGGGAGTCAAGGTGCTACGCTACGAGCTAAAAAACATCACCCCACCGCAGGATATCCTGGCGGCGATGGAGAAGCAGATGCGCGCTGAACGCGAAAAGCGTGCCACCGTGCTCACCTCCGAGGGCCATCGCGATGCAGCCGTCAATAACGCTGAGGGCGAGAAGCAACAGGTGATCAAAGCCTCTGAAGCCCGCAGGCAGCAGCAGATCAACGAAGCCGAGGGTCAGGCGAGCGCCATTTTGGCGGTTGCCAAAGCTACGGCCGAGGGACTACGTCAGGTATCAGATGCCATCGCCGCACCAGGCGGGTTCGAAGCCGTCCAGCTGCGCGTCGCCGAACAATACATAAAAGAATTCGGCAATATCGCCAAGGTGGGCAATACGATGATCGTTCCCGCCAACCTAAGCGACGCTGCCTCAATGGTAGCAACGGCCATGCAGGTGGTAAACCGCCGGCCGGTGGCGTTAAAGTAGACGGTTACGCTCCCTTGAAACGGCGCCGACCCATCAGGATCGGCGCCAATTTTTTTGCTTTTTTCCACGGAGATCAGTCGAACTCGCGGTCACGGAGTCTATCTTCGTTACAGGTTAATCACCGGCCCACAATAGCGAGGGACCAGCAATGACGACTTTAGAATCGTGTCGCCCGAGGTGCAGAGTAGTTTCCCTGTGGGCAGCCCCACATCACTCCCCATAGTTATTCGCCCGGAGATTTCGCTGTGAAAAAGGCACCCACCCGCGGTATTTGAGCCTTTGCCGTCAAGCTTAATTCAAGGAACTAACCTGGCAGACGACTCAGACAATTTGGGGCGCTTCAAAATAGAGAACTCATATCCCAGAAGCAGCGTAGTCGTTGTGGTAAACTATGGGCTTCAGCGTGGGTCAGTTCGAGTACACGGGTTACCGACGAGTCAAAATACCAGCGTCTACCTGAGCCTCAGAATTAACATTGATAAAAACCTTGGGAATCATCACCAGAATACTCCTCTGAATGTGAGCATCCAGAAAATTCGGGTAGCTGCTCAATAAACCGGAGTGGCTCGTGCGTGTCCACGGATCGCTCCCTAGAGCAAAAAAGTAATAAAACTATCTCTCCTATCGATCAACCTACAACCTCTTCCAGAGCATCTCAAAGATGCCCTCCATCGTCGTAAAGTACTGTTTCTGACGAATTAGAATCGCCATCTCGTCGCCATGTTCGTAGTTAATCATGCAAACGGTACCATTACACAGATTGAAATCAGTCGAAACTTGGCTGGCCGCGTCCGCCTCTTTCAGCTGATGATTCGGATTGACAATCTGCGCCCTCCACCAAGCTGCAAGCGGTCCGCCAACTACGATCTCCCGTACCTTGAATTGCGCTACGGCCGATTGCTGTAACAGCTCTAGAGCAGCTTGCTTGAGCGGTCCGACTAAAGCCTTTTGCGGATTAAAAATAGAATCATAGGCGCAAGACCCGAGATTACTAACTAGCCACGCATAAACATCCCGCTGCCCTCTGATGGTCTCAACTTCAAGCCCTCCTGGAATGATCAGCGGCCCCTGAGGGATCTTCTTGACCTCCTCCTCAAGGAGTCCTATTGCCTCAAGAGTATTTCCAAGTTCGCGTCGGGCCCGATTGCCTAAAATTGCTGGGACCTGTTGCGCCGACCTCGCCGAAAACAACGTCACACCCTTATCACGCTGCGCCGCAATAAGCCCCAGGCGCTCTAAGTTATAGAGCACGGTATAGACCGTGGGACGCTTGATGCCGGTACCTCGAGCGATAGAGCTGCCGCGCGCCGCTCCGCGCTGCATAAGAAACATAATCACCTCGGCTTCAGTCTGATTTAGACCGGCGCGCACAAAAAGTTCCTTCATAGACCCTTTTGTTGTTACTAAAACAACAAATAAACACGACTTAACCAGCGGACAATACTATATTTTACGTCTTTTTACTAGTTGCCACATAACGAAGTACAACAATCTAGCATCACAATTAAGAGAGCGCTTTACCACCTTCATTGGACATGAGAGCTACACTTCAAACCACCCCAAACTCCTCCACCATACTGAATGGCAAGCCTCTCTCACCCTCTAGACAATTCAATGACGCCTTCCCAGCCCTAAACGCTCCCGTTAACCGCTATCTTCAGCTGCGAGAAGGCCTACGTACTCGCCAGCAAGTAACTCCGCTATCAGGTCGCAATAGTAATTCTCGTGCTACTCCACCTAAAAATGAAACGTCACAAAGGCAGCAACTGCTATTTAATTTAGAGGCCGTATGCGAATACATTAATCCTCTAAGCATACTCACGGGAGTAACTCCATCACTTACCCCCTGGGTCACACTCACCCTAAGTGCCATGCCCAATAAAACACTGCTCGTTTCAGGGTGGAGATCCTTAGGAAAACCTGATCATGAGGATGCTGCTGCGGATAGTCTTCATGGCCCATTAGAGCTCGTGAGCGGCTCAATCACCTTCAGTGGCGCCGCTAGTATCACGCCTCTCCTTCAAAAGAATTACGGCAACTCAAGCATCCCCAGGCTATCAAAGTGTGTCGAACGAATAGGAGCTGCGAGCAGTGCGGACCTAACCGTCCGCACCATGCTCAACTACGTCCAGCAGACTAATGTACCTATATTCAACTACAACCAACCTGCGACCGAGAACAAAGCGGAAAACGTTAGGGCAAGCGGCTGGCACGGAGACTTCTTATTCCCGCAGATTGCCTACAATCAGTTCATCCCCCTTTTAAGTCTGCATGGGCCCGAAAACACCGAGTACGGCATATCGTGCGGGGTAAGAAAATCATCCACCTCCTGGTGCTGCGACCTCCTTCTTCACCGCGTTCACTGCGCGGAACCTGAGATCTATCTGGTCGATTGGGTGTTGCATTTGCGGACGGCGTACGGAGCTTGTTAAACTTTCGGATCTGCAGCGGCTTACGGGGTATCTTAAAGGCGGATGCTCGCCCCTTGGCCTGAAGAAGCCTTATCGAGTCTATCTTGATCAAGCTGCTTTTGCCGAAGAGCGCATCAGTGTCAGCGCCGGCCTGCGAGGGGTGCAGCTTTGGATCTCCGCAACCGACCTCATGCAGGCCGGAGGGCTCATTCGAGCAGATCTCACGGACACGGGCAACGTCTAAGGCTATCGGTTGCGACCGGCTGCCTCGGCTGACGCAATCCGCAGAAAGCTGGCGGCGGAGAGCTGATACCGGATTACAGAATGCAGATGGCAGATCTCCGAGAGCAGATTAACGAATTTTACCCAGACTTATTGAGCAATTACAGTACCGTAAGGCAAGAAAAGCTAGCGAGAGGTTTACAATTTATAGACGATACCGTATTTAACATTGCCTTCTCTGAGCAAGCGTTGTATTTTACCGGTTAAGCGCATTAACCTACACCTGTTTTTTGATAGGGGTTTTTGTATTTCCTACAAAATTCCTATCTGAAGCGCTGAAGATTGGCGATCCTATATTCGCCACTTCCTCCACTCTTACGAGCATTTTTGTTAGCTCCTGGTCAACAGTACAGGAGCTCGATGAGTTAATATTTGAATGATAAAAGATAGTCCTATTGATCTCCATGTAGTTGCACGCCGAGCGATGCAGGATATGGAGTTCCGCGTTGGTTTTCCCTCCTCCGTTATCGAAGAGGTAGATAGATTAAAAGAGCCAATATTTAAACCAGGCGCGACACGCGATATGTCCGATCGCCTCTGGTCCTCAATCGATAACGACGATTCGCGAGACCTCGACCAGGCTGAATATGTCGAAACAGAAGGTGACTCGGTGCGAGCCTACGTTGCCGTGGCCGAGGTGAACTACTTCGTGCCCAAAGGGTCCCTCACCGACACCTGCGCACGCTATAAAACCACCTCCATCTATACCGGCATCGAGAACTTTCCGATGCTCCCCGACCGACTCTCCACATCGCTCTGCTCCCTCATGGAGGGCAAAAAGCGCTTGGCTATCGTCATCGAGATGAAGATAGGCCCGGACGGAAAGGTAGCTACATCAGATGCCTACCCTGCAATTATTCAGAATAAAGCGCAGCTTACCTACGAGGCGGTGCATGCCTGGTTAGCAGAGATACCTCCACCAGCAAGCGCTGTCTCGGCGCAGACGATTGCAAAGATCAAAAGAGATCCCGCGCTACAAGAGCAGTTAAGAATTCAAGATAGATTGGCCGATTCACTTCGCGCCTTCCGGCAGGAAAACGGCGCCTTAGATTTTCGAATCCCGCCACCGCCCCCGATCACCGATGAGGCAGAAGGTGAAAGACGCTGGCGCGAATCGCCAAACCGCGCTACCCGAATTATTGAAGAGATGATGATCGCCACAAACGGCGCGGTCGATACCTTTCTAGAGTCGAGAAATTCGCCGCTTTTACAACGAGTGGTGCGCACCCCTAAAAACTGGCTGCGCATGGTAGAGGTTGCCGCCACGTACCAGGGACACCTTCCCGAGAGTCCAGATAGTGCGGCCCTCGAACGGTTTCTAGCTGAACAGAGGCGCAGCAATCCTGAACACTTTCCAGATATCGCCATCGCCATGATTAAGCTACTTGGCCGTGGTGAGTATGTCGTCAAAGCGCCCGGAGACACATCACTCGGGCATTTCGCGCTTGCCGTTCCCAACTACGCCCACTCGACGGCTCCCAATCGGCGCTATCCCGACCTCATTACCCAGCGATTGCTCCACGCTGCTTTTGCAAAAGCGTCATCACCATACACGATCACCGAACTCCAAAAACTCGCTGCCCATTGCTCGGCGCGGGAAGAAGACGCCAATAAGGTCGAGCGTCAGGTAAAGAGATGCATTACCGCCTTCACCTTTCAAACGCGCATTGGCGAAGAGTACACGGGATTTGTTACCGGAAAATCAGATGGCGGAACGTGGATCAGGGTGCCCGATCCAGCTCTCGATGGCTGGATTCCTGGACCTGACCGTGGCGGCGAGGGTAGCCAGATTGCCGTGGGTGCTAAAGTGAGGGTGCGCTTGATTAGTACGGATCCGGCTCGAGGGTTTATCGATTTTGCGTTGCTCGATCAGCTTGCTAGCTGACCAAGGAGATTGAGTACCACCACCGACTCGTCCTTCCTGAGATTGTCCCAACATTAATTCCCACTATAATCAGATCCGGGAGTTACGCCAGCAATTCGATAGGTGTCCTTAACATTCCTGCACTTCTTCAACACACACGCCACTTCGATCACACTTACATTGCCCCGGGGAGCAGACTACACAACGTCCAGCTGCAGATTCTAGCTCTTGATCTGCTTGATGAAAACCATGTGCGGGCAAAACCGCATCACCCCATGCATTTCGACTGAGAATTATCGATAAAAAACGCCCCTCCACTTCTGATATGCCATAAGCGGCAGGAATAACAACGCAACCTCCAGCGCTAAATACAACCGCCCTTCGCGACACATTCTTAGTAACTATCACACTGTCACCTAGACAAAAAAGAACCCTCATTTCGGCAGCAAAATAGTTAGCACCTTCACTACTACTCTTAGTAGAAACAATATAGCGCCCCTTCTCTCCAGGCACGGCGAAGACATATCCGTTTTGATCACGCTCATCTCGAATCTGGGCTACACAAGCACCACTAGGCAAATTAAGATCTGGTTTTAAGAGTACTTGTAAATCTGGACAATTCGCCAAGTTAAGGTTTAACTTTGACATAGTTTCTTCACTGTTGACCTTATCACCTACGCTGACAACCTCCAGGCACGTACCGTCCACCGGAACTAACATGAATGGACACCCGCGGGGGAGACCAACCACCTGCTTTCCTTTCTTTAAAATACATGGCTCCATCACTAGAGAGATCAGCAGCGCCGGGGCCCCATATTCAAAGCTAGCATTGCGGCATAGTCTCCGAAATAATTTATCCTGGGGAGTGTTAATGTCTGGCTTCCTAAGAAGAGAGCCGACAACGTATTCACGATTCGACTGGCTGGCTTCAACAATTTGCTTAATGAGCTGTGCTGCTTTGCCTGGCACTACAGGCAAAAATGCGCTACAATTTTGTGTACTCATCAAGAAACTTAATTCTGGATACTGCTCCAGTAGCGCAGTGACGTCTTGGTCACTCTTTAAGCCGCACAAAACGCATATTTCACTGTTCTCTTGAGGAAGTATAAAAAGACACTTTTCTGTATCGACAACTATTCCCGTGGGCTGACGAACGAGATGTTTTGTAACATGTAAGGGGAAAGAACTTAGAGGTAATTTGCCCAAAACCGCCCTTGCATGAGCCTGCACATATGACCCAAACGAACCAACCTCAGCACCATCCGCCGATTGCACATTAGCCGTATGGAGCTGAAAACGAGATCCGAGTGGCCCTTTTTCCTGAACCCCCACAATTTGCATAGGCAGCTGCCAATGCTCGTGTTGACATTTTTCCCCCGCACCTACAAAGCCACTATTTACAACAACGCTTGCCATGCTACCTCTCTGCCAGATTTTACTACTACCAGCCCATTTCCGTCCATAGTCACCATCCACTAATCTAGTAGATGGTAACTCCCCATACTCCACTAATCTAGTAGATGGTAACTCCCCATACCTTTAAGCCCTTTCAACTAAATCCGCCGAACTTGCTGTAATCGCTCATTTCTTATTCTCCCGCCCGTTTTTTAACCAGAAAAGAGCGCGAGGAGGAAACTTTCCAGCCAAATCCTCGATACATAAGGTGTATG
>CAIXSY010000167.1 GCA_903922175.1 uncultured delta proteobacterium | reverse complement strand
GTTTTTAATCAGAAAAGAGCGCGAGGAGGAAACTTTCCAGCCAAATCCTCGATACATAAGGTGTATGCCACAAGCACCTCGACAAATAAAAAGTAACCACCTCTACGAAATCTGCTTTCGAGCACGAGAGAATCTACCCCTACCCGTTACTAATTACATGAAACTACTTATCTCCTGCATCCTCGCCCGCACCCAGCGTGACTTTAAAGTCGATATCTGCCACCACCTCTGGCAGGGGAACCACCCCCACATAGTCGCCATCCTTAAAGACGCCGACCAGGCCCGCTGTTTCTATATGGAGCTTCAGAAGAAACTCACGGATGCCATTAAACGCCTGCTCGGCCTTGAGTACCTCAACATCTGGGCTGGCACGCCCCGTGTTATCGAGATCCCTGACCTTGAGTCTGCCATCAAGATGATAGCCTACTACTACGCCAACCCGGCAGCAGCTCACCTTGTAGAGAGTATCGAGCAGTATCCGGGGCTCTCTAGCTGGAATGACTTCGGAGCCAACATGGACAAGCTTAGTGCGGTGGTGGTCTATGAGTATCCCTGGATACACCTTCCAACGATTCCCAAGCTTCCCAGACGCTCTGTTTCTGAGACCCAGGATAGGCATATCGTGGATATATTACTTAGCAAAAACAAGAAGATGCACCGCCTAGAAATTAAGCCCAATGCCTGGATGCACCTCTTTAATATTACGACCGACAAAGAGGTGGCTTCTGTCAACGCTCGCATTCTGGCTCGTTTGCGCCACAACGAGAAAGTGTGCCAGAGGTGGAGAGAGCGAAAAGGATGGAAGGTATTGGGAGGAAAGGCCCTGTATGAGCAGCCGATTATGGCGCCGCACACGCCGAAGAAGCATGGGCGCAGGATATTTTGCATAGCCGCCACAAAGCAGCTACGGATAGCGCTTATTAAGGAATTTAAAGAGTTTTGTGCCAAGTGCCGCGAGTGCTACCGGCGCTGGAAGCTCGGGGATTATCTTGTGCAGTGGCCGCCTGGCGCCTTTTTGCCACCGCTTCCGCCGCTGGCCAATGCGGTGGAGTTTTAGTAGCTCTGCTTCACGGTGCCAGGTTGGTTATCTCAGTTTCTCTCTCTTCTACATGTTGTGGTGCAGCCGAAGTTTGTGCAGCGCCTGATATTTTCACTTAGCTTGCTGCGTTCGGACCAGCTAATGAGCTTAAAAGCGATCTTCTACCTTCGACACGGCTGCTAAATTGTCTTTTTTGACGGCTGCCTGCTTCATTTGATGGTGACGGGGCAGTTGAATTTTACAGGTGTATTACGTTACCTACTACCAAGTTCTGCAGGGCCTTTTATCTGGCTTTGGATCTTGGCAGTAATCCGCGGGATCCACAAAGATTCATGCCGATGCGTCAACCATCTCCTCGATCATCTCAGTTTACGCCTTCATCGACTCCATTCCCCACCTAACAATCCGCATTGTGCTTATTGAGGCCCCAATTGAAGCTACGCATGCCACAGCGGCAACACCAACTAGCGGCGTAAGCGCCGCTCCTAGTCAACAAACCGAAACTTCAAAACCAACGGCGCACCATCGCGCATGATATCCAGCTGCGACTCTGCCTCACGCGAGACGACGGAGAGGTAACGCTGAAAGGCGACAGAACTTTTGATCAGATACCCCTGGGCACCAATGAGGACGTCGGCATTACGCAAGCCCAGCAAAAAATAGACGCTCTTCGGATACACTCCAAAGACCCTATATTCGGGGATACCATCGGTCGAGCCCTGTCCGCTATGGAACACTTCAATCAGGCGCGCCTTACTATTGAGCTCATGCAGCCCCCAGGCCTGATCAAACTCTTTACGCGATACGCTAAGCTCAATCGTTTTCGTATTGGGCAGCTCCGGCCGAATCGAACTTATCAGCACCGGCGAGGGCGCCAATGTCGGCGCGCATCCGGCGAGGGGAAGGAGAGCGACAACAGCGATAAATCCGCTAAATAGCTTTCTCATAATCAAGTCCTTAGTTATTTCCAGTCCTACGGACAGAAACTAACAATAAATCCCAGTAATAGTGCAGAAAAGGCGATAAAATTAATCGCTAATCCTCACCACCCTGATGAGCAATTTTTTTGGAAAGACAAGAAAACCTATCTAAAAGCGAGAGAGATTAATGCGACTACTGAAGAAATTACAACGCTCGCTCAGAGAAGGCAATGTAAAATACAGCAGCAGAGACGAGGGGAATAAAATGGGCCGAATCCTGGCTGCCGCAGCTTCATCTTGACCCATTTGACCTATCAGATCTCCTGCCACTTTGACGCGGTCCATGTCGACGTGTATTCAATTCGCTCTTCCTACCTTACCTCACGCTCCCGACACTGCCTTATCCGCGCCGCGAGGCGCTGGCCTAGAGTTCCTGTCCGGCGGGAAGGCTCCACGCAGCCGCAAAATATGGATTCTAGGACAGGAACTAGTTAATCTACATGACAAAACGCCTGCAGATCCGCCCGATCAAAACGGCTAATTCGACTGCGTTCGACATCGAGAATCTTCGCCACCGCAGCACAGGCCTCCTTCAGATCGTCATTAACGACAAGATAGTCCACGGCGGCTACGCCCGGTTGCAGCACTACCTCACACATCTTGCGGTATTCGGAGCGCGCCGTATCGAGACGTACGGCGATCTGCCTCTCGTTAAGGCCCCCTCGCGCCTGCATCCGGCTACGAAGAACGTCAAAGCTTGGCGGCGCCAGAAAGGTAATAAACGTATCCGAGGGGAAGTGCTTCTTAACGTTGAGCGCTCCGCGAATCTCAATCACTAACAACAGATCTCTGCCGTTCTCCACCGCCTGCCGCAGCGTGTCGTTCAGTGTGCCGTAATAATTGCCGTGAACCTCCTCCCATTCGAAGAAGTCTCCGCGAGCGACACGCTCATTAAATTCGTCGACCGAGACAAAAAAATAGTCTTGGCCGTCCACCTCACCCGTTCGAGGCTGGCGCGAAGTTACCGAGATCGAGCGCGTGATCGTCCCCTGCCGTTGACGCAGAAGCTCCGCCTCAATCGTATTCTTCCCCGAACCCGCAGGTCCAACGAGACAAAATAGCACCCCGCCTCTCTTCATTGTTGCGTCCTTGCCCTACACCACATTTTGAATCTGCTCACGAATCTTCTCGATCTCAGATTTGGCCTCGACCACCAAACTCTGCGCTGCTGCATCTTGCACCTTCGAACCGATGGTATTCATCTCGCGCCCAATCTCTTGGAGCACGAATTCAAGCTTGCGCCCATTCGGCGGCACCTGAAGCGTCTGTTCGAACTGCGTCAGATGACTGCCTAAACGCACCAACTCCTCAGTGATATCAACGCGGTCGGCAAGATAGAGTGCTTCGGAGGCCAGGCGGGAATCATCTATCCCCACCTCGACGGCGAGCTTCTGTACACGAGCCAGTAGTTTCACACGTAGCGTGGCTGGTGCATCGCGCACGAGCTCTGCCACCTGAAGGCGAATCTGACTGAGATGGTCGATGCGCTGTTTAATATCGACTCCTAGCTTCTCGCCCTCGCTTAGACGCATACGCGTAAGTGCGGCAAGCGCCTGCGCGAAGGCCTCTTGAACCAGTTTATGTTCGCCCTCGGCATGCGGCACCTCCTCTTCGATGCTTAAGACCTCACGTCGGCTTAGAATATCGAGAGCTACTCGTGCCTGGATATCAGCACTAAGCTTCCCCCGCTTCGGTAGAACTTGGTCATAGATGCGCATCAGGGATTCGAATGCCTGCTTGTTAAACACCACCGCGCCCTCTTCTACGCTGGCCGTGCCACCGCGGCTCGCATAGACCTCAACCCTTCCACGCTCGACGATCTCGACTACTTGGGCGCGCAGTTCGTTCTCAAACTCTGCGTAGGTCCGGGGAAGCTTAAATGAGCAATCAAAGAAGCGATGATTGACAGACTTGATCTCGACCTCAACCCAAAAGCCCTTTTTCTCCACACGCGCCTTACCGAATCCGGTCATGCTGAGGAGCGGCGGGCCGCTATTGTCTTTTTTATTACTGCGTTTCGACATTTATGTACCTCTAGTTGGGCCTAAAGTTATGCCGGAATGGCCTCAATTTCAGCTCGAAGCTTATCGATATTCACGGCCACGGTTCCGACCTCGGAGACCACGATTCCAGCGCTGATATTGGCCAGCTCTCCAGCAACACGCGGAGTCGCACCTGCGGCGACAGCCGCCGTAAACACGGCCGTCACCGTATCTCCTGCGCCGCTGACATCGAATACCTGCCTTGCCTGTGTGGCAAGTATAATCGGCTCTGATTTATCGGCGAAGGTCATCACCATGCCGCCTTCTCCGAGAGTAATCAGCATCATTTCGGCCTGCCACAACGAGAGCAACACATTGGCGGCCGCAATCGCACTTGCCGTATCGACGATCTTAATCCCGCTTGCCACCTCTGCCTCCCTGCGATTGGGTTTGGCCACACTCATTCCAGCGTATATGGCGTAGTTCGTCGGATGCGGATCAACGACGAGTGGCCGATCTTTAAGTGAGATGCGCCCACCTGTTCGCGCTTCTTCGAAACGGCGGATGAGCGCTTCAGAAACCGCATTTTTCCCGTAATCTGAGAGGATTACCGCACGACTGGCCTCAATATGTGTACCGACCAGAGCTGCAAATGCCTCCTGCATGGCTACCGAACGGGGCTCCACATTCTCGCGATCAATACGCACGATCTGCTGGCGCTGTCCGATAACACGCGTCTTGAGCGATGTCGGTCGCTCGCGGTCGATAATCACCCCCTCCTTGGAAACACCGTCCTTATCAAATTGCGCTACTACCCGCCTACCCTCATCATCGTCACCGATAAAACCACACATCGTCACCCGCGCATCAAGGCTGCGAAGGTTGCGCGCTACGTTAGCCGCCCCACCAAGACGGTCCTCGGTACGCACAACCTCGACCACAGGAACCGGGGCTTCAGGGGAGATGCGGCTCACATTGCCCCACACATAGCGGTCAAGGATAAGGTCGCCCACGACAAGGACAGGAACCCCGCGTATGCGCTCAAGCGCCTCTGATAATTCTCGTTTTGTTATCTTCAAAACTCCCTCCTCTTCTCGGGCAACCTAGCCTGATGTGTCATCTAACCAGATAACGCCCATTCTTTCAATTCGTCTACCAGGGTACAAACGAAAAATCCGAGGCTCTATCAACTTTGCTACTTACCGGCGTACTGAAAACTTCAACGAACTGCACTGACCAGTCTCCCACCATCTTTCGAGACCAGCCCAAGGGCTCAAAGTCCCGATAATTGGGGATAATACTCGAAGGATCGGCTTCGCGATCTTTAGCCTCGGCGACTACATTGCTGCTTCCTCCATCGACAATCCTAAACTCCATGGCGATAGTCCCCGCCGACCAACTACCACCTGCGGCCTGCGCCCCAACAGCGGCTGCCTGTTCGACGGTCTTCGAACCGGGTAAAACAACCCCACCGACATCAAGTGCGACATTGGCCCACACCCTTGTAGGAACCAGCTCAACCAGCGCCACCTCAAGAATTAGATCTGCCTTAGACGGTTGATCGACTAGCGCAAGGTTGTCCTTGGTCTCTTTTTCAATCGCCTCAATAAATCTCTGGCGCATTAACGTGGCGATAGTCTGCGCATCCTCTGTGGAAAAAGTATGGGACTGCCCCCCCGATCGCTGACTCTCCAGCTGCATATTTAGATATTGCAGATTTACGGGAGCTACATAAATCGTACGCTCCTTCTCGCTCTTTACCATAATCTTCCCTGGATTCGCCGACCAAACCGCATCCCACGGCGCACGGTCATACCAAGGCTTAAGCTGCTCGGCATGAGTCAGAAATGGCGAGCTTTTTGCGGCAGAGGCTTTTAGAGAGGAGCAGCCTGTCTGATGCAGCAAAGCGATCAATAGAACCAGATTGCCCGCTATAATAACGAGCCGTGGCAGAGAGACTCGTCGAGCCGATAACGAATTGAAAGATATTTCAAACATACTCATCTATTTATTCCTTACTGTCCTTAATAACAGCGCCTGCTCAATCTTTTCAAAAACGAGCTCGGCACTTATCAAACGCATACAAAGCTTCCCCAACCCGGGGCAGACACGCCGCGCACACGGCATACAGCCAAGGGCGGCATGGACGACGAGGTCATCAGCGGCATAAGGCGCAACACGCTTAGGCGATGTCGGACCAAAGAGACTCACATAGGGCGTCTTGAGGGCGGCGGCAACATGCCCTGGGCCGGAATCGGGGCCAAAAGCGACATCGGCGTGAGCTACTATTCGTAATAGATCGGCTAGCGAGGTTTGACCAACAAGGTTATGCACCAAGCCTGGAAACTGCTTACGGAGCTGCTCGGCGTCTAAACTCTGGCGTTTATCCCCGACCAGTACGAGAGCATGTGACCCTCGGCTCTGGAGCATGGCGCAGATCTGCGCATAGCCATCAATAAACCAGTTCTTGGACTCCCAGGAGGACCCTAAAACAGCGACGAGATAGGGACGATTAAGAAGCTTATCTAAAGGCGGCAGCAGCGGCAGATCCGGCCTGGAGAACCCAAAATCATAGGGTTCAAGCACCTCGGCACCAAGGGAGCGCATAAACGAGAGATAGTGCACGAGCTTGGAGACGTCCTCCCCGAGGTACGAGACATATTCGGTGTTAAAAACCCAGTTAAATTCCTTGGCATTGCGCGGATGAAAGCCGAGACGACGTGGGGCTGCAGAGCAGAAGGAGAAGACACCACTCTTAAAATGGCGCTGCAGGTCGATAGCAACATCGAATTTTTCCCTGCGCAACTCACGCCAAAGCTCGCGCAGCGCTACGATCCCCTTCCCGCGCCGATACACAATTACCCGATCGATACGTGGATGAAGCCGGACGAGCTCCTCACATTTAGGCTCGACTAGCCAGCTCACGCGCCCCCCAGGGAAGCTTCGCTTTAACTGATCGACGATCACCAGGCCGCGTGCAACATCTCCCAATGCTCCCATCAAGATCACCAGGATCGAAGCACCGACCACAGGCTTCTGTCCACTGGGTATCTCTGCGAGGTGCTGCTTACTCATCAAGCCACCTATTCAAAGCTTAAGCGCAGTCCGTGAGACATCAGTTCGGCCAAGACCTCGGGCAACTCGTGCTTTATTACCGCACGCCGCCAGCGACAGAGGTACAGATCGCGAAGCTGATTGAGCCCGCCCTTAAAATACGAGGCCTTATCAAAGTCGAGAAGAAAAACCTCCCCCTGTTCATCCGCAAGCACATTGCCCGGATGGAGGTCCACATGAAATATGCGGCTGCGAATCAGCAATGATACCTGGGCAATGACCGAGTCCATGAGCAGCGCAAGGCCATCATCATCAGCTTCAGCACATTGGGCGATGCTGCGTGTGCATGGAATCTCACGCGTAAAGAGCCAAGCTTTATAGAGCAGCCCCCCGCACGAGGCAAAGCCCAAGGGGTCAGGAACATTAACACCGGCCGCGCGTGCTGCCTCAAGCATGCGATACTCGTGTTCGCCACGCGTCTTACCACAACGCAGATAACGTGACTGAATGAAATGCCGCAGAAATCCACCGCGCATATACTGCCGGACCACGACTCGCCCAACACCATCGATGTCGGCGATGGTAACGCAGTTGCGACCTCCCAAGGAATTGAGCTTAACCTCGCGCTCGCCAAGCAGCAGTCCGGTCAAAGCCTGCACCTGTGCCTCGTCCAGCTTGAGCTGTGGATCAAAGGCAAGCGCAAAGCCAGCGTGATCCAGAAATGATAACTCGGTCATGTACGCTCTCCTAACAACTGCAACGCAGCTGTCACAACTTCCTCAATCGAAACCTCTCGCATACAGGCATCGGTGCCTAGCGGGCAACGCATTCCACCATGAGGACGGCATGGTTTGCAAGAAAGCCCTTTTTTCTCGACCACGATGGCCTGATTACGCCAGGGGCCGAAGCCGAAGGTTGGCGACGTGGCGCAAAACACCGCCACGGTCGGGACCTTAAAGGCTGAGGCTACATGCAGCGCCATACTGTCGTTACATAGTAGAAGCGCCGCATGCTTTATCAAAAACATAAATTCAGCCAAGGTCGAGCGCCCTGCAAAATTGACACATGCCCCGCCCCTCCCCACCTCCTCACAGAGAGATGCCTCCTCTTTCGAACCCAGAAGGAGTAAGCGATAGCCTTTATCAGCCAGAGCTCGCCCGGCCTCGGCAAACCCCTTTGCATGCCAGCGTTTGGTAGCCCAAACACTTCCAGGCACGAGCACGACATAGGGCGATCTTACCTCTAGAAAACCTTGAACCTCAGCCGAACACTCCTCGCCTGCAGGAGCAAACAGGCGCATGTCCTGTGGCAGGCTCTCAAGTGACGCCTCACCAGATAGCAGCTGCAGGCGACGCTGCACATCGTGCAGTTGTGGGGCAACACGAGCAGATCGGTGGTAAAGCCAGCTAAGATCGGCATCAGCAAAACCGGTGCGACACGGGATACGAGACAGCCAGAGGACGAGCGCCGTGCGAAAGCTGCGATGCGCTGAGTAGGCGCGATCGAACCCCATATCACGTAGCTCTTTTGCCTTGCGCCACAGGCCCAGAATTCCGCTCTCCCCCTTGCGCTTTTCAAAGGTCAAAACTCCAGCCAGGAGCGGATCACGCACGAGCAATTCACGTGCCAGGGGCGTGGTCATAGCCCACAGCTCACTTTGCGGATAAAGCCTTTTTATCGCCGCTATAAGCGCCGTAGAGAGCACCATGTCTCCCAAAAAACCGGTTTGTACCAAAAGAATTTTCATCAATACCTAGGACGACGCCAGCAGCCGCTCCATCCACTGTGCTTCACGCCGCAGCCCCTCGGGAACCGCAACCTTAGGGGCGAACCCCAATTCGGCGCGGGCCTTGGCTGTCTCCGCTCCCGTATGACGCGCATCGCCACGCTGCGACTCTAAACGTCTTACCTTAATCGGGCCCACAATCTCCTCAAGCAGGCGCAAAACCTCATTTACGGTAATTACGGCTCCGCCTCCCAAGTTGTATACTGCACCAGGTGCACCGCGCGCGGCAGCCAAGAGGTTTCCCTCTACAATATCATCGATAAACGTAAAATCGCGCGACTGCTCACCGTCTCCATACAGCGTTATCTCTTCATGCTTTAGTGCCGCACGAATAAACTTATTAAAGGCCATATCGGGCCGTTGACGTGGCCCATACACCGTAAAGTAGCGCAGCGATGTGGTCGGCAGATGGTACTCCGAAGCGTACAAGCACATCAGGTGCTCGGCGGCGAGCTTGGTCACTCCGTAAGGGCTGACCGGCTTGGGAAGATCGGTCTCTATCGTCGGATAGCGCTCTGCATTCCCATAAACCGAAGAGCTCGATGCGTAAACAACCTTTTTTAAGCTTTTACAGCGGGTGCAGGCTTCAAGCATGCGTTGTGTAGCTAAAATGTTATTATCGGTGTAGGTTTGAAACAGCTCCCCCCAACTAGCGCGAACACCGGCCTGGGCCGCCTGGTGAAAGACCCACTCGGCCCCATCGAGCAGCCGGTTGAGATCGGCAGCGAGGATATTTTCATCGAGAAAGGTGAAGTTTTTATGGGCGAGAGAGATCTCTAAATTCTTAAGCTTTACCGCTTTGGGATAGTAATCGATAAAGCAGTCGATGCCCCTAACCGTATGCCCAGCTGCGAGCAGACGTTCGGCCAAAGTCGATCCTATGAAGCCAGCGACACCAGTGACGACGCAATGCATAGTAATACTCTCCTTGTAACTACAGGGGCTGAATTACTATAGTAGAGCACCGCAGGGCTGTCACTATAGGCAAAAACCAAATTTCCCTTTCTGACCAAAATCAAGTAGGATAAATCAACGAAATAAGTAGGTTAGTAAGAATACTGATAATTGCTCAATGACTCCGGGCAAAAGGAACTTGCTTGAACTTGCACTTGAACCGTTCCTGATTCCTGCCCCTGCTCCTTTTCCTATTCCAATCAAGAGGATAAGGGGCAGGAGCCGGAATCGGGAACAGTTCCAGTTCATGTTCAAGATTTAG
>CAIXSY010000166.1 GCA_903922175.1 uncultured delta proteobacterium | reverse complement strand
GGAACCGCAAGAAAATGAGCGATAGTGGCACCAAATATAGATTAACTGGCGCGGGGACGCTTTGTGACCCGTTAGCAGGATTCAAGGCTTCGCATAGAGCCCCACAGCGCAGCCGTAGGGACTATCTATTTTGGTTGCGGCCGCTAGGCTGCGCTGTGGATCTCCGTGTGAAACCAGCTGCATGTAATACTAAAGCACTGACTAGTTACAATAATTCGTGAGCGTGGTCCTGGTCGATATAACTAGCCGATTCAGCACACTCTTCGACCGCAACCGTTCGGCAAGCTCACGACAGGCCACGAGCACGCTCACGAATTATTAAGCTACCCAGGGTTATTGAGCAATTACGACTTAATGAGCAATTACAATTGCTCAATACGCTTCTACGGGGATCTATTGTTAGTTTCTGTCCGTAGGACAGAAACTATTTATCCACCGCAATGATCTCAATTGCCTGGTTGTATCGTAGCGGACTATCGACCGGATCAACAAGCAGCGGCTCGGTCATAATTACCGCCCGGGTTTCAATCCGTCGAGACTCGATTCCTCCGGCAACAAGATAATCACCGATCTCGCGCGCTCGGCGCGTGCACAGATTCTCAGCGTATGGCGACTCTGGATCAGCAGACTTGGCATAAGCGGCCACAATCAGACGAGACCAGGGCAAGCGTCTCTTATTAAGACGGGCCATCTCCCGCACAAGGGGAACCGCCGATGGCCGCAGGCGCATGCTATCACCATCAAAAAAGATATCTGCCGGATAAATATCACGCGTGGGATGCAACTCAATGCGCCTCTTATAGTGTTCGGCCAAAACTTCATGCACTGCCGCCTGGTTGCGCTCGCGCCTGGTTTGAGCAGCAATACGCAGCATGTCCTCTTCCTGCATGTCCTGCATAATGCCCTGAATACCGCCCGCCACTGCCCCAATTCCAGCGCCTATCGCCGCCCCCGCCCCCGTTGGAGCACCAAGTTGAAATCCAGTCACCGCACCAGCTCCTGCGCCTGTAGCTGCTCCTTCCACGGTCCCGACGAACTGCTTATCTGGGCCGGGCAGAGCAGGCGCACATCCAACGACCACACAGGCTAAAACAGCGTGCAGGACTCTGACTGAACATATTCTAAATTTTCTAATACCTTGCGGTGTCTGAAGAGCTCCGAGCTTCGAATGCATTGTTTTCCTACCTGGTGTCATTTATAGCCTAAGTTTCTGATCGAAGGTTACTCGTCTAAGGGGCGCCCCGTGTATCCGCGAGGCCGGGTCTTCCTTTAATGACTTGAGGGAATTATAGGCAGTTTCGTCGCCGACAACAACTACCACAAATTTTGATAAATCCCAGCGTTTTTGGGCGACCTGCATAATGTCATCTGGGGTCAGGGACCGTACCTTATCCAAATGATGAGTATCGTAGTCGAGTGGGTAGTTCAGCATCCTGAGCAATGCCGCGCGCTCAATCAGCTTCTCCGTCGAGGAGAACTTAAAAACAAAGGAGTTCTCAATTGAGCGCTGCACATCAGCCAACTCCTTGCCCGCAGGCGGCTCACGTTGCAGCTCCTCCATCACACGGTAAACCTCTGCAATCGCCCGACCTACATTCTCTGACTTGGTTTGCAGCATAATCGAATTTACGCCCTTAACCACACCTGCCTGGATGCTACCATAGACAGCGTATGCCAGCCCAAGCTCCGTGCGAATGTGGGCGAATAGGCGCGAGGCAAAGTTACCCGAGAGGATCTCATTGAAGGCCTCAATCGCCACATAATCTGGACTTAAACGCTGAACGCCGAGCTCTCCAATCGTAATCGTTGCTTGCTGAAACGGCCCTTTGACAAAATAGATGCCCGGCGTTGGGGTGAAATCCACCGGCGGCGGAACGAGGCCCAAACCGGTAGCGGTCCAGGCGCCGAAATATTTATCGGTAAGCTCGCGCACCTTGGCGGGAGAGATACTTCCAGAGACGATCAGCAGCGCGCCCTGCGGATTAACGAAGCGCCGATGTGCCTCGATGATCGCCTCGCGCGTCAAACGATTTACGTCTTCTTCCACGAGGACTCGCCCATACGCGGTCGGCCCATAGAGAAGCTCAGTTGAAATAATACTCGCGATCGTATGCGGATCATCTTTCCTTCGACGAATCCCTTCTAAAACCTGCCCTTTCCAGATCGCCAGATGCTCGGCCTCGAAGCGCGGCCTCAAGACGACGTCGGCAAAGAGCGCAAAGACACGATCTGTGTCACTCGATAACGAGGAGAAACCGAACTTGCCGTATTCGGCGCCGAATCCGCCATCGACGTTAGCTGACAATTTCTCGAGTTCAAGATCAAGCTCGTCTGCCGTTAGGCTACCGGCGCCGCCCTGGCGCATCTGACCTCCCATCGCACCGACCACCCCCGGCAACGAGACCGGCTCCCACAAACTTCCACTCCTTACAAACAGAGCGCCCTGAACAAGTGGCAGCTCGCGATCTTCAAGCACCATGACGGTGATGCCATTGGGCATACACCACTGTTCGGGAGCTTTGGGGGAGTAAGCAACTGCAGCCGACGGTCGCGGCAACGAAGACTCCGTGCAAGCGGCGAAGCCGACGCTGAAACAAGCAAAGAGCACCAACCCATTAACGATCTTTCGTATCCGCATACTACTTCCCCTTGGATTCCAGCACTCCCACAGTGCGATTAGTCCGAACGATATACTGAGCAGCTACACGCTGCAGATCCTCGACACTCACCTTCATGGCCTGCTCATACCAGTCTACAATCGCCTGCCAACGCCCATAGAACAGCTCAGACGAAGCCAGATCGAGCGCCAACGTCGTGTTCGACTTCAGCTGCCCGATGTAATCAACAGCGATGGAACGTTTGGCGATCTGCAAGGCCTCCAGCGTCAATGACTTTTGGATCGAGCGTTTCAGCACCTCGTCGAATGCGGCAATTACCTCGTCATTGGTATGCGGGCTTCGCGGAACGAGGCTAAACATCAGAAGATTGGGATATGCCATACCAGGCCCCTCTTCAACATCGATTGCTGCAGCAACTTGGCGCTTCTTGACCAACTCGGTGTAAAGCGGCGCAATCTGAGTGCCTGCCAAAATATGCGAAAGCACCGTAATCGGAGCGTCGTCACGATGCGGATAGTTGGGCTTGTGGTAGGCGAGGTAGACCTCAGGGTTGGCCTCTGCCTCAAACTTCACCATGCGTTCTCCAGACTGCGCTGGCTCGACCAACCCCGGACGAACAACAGCTGCCGCCGGCGCGATCTCTCCAAAGTACTTACGTACCGTCTCTATGTCGCGCTCGGGATCGACATCGCCAACAAGGCTTAGCACTATATTATTGGGCACATAATACGCGCGCCTGAAGGCCTCCACTTTAGATGCGGTGAGCGTGCGAATATCAGGGGAATAGCCGATCACCGGGTTGCGGTAGCGGTGCTGAAGATACGCCACGCCGACAAGGAGCTCAAAGAGCTTACTCGGTGGATCGTCCTCGACGCGCATACGCCGCTCCTCCATCACGATATCTCGCTCTTTGTAAAATTGGCGCATGACTGGCTCACGTAAACGCATCGACTCAATCGCACACCAAAACTCAAAAGCTTTGCGTGGGAGCTCTACGAAATAGCGTGTGCGTTCACTATCGGTCGTAGCATTCATGCCGACGCCGCCCTGCTCCTCGTACTGTTGTGCAAATTCGCCTGTCACCCACAGCGAGGTGAGCTCCTTATTTACCTCCGTATAACGCGATTCCTCCTGGGGACTAAATTTTTCACCACGAACACGCTTAGCCTCGAATATCTCCAACTCATCCAGCAACGGCTTCTCGCGGGAGTAATCCTTCGTGCCAAGAGTATGCGTTCCCTTGAATGCCATGTGCTCAAACATATGGGAGATGCCGGTCTCGCCTTCGACCTCGTCACTGCCACCAACACGCACCGTAACCGTACCCGCAAATACGGGGGCATCACCTCGACGATAAAAAATAACTCTGAGCCCATTGGGCAGCGTGTACATCTTTACTTTTTGAGCAAGTCCGCTCAGTGCGCTGCGCGACTCCTCAAGGTCTGCACGTGCGACAAGCGGGGCAAGTAGAAACGTGATGAAAATTATCAGACGAGATATGCGCATATCGTGTGGAGTCCTATTTCAATGAGTACTGCCTCATTTTGCACATTTAATGAAGTAGTGCCAGGTGTAGACATTGAGTGCCATGTCACTGCTCATTAAGTCCGGGTAAAGAATATCGTGCGCGTGCTCCTGGCCTGTCGTAAGCTTGTCGAACGGTCGTGGTTCTGGTCGATATAACCGCACACCCTTCGACCACGACCACGAGTAACCGCTCACGGGGGGAACGCGTAAGCCCCTAGCCTTGGCCTTGACCTCCCGCTTGGCGATGGCCTAGTTACTTTTCCTTGGAGTGCTGTTCAGCTCCAAGGAAATGTTCACAAGGCCAATGCCACGCGGAAGTTAAAGCTCAAGATTAAGGCAAAGTAGGCACCAATCAGCCCCACGTGAAGTTACGAGCACGACCACGCTCACGAATTATTAAGCTACCCGGGGTTATTGAGCACTTACATTTCCGCCTACTGACGCACGCTCGCATCGTTCTATTCTCCATAACGCCTTATCACTAACGGCCATTAAAACGCTTACTCACTCGGACACAAAATATCTCTTGACTGAATTAGTTTAAGCAGTTAAAAGCTTTAGGTATGTTAAACTAATTTGCGGTATGGTTAGTTTAGCTCACAAACGAACAGGGATTACAAAGGACTGTGGTACTTTTCGAGCCTAGGCAGCGAGTGAATATAGAATCCTTCCACCCTTCCGGACTTAAACTTTTGATTAAATAGCTTGCATGGTTTGCATTGTGCAGGTCGGTTGTGCAGGCCGGTGATGCAGGTCGAGGCAAGACGGTGGATTCTGTACGCACTGGCCCAAAGGCATGAGAAATTTTGTGATAGTTAGTTAGTAGCTAGTTAGTGGAGAAATAAAACGATATGAGCAACTCAAGTGCAGCTAATCGCTTCTGTCCCGAAAGAGAAGATGAGTCCGAGGCAGTATCTCCGGTAAAACCGGAACGAAACCTACTTGCAGCGGTGCTCGCAAGGGCTATTTGCGATGCTTTTGGCACAGCGCACTGCGAGCGTCATATCGTGCGCAGCGCCCGGCAGTGGCTTTTTGGAAAGCTCACCCCGAAGAAACCCTTTAGCTTCGCCTGGGTGGCACTACACCTCGATCTTGAGCCGGTACCGCTTCAAGACAGCCTGAGGAGCTACGAGGGCAATCCGGAGGAGATCCAAGAGCGCCTCACCCTGCTTAAATAAGTTTACGCTCAAATAGGCCTCCCGTTGAGCGCGCCCGCAGTTGAACAAATTCCTGTCGTACATGGAGAATGGCTCGAAGCAGACGGCCTTGGCGGTTACGCCATGGGCACGTCACGAGGCATTGCAACCCGTGGCTATCATTCGCTGCTCACCGTTGCCGTAACACCGCCATCCGGACGGGTGGTGCTTGTAAACAGCGTCGAAGTTTTTGCTTCACACAAGGGGATCTCGTATCCATTGTGCTCATTTTACTATGCCCCCGACACGGTGCACCCGCTTGGGGTTAATTATCTTTCCAAATTTACCCCACTCCCCTGGCCAAGCTGGGATTTTACACTTCCTGGCGAATTAGAGATTCATGCTGAGCTGTTAATGCCCAAGGGCTCTTCGCTGTGCTTGCTTAGCTGGAGCACTAATTCAAAACTTAAAGGAGTGCAGCTCTTCGTGCGCCCACTACTATCGGGTCGCAGCTACCACTCCCTGCACCGCTGGAATAAAGACCTCTCTTTCGACGTGCGCACAGCAGAGGGACGACAGCACTTTAAGCCCTATGCAGCACTCCCTGAGATCGCAGCCCTATCCAACGGCGAGTTTAAGGCGGAACCACTCTGGTACTACAACTTTGTCTATACCGAAGAGAGGGCACGAGGCTTCGGCGGCATTGAAGACCTGGCTTCGCCCGGAAAATTCACCTTCGATCTTAGTCGCCAGGAAGCGATTCTTGTGTTAGGAACCACCCCCTGCATCAAGGAGCTGTGCACCGAAAAACGAGGGACCGCGAAACAAGCCGCTGGCAACACCATGACGGCAGAGGCCCTCGCGCAACACCTACGTCAGAGCGAAAAAAAGCGCCGCGCCGCACTCGGATCACCCACAGCGCGCGCCGCCGATCAGTTCATCGTCCGTCGTGGCGACGGACTCACGATCCTTGCTGGATACCCCTGGTTCACCGACTGGGGGCGCGATACCTTTATTTCGCTGCGCGGCTTGTGTATCGCCTCAGGAAGGCTATCTGATGCCAGCAAGATCCTTTCGCAGTGGGCGAAGGCGCTTAGCTGCAGCATGATGCCGAATGTGTTTTTTGATGGCGCAAGCGACCCAGTTTACAATGCAGTGGACTCCTCCCTCTGGTTCGTTATCGGAGTCTATGACCTCCTCAGCGCCTACGATAATGCCGGAGAAAAAATTAGTCTTGAGACAAAAACTGCGCTACTGGCGGCGGTCGAGGCAATTCTCATAGGCTACAGCCAAGGCACTCGTTACGGTATCGGCGCTGACAGCGACGATCTCTTGTTCTCGGGTTCCCCAGGTGTGCAACTCACCTGGATGGACGCCAAGGTAGGCGACTACGTTGTAACCCCCCGATCAGGCAAGCCGGTTGAGATCCAAGCCCTGTGGCTTAACGCGCTCAAGATCGGCAGCCTCCTCTTGAAAGACTCGACCGGCCGTTGGGCGGGTATGTTCGAACGCGGCTGGGCTTCATTTAACGAAAAGTTTTGGAACGAAGAGCGAAACTGCCTCTTCGACGTCGTTGACATAGATCGTCGGCCCGGTGCGTGCGACGCCCGCCTGCGACCGAACCAGATCCTCGCCATGGGAGGTCTCCCCTTCGCCATCCTCGATGGAGCACACGGGGCGCTGATGGTTGAAACGATCGAAAAGACCCTCGTTACGCCGATGGGCATTCGTACCCTGGCACCAGGGGAGCGTGGCTACGCCACTCGCTACGAGGGCAACAATGAGCACCGCGACTTCGCCTACCACATGGGAACGGTCTGGCCCTGGCTTCTCGGGCCGTTCATTGAAGCGTGGGTGCGCGTGCGAGGCAGCAACGCCAAGGTTAAGAAAGAAGCCCGCCAACGATTCCTCGCCCCGATGATCGAGCGCCTGGACTACGCCAGCGCCGGTCATGTACCCGAGATCGCCGACGCCGAGCCCCCACACTACCACCGCGGCTGTCCGATGCAGGCTTGGTCTCTGGGTGAGCTTATTCGGGTGCAGAGGCTTCTAGCGTAGTTCCTGTCCGGAAATCCATATTTTGCAGCCGCGTGGGGCCTTCCCGCCGGACAGGAACACTAGGCCCGCGCCTCGCGGCGCGGAAAAAGCTGCGGCAGCCAAGTTGTAACGCCGCCAGAAGTTTCAGATTTCCCTGAGTTGGAGCTCACCTGGAAAATTTCTTCGATTATGTCCCCCTCACTTTTTCTCACACCGCGCGTAGCAACATCCTAAAGCTCTTTGTTAATTTGCGCGCAGATAATGAGGTCAATGTCAGGGCGTCCCCAATACTATCCGAAGATGAATAATCAAAGCTACTTTAGGTAGCCACCGAGCTTTAATTTACTTTTCAAAAAGCGCTCAAATAAATCAGCTGTTGGACCTCCACAGCCGGGGATTCCGTTGGTCATGTTGGTGATGCGATGTGTGGAATCAACCACCCAAATAGCCGGAAAGCTATCAATGGTAAAAGTATTACGGATCTGGCGCTTGGAATCTATATAGAGCCTGTCCGGAAAGACCCTGTTTTCGAAAAGCTACTTTCCTTGAGGTGAAAATAGGCAAGAAATTAATAAAATCACCCGCGACGGGACGAAACAGACGGCAGC
>CAIXSY010000165.1 GCA_903922175.1 uncultured delta proteobacterium | reverse complement strand
CTAAGGCCGTGGGCTGCGGCCGAAAGCTGCAGCTGCATCAGATGCAGTCAGCAGAAAGCTGACTGCAGATCGCTCCCGTCTCGGCTCTCGCCGAGCCGAGGTCTGGAGGTTGGTGAAACACCTTGCGGCGAGAGACGGAGAGAGCAGATTACAGAAGGCAGACAGCGAGCAGAGTCGGTTTAACACTCGTCGGTCTGAGGCAGAGCCTCGCTAGGCCTTGAACTCCTGCCTGGTCCTAGCTATATACACTTAGGCGTAATCTTTGCGGACGGTATAGGCTCCATAAAGCCCCTGAATAGCGTAAAAATAAATGTTCTTCTAGGATTCATGTTTTTTCGCTACTCTTCCGATATACATAATACAATACTTGTACTTTTATGACGCCTCGCCCGCAAAATGGAGACCGACCGGAACTAACCTTTAACGCTGTGGAGGCTCTCCTTGCGCAGCCAAAGCGAACCGCCTTGGTGCTCTCTGGGGGTGGCACTCGGGCCGCCTATCAGATAGGCGCACTCAAAGCGCTTCTTCCCTTCTTTGGGGATCGAAAAGTCGACAACATCTCGGTTATTGTGGGGAGCAGCATCGGCGCTATCAACGGCCTCATGCTCGGCGCCTGCTTAAAATGTGGGCTTTCTGACGCCGTCAATCAGATAGAAGCTTTGTGGCGTGTAAGAAACTTCCGCAACAGCTTCTCCGGCACACCGTCGCAAGCTTTTTTGCGAGCTGTTAAAATGGCCGTGATGCAGTACCTCTCGCCCGGCCCCAAGGCTACCCAGGCAGCGATCTTTGACCCGACCCCGATGATGCGTGAGGTAGATCTGATTATTGAACGCAACGGCGGGCTTGCGCCTGAGCAACGGGCGCCATCTTTGAAAGCCGTTTCGGTGATGACGACGATCGAAGGGGCGACACGCAAGCCACTTCTCTTCCTCAGTGCTCACAAGCCGCTCACGCTCGGGGAGCTCGACGGTGCCTCGTTCGAGGTTTGCAATGTCCGTACACTTTCAGCCAAGCACGGCTTTGCCTCGGCAGCACTCCCCTCGGTGTTGCCGCCCGTAGAAATCGATGTCGAAGGCGGTAATGTAAAACTTGTTGATGGTGGGATCTCGCAGAACGTGCCGGTTGATCCAGCGGTTCGGCTTGGCGCGGAGAGGGTCATCGTCCTCGACGTCTCCGGACGCGATTGGTGGCTAAATCGAGACAACGAACCGCAGGACACACGCCCAACCTGGGAGGTCCTCGCAGCACCCCAAACCTACTGCCTACGCCCACCTGAAACCTTCGTCTTTCGCTGTCGCACCGCACTCGGTGGACTACTAAAGGAATCTGTCGCCTCCTCACACATGAAGTTCATGGCTGCACTCGGGCCTGTCTGGCCGGTATTCTCCCTTCTCAAACGCAAGCTGGGTGAAGATATCGCCTATGAGGCAATGACCTACGTCGCCCTCGATCCGGATTATATCGAGGGCCTGATCGAACTCGGCTATAATGAAACTCTGTACCTACTCCACAAAAAAGGGGAGATCTCCTTCGCTCTCAATGAAAGCTATGGCGAATGGCTTAAGACTTTTTGATCTGCAGAAAATGCACAAACGCGCGGTCAGATGGGGCTAGATCTAGATCGAACAAGCTCCCCAGCGCTTCCCAGCTAAGCGCCTCATGCTCGTGTGCAATCGGCTCCCCCTGAACTGCAACATCGATAAAATGAATCTCCACCTGCGCTCCGGGGTCAACGATCGTAAATAAGTCATCCCCGATGGAGAGAACCTGCAGGCCAAGCTCCTCACACAGCTCACGTTGCGCCGCCTCGAAAAAGCTCTCCCCCTCTTCAAGCTTTCCGCCGGGAAACTCCCACTTGCCACCATGGTGTTTATGCGCCGGGCGCTTGCACACCAGAAAGGATCGATCGCGTCGGATCACCGCGGCTATGACTTGACGAGGTTTTTTGTTCACGGGTTAATCGTAGCTGATCCAAGGCCTGACAGCCAACCTCAATAAAGCGCAAGGAACGCCCCTCAAAACTCTACGCCGCCCATTTATACCGTCCGCAAAAAGTCTTGGCGGACCTCCGAATAGCGGCTGCGGCCGCAACTGATGCTGCAGCTGAATCTTAGACAGCTGATAGCTGCTTTCAGAGATCGGCTGTCAGAGATCTGCTGACTGCTTCTGATGCAGCTGCAGCTTTCGGCCGCAGCCACGGCCTTAGACCCTCTCTTCCACGCCAATGCGCGGCTCGGTTCAACGCTCGTCGGTCTAGGGAAGGCCTGGTTAGTTTTGTCGGCAACTTCTTCCCGCTTGCATCTCGCGTAAGAGCCTGCCATAAATTGGTAAAAAGGTGTGTCAGGGCACGACGTAGCTACTCAGGGGGATTATGAAGGCAGCTTTTATTCATGAACAGCTCGAATACAGACTGGAGGTGGCTAAGGATGGGATACGCCAGGGTGACCTGCTCCCCTGCACACTTCTCATAAAGAACCATGATGCCGCGAGCAAAACCATCAGCGATCTACGCTTCGAGCTTGCCTATGGCGAGACCAAGGCTATAAAAGAGAAGAAACCAGACGCTTTCGAAACGGTCGCCTCAGCAACACTAGCCCTTCCCATCGAACTAGCTCCTGGTCAACAACACAGCATCACCTGGGGCTGCCAGCTTGATCGAAACTGTGCGATTAGTGAAAAATCCAAGGGGCTGTATTTCCTCTATGGTCGAAGCTCCGGCCAGCTCGGTCAGCAGCCGATCAGTGTGCAGGCACACGCCGATACGGAGGCTATTCTGCGAATATTCGAGACCTCCTTTCAATTTGTATTGAAAGGCCAGCGCTCATCTAAAGGTTGGTTTTATGCCAAATTAAAGCCGCCGACATCAAAGCGTTTCTCTATGCTGACTGAGTTAGGATTAGGGTTTCACTTCGAAAATGGTGGCCTGGCACTGTGCTACAACTTCAATGAAAAGAGGTTTGAGAGCAGCCGCATGACCACAGGGGTAAATAGCAAAAAGACCGCGGTCGATCGGCACATCGCCGAGACGAGCTACCTACTCAGCGGCGGATTTATCAATCAAGAAGCGGTTGAGGCAGAGATCAACCAGGCGCTGAAGGTGGCGGCGTTTGAACTGTAGGGCTGTGCGCAGCACAGCCCTAGCGCAGAGTATACCCACCATCGACAAACAGATTCGCCCCGGTAATAAAGCTGGCACCATCGCTGCAGAGGAACAAAACCGCCGCGGCGACCTCTTCGGGGGTTCCAACTCTTCCGATCGGATGCAGGCTATCGACGTATTCACGGGTCTGAGGATCATTTTCTACGGCGTGCTGCCACATCTCAGTACCAATGGCAGCTGGAGATACTACATTAACACGAATTTTGGCTTTCGCGGCCTCAAGTGCTGCGGTACGAGTAAGCCCAACAACGGCGTGCTTCGATGCCACATAAGCGCTCGTTTCCTCCATGCCGATGGCAGAAACGATTGAGGCGTTATTAACTATCGCCCCGCCGCCACAGGCACGCATGGCAGGGATCTCATATTTCATGGAGAGCATGACTCCGAGCACGTTCACATTCATAACGTGCATGAAATTCGCCTGTAACTCATTCTCAATCAGCGCCGGCTTACCCTCGACTCCGGCATTATTGAAAGCACAATCCAGGTGGCCAAAAAGCTTGACCGTCTCATTGACCATCGCCTGACAATCTTCCTCTCTCGTCACGTCAGCCTTGACGAACACCGCCGTCCCACCGGCCTGCTTTATCATCTCCACCGTTTTTTGGCCCTCATCAATGCGCCTGCCGGTAAGAACAACCTGGGCCCCCGCTTTGGCAAAAGCAATCGCTGTAGCGCGCCCAATTCCACTAGTTCCGCCGGTGACAAGTACTACTTTGTTACGCATAAGTTACCTTGAATAATAAGATCTTCATTAACTGGCCAATAACCGTGGGGCTCCGTGCGAAAGCGCTTGGATCTTAGTCCTGGTCTTGGTCCTAGCCTTAAGCACTGCCTTCTTCTTGGTCGAAACCATTTAGCATTTGACAACGACCAGGATTTAGGACCAGGACCAAGACTAGGTTAAGATCTGCCCGGGGTTATTGGGCAATTCCATTTCCTTTCTAACACACATCTCCCTGCTAGGTGAACACCCTCTCTGCAAACCCTAGCAAAGCACCTTAAACTGCTTATGACCGCGAACCACAGCGCCAAAGCTCTCCTTCTCTGCTGCGCTCAGGCCAGGCGGAGTCTTGGCATCGCTTCGTTCCCAGCGTTCGAGCCACTTTTGTTCTAAAAGCTCTATGTCCGGACGCTCCCGGCAAGCTGCTTCGCTGAGCGCCACCGTTGTCTCATCCTTTGGCCCAGTCCCCACCCCACGGCCCACAAAGAAACCGGCTGCGAGCATCGCCGAACGGACCGCGGTTGAGGTCGAATAGGTAAAGAGCAACGCACTGCGCTTTGCGCAACACGCTAATATCCGTCCAAAGCAGGCCCGATTCCACAATACAGAATCGGTCTTATAGGAGAACGGATCATAGAATATAATCTGTGGTGGCGCCGCCTGTTCAAGGCGCTGCAAAAAATCTCCCTCTAACAGCTCCCAAGAAAGCGGCCCCTTGGAACACTGCCAGTGCTTGGCCTTGAGTAGGCAATGCGGTGCCTGGTGGCAGAGCTGTTTGAAAAGGCCAGGATGCAACAGCGCTAACCTAAGCGAATCGAGGTCTTGCTCGAAACTGACTATCTTTACCGGGCGAAGGGACACCCCCTCTTTACTCAGCTCTTCATAGGCATGGACCACGCTCATGGCGTTTGTTGCTGCGCCAAGGCCGACATCCCAAAGCACCAACTCCTCTTTTTCTGCCTGCCGGACTAAATCACGAAACCCGGACTGCTCAAGATAAAGCCGCTCAGCTTCGAGCTGAGGCTGTATAACCGAGTGCATCACCTCACCCGAACTTTTTTGACGGATAGCTCCCCAGCCCTGCTCGTGGGTCACCACCTCGTAGTCACCAAGAGTCAGCGCATGGCGGTTGTTGGCGCGACTACGCTTCGGCGGTGTCGAGGGATTATCCAGATCGCGAAGGAGCAATGTCTCGCGGTTTTGTGCATAGAACTGCATGAAGGTGCCAGCGCTTATCGCCCGACGCATCTGTGCCATGAGCGTCAGATAGAACGTAAAATTATGCACCCCGACAAGCTGTGCACAGAGGAACTCACCAGTCTTGGAGAGATGATGCAGGTAGGCACGACTATAACTTTTGCAGGTACTGCACTGGCAGAGGGCATCAAGCGGCTCATCCGCCAAACGGTACGTTCCACGGCGCAGATCGATCTTACCGCGCGAAGTGTAGCATACCCCCTGCCCGCCAAGCGCTGTGGGCAAGATGCAGTCAAACATGTCGACGCCGCGCTTCACCGCTTCAAGAAGGTCAGCTGGGGTGCCGACCCCCATTAGATAGCGCGGTTTGTCACGAGGCAGAAACTGTAGCGTGTACTCGCACATGTCCTCACGCTCTGACTTCGACTCACCCACGGCCAGCCCGCCAATGGCGTAGCCATCAAAGGGCAGGCTTGTAATCTGCGCGGCGCTTTGACGGCGCAGATCCTCATAACAGGCTCCCTGAACGATTCCGAAAAGCGCTTGAGCCGAATCAGCGCGCGCCGCCAAACTACGCTTAGCCCAACGAAAGGTAAGCTCCAACGCGGCAAGCGCGTCCTGGTGCGAGCTGGTCGAGGGGATACACTGGTCGAGCACCATCATAATATCGGAGCCGATAGCACGCTGCATTTCGATACTGCGCTCCGGCGTAAGCAGGACTCGATCACCGTTGACATAGCTTCGAAACTCGGCCCCCTCCTCACTCATCTGCAGCGCGCGGCTTAAGGAGAAGATCTGAAAGCCCCCAGAGTCGGTTAGTACCGGCCGATCCCAGTTCATGAAGCGGTGTATACCACCCAGCTTACGGAACACCTCTGCACCCGGCCGAAGCAGGAGGTGGTAGGTATTCGCCAAAAGCACCTGCGCCCCCAACTCGCGCATAGCGGCGCTATCTTGGCTACGAATAGCTGCATGGGTTGCCACAGGCATAAACACCGGCGTAGTCACCGATCCGTGGGCGGTATGAAAGGTACCAACACGAGCGCCACAGTCAGTCGCTGTGGTTTCGAGGTTAAAGGAAAATCTAGCCGAACACATTTGAAATTTTAAAAACCCCGATAATGTCTGATGCTAGGCGAGTTATCAATACATTTTGGACAAACCTTCCTACTTCGCCTTGCCACGCGGCAAGTGCTACGTAGGACAAGCCGGTTTGACTCTGTTTCTTTAAATGTGTTTGGCTACTTTGTCCCTCCGGGGGTAGAAAGCGGTCAGGGGCATACTTTAGTTCACCAGTGGAAGTTAACCAATGGAGGTGAGTCGGCGTTAATCGCTGCAACGAAATGAGTTAGTAGGGTAGCATGGCTCGAAGGCATACAACTATCCTGGCCGCGATCTATTATTGCAATGATATTGGGGGGTTATCTATCTGTCGGGGTAACTACTTAATTACTCGGGCAGCCCTTGGACCTGCACGGGCAGGTTCAAGGAAAAAACATTTACCCAAACTTAATAATTCGTGAGCGTGGCCTGTCGTGAGCTTGTCGAACGGTCGTGGTCGAAGAGGTTACTAATTCCGTAACTCTTGTTCCTGGAAGATGAATATGACCGCAACAAAGAAGACATCATTATTCAAGTAGCGGTTATCACCTCAAGCCGAAAAAATTTCACTCGCGACTGACTTAGCTAGAGAATCTGTGTTAGACCTTAGATCATCTCAGCTGAATGCCGCGCCTCATAACTGTAAATACCGGTTTTCAGTAACTAGCTTCACCTATTCTGTTTTGGTGTTAAATGCTGAATTACGCGGTCCCCTCACTTCCCAATCCCACTCGCACTGTGTGGTCCGGAGAGCCGCCATTATTAGGTCACAGAGGTACGAAACCTCTTGGTGAATTTCAAATGTTTGCCCAACTCGAAACAGTTGAGAAATTGGCAGCAGAAGGAATGGCGATCGGCTCGGATATATTCGCGGCTCCAACAGCGGCTGCCCTAAGAAACTTTATATACTGTCCTACTGTTGATGTCCCAAGCCAACAGGAGCGCATCTGTCTGGCTTGCAGAACCAATGGAAATTTAAACTTCCCCCCACTCACCAGCCAGGCTCAAGTTGAAATTATCCTCAAAGAGATCGTCACTCTGAGGGGAGAGGCTCGTGATGCTGTTTTCATGGAATTGGGAATGGTTTGGGGAGACACTCATATCGAAGCCTGTAAAAACGGGAGCTGGCGCCTTCCGTACCCTACCAATTGTACTGCACGTGATGTTGTCGACCTCTGCACTGGTGTTGGCTTTGTACCGTTCTTGCCCAACTTAGATGCACACTTTTCCCATGTACTTATAGATAGCAACTTGTTCATGTGCGCCGCCAATGCGCGCATCATCAAGCAGCTTGACCTCTCCTATGCAGTGGCGAAGCAAGAAGATATAAGGGCTGCTGACTTTTCCTTCAACCCGGGGTCGCTCGCTGTTATCCGAGTGAGCAATCCCTTCCCCTATGTAGATGACTTCCTCTGGGCAATAGACCGAGGCAAGGCGGCCTTCTGCGACTGGCTGGCCCCTGGTGGGTTGCTGGTGCTCGACGGCATAACACAACAGCACCGAGCCACTCTTCACAGCGCCTGGGACTGTACCCTTTTAAAACTAGAGGGAGAAAACTGGAAAGGCCGCCAAGAAATTTTCCCAGCAGAAGGACTGTGTGAAAGACTTGTTTGGACAAAGCCAAATTAGATTACCTTCTGCAAGTCCTTGGCCAAGCCCTCGACCTCAGCTACCTCCACGATTATCTGAGGCGGACGGTATCCCACCTGTATCAAAAGCCCCTAGATCATCTTCAACAACCCTCTCTAGTCATTCCACGAAACCCCATATTTTACCGCTAGGCGATCGAGAAGTTTACATGCGGCTGGGGGATTGCTGCTCAGCAGTGTAGAGAACTCTACGCTATCGACACTAAAAGTATGGAAGATCTCCATGTCCTTCTTGCCGGCATCAACCAGCTTCTGAAGCCGACCATGCAGATTCATCTGTTTTCGAGCAGCATCGACTATAGTGCAGGCATCGCTATTCGGGTTGAAGTTAACGCTCGGAGCTGTATCGACTCCCGTAACTGGAATGGCCGAAGCTGGAGTTTTTACCGCCTTGCTCTTTAGCAACTCCACTACATCCGACATCCCGGACTGCTCCGCAAGCTGCAGTACCGAGCTCCCCGCCGAGGCGCCTTTTTCTGTGTCCGCACCTGCCTCAATCAGAATCTTGGCTGCTTCGGCCTGGTTATTGTAAATAGCCTCAGTCAAAGGAGTCCCACTTTCGCGAATGGTTGCATTTGGGTCCGCTTTGGCCGCTAAAAGAATCTTCAAAATCTCGGGTGAGCCAAGCGCGTCCTGAATTGGAGAGTGATCATCACTCGTCCGACCATTTGGATCTGCCCCGGCATTAAGCAACGCAGTCACCAACTCCTTACTTTCCTGTTGAACTGCGTACACCAGAGGAGTGTAGGCAGCATTCGAAGCGTTCATATTGGCATGGGCTGCGCCTAAAATCTTGATTATATCGAGACTCTCCGCTGTCCCGTCCTGAGCTGCCGTTAAAACTGGTGAGTCGCCTTCCGAGGTAACCTCTTTTACATCAGTGCCTGCCTCAATTAACATTTTGACTATTTCAGGCTTATGGCTCTCTACGGCCATCATAAGGCAGCTTTTTCCCTCCTTGCTTTTTGCATTCGGGTTGGCCTTGGCCTGCAATAGGGCCGGAACAGTCTCCACCTGTTGAGTATCGATTGCACGCATCAACGGTGTATGGCCGATACCGGTGTCCGCAATATTTGGATTGGCGCCTGCTTTTAATAACGCCTTCACGATCTCGACATTTCCATTTTGTGCAGCCCATCCAAGAATCGGCCTTCCGTTTTCGATATAATTTACGTCTGCTCCCTTTGCCAGTAACCCCTGTATCGCTACAAGGTCCTGAAACTGAACCGCCTCAGCCAGCTTGGCACCAAGAGCCTTATCGTCAGCATAAGAGGTCAAAGCCCCCGAAACTGCCAGCAGGACCGATAAAACAACAACCAGATGTACGTTACGGAATCGCTTCTTCATAGAGATCCTCCTCAATTCAGGGTATGTGCTATATTTCGGTATACTTTCGAAGACTATCTTGCGCTCTCTCCTCAGTCCAGACGGAATTTTCGAGAAATAGATTTAAGGGGACGCTACCCTTTTTGTAATAAAGGGTAACGTCCCCTAGAGAGGAGGTGGCCTTAGACAAGTGTTGTCGAGCGTGGGATGACCCCCCAAGGACTGGGTGAAAGGTTTGTCTGGACGAGGCCAAATTAGGTTACCTCCAGTAAATCCTTGGCCTAACCCAAGATATTTCAGGACGGAAGTTCACTCCGTCCCATCAAACTTACATCAACGCAGTGCGCCGCGCGACGGCCCTCGGCAATAGCCCAGACGACGAGCGACTGCCCACGGCGCATATCACCGGCGCAGAAAACGTGCGGTGTCGTGGTCAGATAGTTAGCGTCCGTCTTAACATTGCCGCGTGAATCGGTTTCAAGCTGAAGGAGCTTGACGATGCCGTCATGCTCGGGATGGACAAACCCAAGCGCCAAAAAGCAGAGATCACAAGGCATGCTAAACTCACTGCCCCCTATCTCGCTCATGCACATGCGTCCCGAAGGTTCGCGTGTCCAGTTAAGGCGCACGCCGTGGAGCTTCTCTATCCTTCCGTCAGCGCCACTAAACGACTTGGTGCAGATCGAGAAGTCTCGTACTTGGCCCCGTACTGAATCGGCGCCAGCGGGCCGAATCGCATCGGCTTCATCATGGGCTGCGCTCTGACGGAGCAGCATCGGCCACACCGGCCAGGGCATCTCCTGCGTACGTTCGCGCGGGGGTTCGGGCATGAGCTCGAACTGATGCACCGATGCCGCCCCTTGGCGAATCGCGGTTCCAAGACAATCTGCACCGGTGTCGCCTCCGCCGAGAATGATCACCCGTTTGCCGCTGGCCGAGATACGGTCTACGGCTGGGATCTGATCGCCAAAGTCGCTGCGATTCTGTTGAGTCAGATAATCCATGGCTAGGTGAATGCCACTAAGCTCTCTGCCGGGAAGATCAAGCTCCCTTGCCTTCGTGCTGCCACAACAGAGGACGACAGCATCGAAACTGCCAAGGAGTTCGGCCACGGTCGGCGTCGTGCCGATGCAAGCCGATGTTACAAAGCGTATCCCCTCCTGCTTCAAGAGGCCAACACGGCGCTCAACGATCTGCTTTTCAAGCTTAAACCCTGGAATGCCGTAGGTAAGGAGGCCACCGATACGGTCGGCGCGTTCAAAAACGGTGACGACGTGCCCGGCGCTATTAAGCTGCGCTGCGCATGCCAGTCCGGCTGGCCCCGATCCGATAACCGCTATGTTGTGCCCCGTACGACGGGAAGGGATAACCGAGGTCATCCAGCCCTCGCTAAAGGCACGCTCGATAATGCTCTCTTCAATGCCCTTTATCGTTACCGGCCGCTGCTCAAGATTAAGCACGCACGACTCCTCACAGGGAGCCGGGCATATGCGTCCTGTAAATTCAGGAAAGTTATTCGTCGCTAACAGAAGATCAAGCGCCTCCTTGAAGCGACCACGATAGACAGACTCATTCCAGTCGGGAATTAAGTTACCTAGCGGACATCCGTTGTTGCAAAAGGGCACGCCACAGTTCATGCAGCGCGCCGTCTGCTCGCGTAGCTGTGTTTCACCAAACGGCGCATGGATCTCGCGGTAGTCGCGCACACGCTCCTCAATCGGACGCTCCGGCGGCGGACTCGGCGGAATTATTTTGAATGCTCCAATCTTTCCCATAATCTAGCGATGCGATACCTCAGACCGACTTGCCAATATACGCCGATACTCAACTGGCATCACTTTGATAAACTGGCACACATTCTCTGACCAGTGTGCAAGTATTCCTGCAGCACGTTCACTTCCAGTTAAGACTGCGTGCTGTTCAACCATCCGGCGTACAAACTCTATCTCGTCAGCCTCGGTCAGCTTCTCTAACTCAACCGTCGTCAGATTACAGCGTGCCTTAAAATGCTGCTCGTTGCTTTTCTCATTGCTCCTCTCATTGCCATAGACATAGGCTATGCCACCGGACATCCCCGCCGCAAAGTTTCTGCCGGTCTGACCGAGAACCAGCACACGTCCACCGGTCATATATTCACAGCCGTGGTCACCAACACCCTCGACAACGGCATTAACACCTGAGTTTCTGACACAGAAACGCTCGCCGACGACACCACGGATAAAAACCTCACCGGCTATGGCGCCGTAACAAACCACATTCCCGGCGATGATGTTCTCCTCCGCAGCAAAGGTTGCCTGGGTCGGAGGATAGAGCACCAGCCGCCCGCCAGAGAGCCCCTTGCCTACATAATCGTTGGCGTCACCTTCAAGAGTTAAGCGGATCCCTTTTCCAAGAAAAGCACCGAAAGACTGGCCAGCAGAACCGGTAAATTTGAAATGAATGCTCTCATCGGGAAGTCCCGTGTGTCCGTATCGCTTAGCTACAAGACCTGAGAGCATCGCTCCCACGCTACGGTCAGTGTTGTGAATGGGGAGTTCCGCCATCACCACGCTGCCATTTTCAAGCGCCGGGCGCGCTAGTTCTATGAGGCGGTTGTCCAGATTTTGCTCCAACTCATGCTCCTGCTTCTCGACTCTACGTCGCGGGGCGGAAGACCCCGCTGCCGGGCGATACAGAAGCGGTGAGAGATCAAGCGTGCACGCCTTCCAGTGTTGCGACAGATCGGCGAACTCCAAGAGTTCGGTTTGCCCAACAAGGTCGTCGACACGGCGAATACCGAGCTGGGCCATTATTTCACGCAGCTCCTCAGCCACAAAAAACATGAAATTAATCACATGCTCAGGCTTTCCAGCGAATTTACGGCGCAGTTCAGGATCCTGCGTCGCAATGCCCACGGGACAGGTGTTGAGGTGGCAGGCGCGCATCATCACGCAGCCCGAGGCGATCAGCGGCGCAGTCGAAAAAGCGATCTCCTCAGCACCGAGGAGGAAAGCTATCGCCGCATCTCGGCCGGTTTTAATCTGGCCATCAACCTGCAGCGTCACGCGTCCACGCAGCTTGTGCAGCATCAGTGTTTGTTGGGCCTCGGCCAAACCAAGCTCCCAGGGCAAACCCGCGTACTTGATAGACGAGAGAGGACTTGCGCCTGTGCCGCCGCTATCCCCTGAGATAACGATATGGTCAGCTTTAGCTTTAGCAACCCCAGCCGCGACCGTACCGACTCCAGCTTCACTCACCAGCTTAACCGAGATTCGCGCTTCAGGATTGACGCACTTGAGATCACGAATAAGCTGCGCCAGGTCTTCGATCGAGTAGATGTCATGGTGCGGCGGGGGTGAAACGAGGCCCACGCCCGGTGTCGTGTGCCGCACTCGCCCGATATCGGAATCCACCTTGTACCCCGGAAGCTGCCCACCTTCGCCCGGCTTAGCCCCCTGAGCCATCTTAATCTGCAGCTCAGCGGCATTAACCAGATACTCGGCGGTAACGCCAAACCGTCCCGAGGCTACCTGCTTAATCGCGCTTCGACGCCAGTTGCCGTCAGCATCCGGCTTGAAGCGCTCAGGGTCCTCGCCGCCCTCGCCGGTGTTGGAACGTCCACCGATACGGTTCATGGCGATAGCAAGATTTTCGTGCGCCTCCTTACTGATCGAACCGAACGACATCGCCCCAGTGACAAAGCGCTTGACAATCTCTTTTGCCGGCTCAACCTCGTCCAGAGGAATTGCTGCGGAAGGTCGGAAGCGGAGCAGGCCACGTAAGGTACACATCGTGGCCGCCTCATCAGAAGCCACGGCGCTATATTCACGGTATGAGGCGAAGCTTCCGCTTCGTACGGCGTGCTGCAGCTTGGAAACCGTATCCGGGTTCCACATGTGAAACTCTTCACCTTTACGCCATTTGTAAAAGCCGCCGCTCGGCAGGAGATGTGACGCCGTTGTCAGCGCCGGGTAGGCCTGACGGTGACGCTCGTAAACTTCGCGTGCCAAGACGTCAAAGCCGACACCACCCAAACGTGAGATGGTTTTGCAAAAGTAGCGATCGATCAGGCTGCGATTAATCCCGAGGGCCTCAAAGATCTGCGCACCGCGATAGCTTTGAACCGTCGATATCCCCATCTTCGAAGCTGTTTTTATAATTCCCTTATTCGCCGCCTTGAGGTAATTAGCAAGCAAGGTTTCAGCCGAGGCAGTTTCCGGAAAGACGCCCTGGGCGTGCATATCAGTGATACTTTCAAGGGCAAGGTACGGATTAATCGCCGCCGCTCCATAGCCGATGAGGAGACAGAAATGATGTATCTCACGAGCTTCAGCGGTCTCAACCACTATACCGGCTTGAATCCTCGTCCCCTCGCGGATGAGGTGATGGTGCACGGCCGCAGTCGCCAAAAGCGCCGGAATCGGTGCATGCTCGCGGTCCATACCGCGATCGGAGAGGATCAGTATCGAGAACCCCTCGCGCACAGCGCTGCCGGCCCTGCTGCACAGATCATCGAGGGCAACCTCCAAACCGCCACCACCACGTCGAGGATCAAAAAGCATCGGGATAGTGATCGCACGTAAGTTCCCACTTTGTAACGCACGGATCTTTTCCAAATCCTCATCGGTAATGATTGGAGTGTCAAGTTTGAGCAGACTACAGTTCTCGGGGACTTCAGAAAGCAGATTCCCTTCACGCCCGATGTACGTATGGAGGGAGGTTACCAGCGACTCAAAATTAGCATCAAGAGGGGGGTTGGTAACTTGCGCAAAAAGCTGCTTGAAATAGCTATAGAGCAGTTGTGGGTGCTCGGATAGACACGCGAGCGGGGTATCTGCCCCCATCGACCCAAGTGGCTCGACACCGTTCAATGCCATCGGCTCAAGCAGGATACTCAGGTCTTCACGCGTATAGCCGAATCCGATTTGACGCACGAAGAGCGGCTCGCGCTGCACGACAGATCCATTTCCTGCATCAGGAAGATCATTAATATGTTTTAGGCGCCGCTTAATCCAACTACTCCAGGGACGCTTATCGACCAGGTCACGTTTAATCTCATCATCTTCGATGATACGCCCCTGTGCGCTATCGATAAGAAATATCTTTCCGGGCTGCAAACGCCACTTCTTAGTCACGCGCTCAGAAGCGATCGGCAACACCCCGACCTCACTTGCCATGACGACGACGTCATCTTTGGTGATATAGTAACGCGCTGGACGTAAACCGTTTCTATCGAGCACGCCACCAACCAGCGCACCGTTGGTAAAAAGCACAGCTGCCGGTCCATCCCACGGCTCCATCAAACAGGCGTGGTACTCGTAAAAAGCCTTCAGATCATCATCCATGAGGGCGTGGCCCTGCCACGCCTCGGGGATCATCATCAACAGAGCGTGCGGCAGGGTGCGCCCGTTGACACAGAGAAACTGCAGGGCATTATCGAGCGTCGCCGAGTCCGACCCCGATTCGGTCAGAATCGGACACATGCGCGCCAGCTCAGAACCAAAAACCTCACTCTGTAACGATTTGTAGCGGGCACGCATCCAGTTGCGATTACCACAGAGCGTGTTGATCTCGCCGTTATGCGCCAGATAGCGAAACGGATGCGCTAGTCGCCACGCCGGAAAGGTATTTGTTGAAAAGCGGGAGTGTACCAACGCCAGCGAGCTTTCAAAGTCAGGTTCGGAAAGATCCGGGTAATAAGTGCGCAACTGCAAGGCAGTCAGCATCCCCTTGTAGATCATGCGATTAGCAGAGAGGATGGAGATGTAGAAGATCTCCTGTGAATCTCGGCTGTAGCACGATCCGAACTCGACCATGTTTTCGGCGTATTGACGTGTCAGATAAAGTCGTCGATCGAAGTCAGCCCTATTAAAAAAAGAACGTGATGGAGCAAGGAAGCACTGACGGATGCACGGCTCAGCGTCAAGCGCAGCAGCACCCAATCCCTGCGGATTAGTCGGCACGTCTCGCCAACCGAGCACGACCAAGTTGTTTTCCAGTGCCACCTCCACAAGGGCCTGCTCACACTCGCGACGCGAGGCTGGCGCGCGCGGCAGAAAACACATCGCCACGGCATACTCACCCTGAGGAGGCAGGTCGATGCCAAGGGGCTTGGTCACCCGGCGAAAGAAGCGATCGGGCATGCGCACAGTGATACCGGCACCATCCCCCGTATTAGGATCGCAGCCACAAGCACCGCGGTGATTCATATTTTCAAGAATACGCAGTCCGTCGCTGACGATCTGCTGCGAGGCCTGCCCCTTAACGTGGCAAACGAAGCCGACGCCACAGGAGTCACGTTCAAAGCTCGGATCATATAGACCCTGCGCTGGAGGAGAGCCGTAATTCATGAATTTTAGCGAAAATAAGTGCTACTCTCCCATAGTATACGGTCAAATCCGCATGTTGCTCAAGGAAAATGTTATATCTGACAGTGTATGGGTAGTTCTGTTACATTCTTAGGTTCGCCGCGTACTTGTGTGGTAGAAAAGGCCAAGAAAACGTATCCGTTCACGGGGGGAATAAGCAGACTCTATGATCTCAAGCAGTTAGAAAATGATTTCTTCCCTGGCGCGCGGACGTCTCGTCCGCTCTAAATATGATTAAAAGCGGACGAGACGTCCGCGCTCCCAGAGATGTTTGCTCATTCCCCCCGTGAACGGATACAAGAAAACAACTCGTGCAACGTTCAGCTGCATTCGGCTCTGAGCGAGGGAGCTTGCGACCGAGACGCATTCCCTCAAGACTTCTCGACATGTGCGAAGCTTGTAATCACCACACGCGACCCGGTGCCCTCAGCCGAACGTTGGGGGTTGATATCAAGATCGAACTTCGAGAGATACTCTCGGGCGCGCAGATGAAGCTCCTGTCCCTGTTTGAGCATCCAAGAACGGATCTCTTTTAGTGCCGTTGGATCAATTCGATCATAGACGGTACGAAGATGTAGGTTAGGCACCTCCGGATCCTGAAGGATGTTTTCCTCGACTGCTTCGACAAGATCCCCCAGATCATCAGAGAGAATGCTGAACCCCCGATCCGGGTCGCGTTTCGGCGAGTAGGTACGCATGACCAGGCTCACCTCGCCGTCCTGTTTGAGGACGAGTCCGGTACGCTCCAGCTCCAAAAGCACGGAAGCGGGAGTAACATCATTGGTGGTCAGTTTTACGAGCTTGCTAAATTCACTAGCCTCCGTGCCGAAGCTCAAGCTCTTAGACCTTCCGTTGCTTCCCAAAAACCGTCGGTCCGACTGCCACTGTCCGAGCACTTTGGTGACGATGTCGTGAGCTTTATCTGGAGATCTATTGCCGCTTCTTAGCCGCACAACATCGCGGCGATGTAGACCGGTCATCACACTGAGCACACTGTCGGTAACCTTTGCTCCGCGTGCTTCAAGCTGCTCGACTGCCGACTCGAGAAAACATCGTTTGAGTGCCTCAAGAGCATCCTGCATACGCAGGGCGTGACGCAGACAGAATCGGGACAGCGGGCGCAAAAGCAGCCCCAGTGCCCGCACAACAATCGTATTTGAATCACGCATATAGGACATACTCCACGGTATAACGATAGAGTGCAATATACACACATATAGTAACTCTCTCAATCAAGTGTATCAATATTTTGCACCTTTAGCTTGACAATAGTGCCATAAAAGGCGTAATTAAAACCTGTGTATTCTACACAGGTCTAGATAAACGTAAGTTTTGTCTTGTAATAAGTGATGTTGTAAAGGAAAATTGAGCTATGAAAAATCGAAGATTACTACAAAGAAGCGCCCTGAGCTTGCTCAGCATACTGATCATGGGTCCGGGATGTGGAGGTGGATCAATGGGCACCGGCGGAACTGACTTTAGTTCGGGCCTTCCCGAAAACAAGCTGATTAACGAGCTTCCGAATCAGGATGCGCGCCAGCTCTGTGAAAGCGCCAACAATTTCTTTGATCAGGTCTTTACCAACGAGAACTTCTGCCGTCTAGTGTTCATGACACTGGGGACGTTTGATCCCAACACACCAATCGATGGCGCCATGTGCCGGGAATCGGTAAAGCAGTGCACAGAGGAACTTCAGCAGCAGCCCCGAGAAAAGCTTGATTGCGCCGGTCCGGATGGAGCTGGCACTAGCCAGGATTTTGCCGCGTGCCCAGCCCCTATCAGGCTCTTCGAAAACTGCCTTAATGATACGGCAGATATTTTCAAGGAGGTCTTTGATGCGCTGGATTGCTCGGCCATCGAAGGCAAGCTTATCTCTCAGCTGGGAGACGCCACCTCCGTGCCGACACAGCCGCCACCGAGTTGTGTTGAGCTCAACCGGCTATGCCCGGGTCTCATAATTCAGTCAAACTGATTCAACGGAGGGCGCACCGACGTGGTCGGTGCGCCCTTCCGGCGCCCATCACCCCCGGCACAAGTAGCGCGCCCCGTAACTTCTTTCACCATCTTGGGGATTACGTCTTATGAGGATGTCGTAAAAACTCCCTTAGCAGATAGGCGCATGGAACAGTCACGATGACGGCGACGACCAGCAACGCATTTTGCAGCCCAACGCGATCAGTCATCACACCGATAAGCGGCCCAAGCGCACAAAAGGTAAGGCGAAATACAAAGTTGGATATGGAGAGCACGGTAGCACGATGTTCGGAAGCAATGCGGCGGTTAAGCATGCTTTTAATTACCGGGGCGCGAATGCCTCGCGTCATATAGAGCAAAACGATAAATCCGATACCCCAGGGAGAGGTGACAAGTCCAAGCCCAACGAGGCCTACGGCAGTAATCCCCACGACCAACCACAACCCCTTCGGGTTTTCAAAGAACGAGGACGTCGAGGCCACACGCGACGAGAGCGCAAGCACGACATGAAAGAGCGCCCAGACCATCCCAAAATACTGTAGTGGAATGCGGGTAAGCTCCATATAGCTTTGGGCGCACCAGACCATCGAAAGAGATGCAGCAGCGCCAATAGCTGAGAATAGAATTAAGGCGCGCAGGGCCGGATTTGCCAAGGTCAGTTTGGCAACAGAGCGAATGCCGCTCAGTTCACTTGCCTGCCGAATCTGCTGCGGCGCTTCATACAGAGCAAAAGAGAGTACGGTGAGCAGAGAAATAGAGACAAACTGCGCATAAAACGGGTAGCGCAGACTCATCACCGCCAGCGCTCCACCGATTAATCCACAGAGCGCTTCCGTAAACCCCGCAACCATACCTAAACGCCCTTCTAAGGCGCGGTACTCGTGCTCACGACCGAGGGCTCGCAGCGTATCAAAGATTAGAGCGGTATCAGCACCCGCAATAAAGCTCATACCAAAGCCGAGCAGCACTTCGGCTACCAAAAATGCCTCAAACGACGCTCCGCTACAGTACAAAAATACCGAGCAGACCCACAATAACGCACCGACAACTATCGAGATCTTTCGACCAACGCGGTCGGCGAAATAACCGGTGGGGATCTCAAGGATCAGACCGACCAAGGATAGTACGGCCTTTAGCCACATGATCTGCTGAAACGAGAGCCCATAGCTTTGGTAGAATGGAACACTAATCGGGATGTAAAACCAGGTGTAGGAGCACCCTCGTAAGAGATAGGCCAGACGCAAGTTTCGTTCGAGGGGATGGGTAGTCACCATTTATCCACATATCTCGTCGACAACAGCATCCGCCAGAATTCGCATGGAATCAAGGATCTGTACCTTTGGACTCTGCGGTACTAACGCTTGAAGGTCCGTACATGCTAAGAGAATAGTTCGAATACCCTGATTGGCAAAATCATCAATGATCTCTTGCAATTCGGTCCTCTCACGGCTGGCATAGCGATTGGTTACAAGACTGTGGATCATCCGGCCTAACTTGGCGCGATGAAAATCATTTGGAGTATGCAAGTTAATAGCGCAAGTCTTAAAGTGCGCTTCATAAAACCCTGACTCGAGAGTGATACCTGTGGCAATCAGCCCCAGCTCAGCAATGCCATCACTCGTTAAACGCTTGGCGCAGGCCTCTAAAATGCTCAGGACCGGAATCTTTACTGAATTACGAATATCGTTGATAAACCTATGCAACGTGTTGCAGGGCATTACGAGGAAGTCTGCGCCACCACGTTCTAGGTTCTGGGCTGCTGTTATAAGAAGTGGGCAGATCCTCTCAACGCCTACGCCTCGTAGAAGGGCGGATTCCTCATACTCATAGGGAAGTGGCACGCTCCAAATCAGCATTCCCGGCCTATGGGCGCCTACACGCCGCTGGCACTGAAACATGATCTCTAGGTAAAACTCCGCCGTCGTTTCAGGGCCAAGGCCACCAATAATCCCAACTGTCCTCATACTCACCGATGTTCGAAATTCTCGTGTTAATAACCGCAGTAGCGGCACTTTGAGCACACTATCACATCATACTGTATCCTATTAAGAAGGGCAGTCTACCCCCTACCAATTCCTACCTACCACATCATCAACTCTTCGCTGACACTCCTGGCTTATGACAGGCACGGCAGGCCGTTTGATCACCTCCTCGTGCATACACTGGACGACGTTTTTGTCTGCTAATGTATCTTTGGGAGGTACACATTATGCTAAAATTCGCCATTGAACTTAGCTTTGAGCGCCTAATTATATTTATGCAAAAGGCCTTTGAGTTTATGCACTTCTATAGCTTCAAAGGCCCACGGCACGAGAATCTCGGCAAAGGACCGGAGAAGCGCCATCGAATAGTAAAAGGTATGGAGTTGGAATGTAATAGGAGTTACAGTCCAGCCTATATGACCAACAAAATAAGACGCCGCCCCAAAAGCCCTCGAAAGCTAAGCTTGGTTAAGTTTGATCATTCATCACTGCCTCGGCGCTATTGGCAGAAATACCCATTTAGAGCGGATCGTGTCCTCATATTCATTGGGGAAATTAGCAATATGAAGGGCCATTGCATAGTCGCTGATTACAAAACAGGTAGGCTTTATTCGGGCTATCACACGAATAATTTTGTGGAACTTAGGCAGGATGAGACATAGAGGCCTATCGAGTCCGCCATGTCTTGGTTTTTACCGCTGGTCTAGCATATGACAACTCGCCTCGATCCGGTAAAATCTCCCGAACAATGGAATGCCTACCATGAGCTGCGGCGGGTAGTGCTCTTTGAAAATCGCGGGCTGTATGGAGTATACAACCAGAATCATCCTGACGAGCGAGCGCAAAACAATTACCCGATGCTTTTTTATAGCGAAAACATCGCTGTTGGTGTTATTCGGATCGACCTTAACCCAGAGCAAAGAAGCGCAATATTTAGACGATTGGCAATTCGCGATGGTCAGCAACGACGAGGGTTCGGTCGGTCACTCATGCAGCACGCCGAGGCATTTGCAGTTGCTCACGGATGTACATCATTTGTTGTAAACGCAGCATTAGATGCCGTTGGATTTTACCAGAAGCTTGGGTACCAACTTGACACAACTTCGCCGCTTAATGACCAGAAGAGCCCGCGAATGGTAAAGAGGAGTTGATATGCGCCAGCGATTTGCATTACATACGTTTCTCCTTGTCCTCTTGTTTTTTTCAATCGTTCCCGCTTGGGCTACGTCGGCCATAGAGCAAGCCGATCTTGTGCGGGTCGATAAAGCTAAGCGCGCCCTACTCCTACCCTCCCACGGCAAAATCTTGCGTCAGTATCAAGTAGCGCTCGGGCCGAACCCCATCGGGCCCAAGGAGCGCCAAGGCGATGGCCGCACCCCCGAAGGTATCTACTATATTGCCTCGCGCAATCCGCAAAGCGCCTATCATCGTTCGCTGCGCATCTCCTACCCAAACCAAGCTGACAGAGCTCGCGCTCACAAGCTAGGCGTTTCACCCGGCGGGGATATTATGATCCACGGCATCACCAACGGCAGGGGCTGGATCGGCGCTGCACACCGTCAAATCGACTGGACACTCGGCTGCATTGCGCTTACGAATGACGAGATCGAGGAGGTCTGGCGCCTTGTGCCCGATAAAACTAGAGTGGAGATCGTACCGTAGAAACGAGAGGAGTATATGATTCTTGATATTTTCGAGCGAGCCGATGCCTACCGCAATCTTCATCCTGAATTTGCTACAGCTATTCAATTTGTGCGTGCACAAAATTGGCAGAATATTAAGGACGGTAGGCACCCAATCGGAGGCGAAGGCATGTACGCCTTGATTGCTACCAATCCTCCGCTCACCACGGAAGTTGCGCAGCTTGAATCGCATCAGCGCTACATCGATCTTCAATATATTATCGACGGCACAGAGGAGATCGGCTGGAAGAGTCTTAAAGATGGCCTCGTCCCGACCACTGAGTATGATCCCAAGCGAGACATCCGTTTTTATCAGAATAGGCCGGATTGCTGGCTTAAGCTCAAAGCGGGCACTTTTGCCATTTTCTACCCCGAAGATGCCCATGCCCCGGGAGTGAGCACTACAACGGTGCGTAAGGTGGTAGTAAAAATAGCTGTTTAAGTAGGAGGCACGCTGACCGGAGAGCTCTTCCCATGTGAGTCCGGAGTCACCTTGGCAGCACAGCTGCAGGTCTGCTCAGCCAGCGCCCGTTTCAAGACATCCCGCGGGACCCCCATGCCACGGACATGGACACAGTGGTTAGAAAAGAGGATGTAGTAATGGAGAACAAAGTCAACGCTAACGTCAGTCAGCACATCGACCCCGATCTCTTCCTTTGCCTCTTCAAGAGCTTCCTGGGTATTAAGTGACCCGGATATGGGGATCAGCCCCAGGAGGAAATATTCGCAGTAGTTCCCATAAGCTGTGACCGTACCCCGCACCCCAGGAGGTAGCGGGCTCGTTGTCGCTGTCAATGTTATCGGTATTCCCGAACACCCAGACAGGACAAACAATCCCACTGTGAGCCCCCAGCAACTGAGCCAATGTCTCTGCCTCATAATACATCCCCTCAGAAATCTCTGTCTCTGACTAACTACCGATCTCTTAGCCAAACATAAAGATCAGACACAGGAAAGTCTGATGAATGATTACGCAGCCCATAGGTGCTCTCAGGGGGAGAATCCTCGGTAAACTGGTACGCGTAGATGCGAGCAATGCCCGGAACTTTATCGATCAGAAAAGGCCAGGTGCGCTCACCATAAGGCAACTGTTCGTTTACACCCTGTGCACCTGACTCGGTAACCCAGATAGGCAGATCTAGCCCGTTAAGAAAATCAGCTACTCCCCCCGATTGTACTACCCGCTCGAACTGTTCGCTGTAGTAGTGCACTGCCCAAATGTCACAGAGCGACTGCGCCCCGGCATCGCGCATTGCTCGATTATAGTTGAGTGAATCGGGGTAGTTTTGATTAATTGCTGTCGTAGCTGCAGTCACCACCAATTTTCCCGGTGCCTCCTGGTGAATCACGTTTGAAGCCAGCGCCAGCATCTCTATATAGTTCGCCGGATCGCTAAACCCAAGCAGCGTATTTTCAGACGACTCCATATTCGGCTCGTTCCAAACCTGGAAACCTACGATCTTGGGATTGCGACCATAACGTTGAACAAGCGGCTTAAGCCACCGCTCAACGAATGTCTTTCGTGGATTACCATCAATCCAATTCGCCGAATTGTACATCCAGTCGGGAAGCCCAGAGATATTCGGCAAGGCATCGATCCCAGGAGGCAACGCGGCAACGACGCTATCGTTAAAAGCAAACGACGGCGATCCCTGGGCTGAAGGATGACCGAGAGAATCCCACGAGAACAGGACGCGCACAAAACCAAGCTTGAGAGTGTCGCGCACCTCCAAAAACTGCGCCGACATCGAACCAAACCGTGGATCGTTAACAAAGGCATTGACCCCCAGCTTCGAGGTATCAATCGTTTTTCGGGGTACGCCATCCGCAACGTCGGCCAGATCTTTCACCGAACTCGCATTGCAAGAGATAAGCACAAAGGCGGATGCCAGTAATATGAGACGTAAGCAGCGTAGCATAAGTAACTCTCCTTTTAGCCCTTCAAAAAAACGATAGAGAAAAACACTTAAGGAACCCCTGAAAAACTCCACCCACTGAACGAACTCGTCGTCCCGCCAGAGCGAACCTTATAGTACGTACCACACGACGGCTCCTGTGCACAGACCCCGTCATTTCCCCCAGGGCACCATCATTTTCCACCATCATTTTCACCCCATCATTTTCTCTCAGGGAGCGCGCGGAACGATAGACAGAGGTAGAGGAAACTTTTTCCAGAAAATCGCGATACATAAAGAGCAGATGATAACCACCTCGCCAGCCTTCGCAGTTGGTAGGGGCGGCGTGTCTGCACTGGGCACAGACTGTTGTGCGAATAAGGAGCCGTATCGCCATGGGTTACCATCCACGAATAGAATGTAAGAAGATCACCACCTTCCAAACCACGAGGAGCCGCTGCTCGGAGCTCTGGTTTGTAAACAACCAGACCCTGGAGCAGGAGATCCTGGGCTACGCAGCCAAATACGCCGCTCGCTATAAGGTAAAACTGTACACCATGGCGATTGAGGGGAACCATATCCAGTTTCCAACCCGATTCCCCAAAGCTAACTGGGCCCACTTTATGCGAGACTTTAACCCTCGGTGGCTAGGGCCGTTCCTCGTAGGCAACCCATACCGTCCGCAAAAAGTCTTGGCGGACCCCCGAATAGCGGGGGCGGCCGGAGCGCCGCGCTCGGTCAACCCTTTTTGTGGAGTGCTCACAAGCTGTAAAATGGTGCAAAAAAAGGGTAGACCGAGCGCGCTGCTCCCCCTAGCCATTGGCCAACGTTTGCAGGGCGACAAGGTCGAGCACGCGGATTACGCCCGGGGGATTAAGGTCAATCAACCCATCACGCTGCATCTGTCTGGTGACTCTATTCGCAGTTTCGGGAGTGGTGCCGGTAAGATCCGCCAACTGCTGCCGGGTAATGTCGATCGTATTGTCCTGTAGGGCTGGCAATGGACGAGAAAATTTAAGTGATAAGCTCACGAGGACCGTGGCGATACGCACATCAACCTGATCATGGGCAAGACCGCGTGAGATTCGATATGATGATTGCAGGCAGCGGAAGAGATGCGCAACGACGTTCTTGTATATCTCAGGATGAGCGTTGAGCACGTAGGTGAGCTCTAGAATAGGCACCCACAGGACAATTGACTTGGATTGAGCCCGAGCCGAAAGTTGAGAGGGCAAGTTCTCGGAGGATAGTGTCAACAGTAATCCAAATATGTCACCTGGAGGCAACAGCTCAACGACGAGCTCTTTACCGCTTATGGAGGTTTTCATCATCGCCAAACGACCCGAAGCAACAATGAATCCATAGCTGGTTTCCGGCGCACCTTCGTTCGTAATATATTGGCCATGAGCGATGGAGGCAAAATGCGTGGCTGCGGCCAAGGTTTTCAGTTTATCGTCAGGTATCTGTAAAAAGACTTCAAGCGAACGTAGAAATTGACAGGCTTCCTGTCCACCTTCTTTCTCAATTCTTGGTTGTTGAGAATTCGTGCTGAGTATTAATTGGACAGGGCCCCCTCTCACCGAGGGGAGAATCTGCTTTTTGTTTGACATAAGAACTTATCACTCAATAGTTATTTAAACAAAGCAGCATGAACCGACGTACATGCCGGAAAAGAGTGGAGAAAAAAAGTCACCACTGGAATTTGCTTCTGCTATCAAACCAGGAAGGCAAATGTAAGACGTAAGGACTGTTAGATACGCATCGTAGGAGGGCTCCATAGGTAGTTGACGCCTATATTAGGCATTACACAACTAATCTGTGATTATAAATCGAAGCTGCCCAAGTTGCTGGTGGCCACTTGCAGCTGAATAAGCTGACTCACTGGCTAGTCCACCGTACCCTAGAAACGCAGCCGCTAATACAAGAAATGAGGTCTCACAATTTAACATATACTCCTTTAGTAGAGTTAAAGAGTGAGTGCGGCTGATTTACATCGACTGTCTCACCGTCTGTTGACACTACGCCCAAATTTCGAATCATCAAGCATGATCTTGCTCATGGTGGTGAGTTACCGATGCTGCCCAACGGCGCATCAAAAAGAATGTCCAGATTGCGCCGCTCGCGCAGATAAAAACCGCGCAGCCGTTTCGGCACACTGCCTACTATGTGCAGGTGCTCTACCTCTTCAAGGACCTCCTCATAGAGGTGTTCCCTTCGACTTGTCGCTGGCGCTCATCGCTCAGGGCAGGCGGCAAACCTCACGGCTCTTTTGGCAGCACAGGAGGGACAGAGATTTATGCCTTTGCACGAATACGCTACAAAAATGGAATGTTTACAGCAGTCACAATATACACGGGCTGCTCCAGTGGGATTGAGTATTTTCCGAGCAGCGCTGAACTCGATCTATATTAGGCACTTCCGATTGAGATGGCAGATCCGCTTAGATAAGCGGCGCGCATCGGCATAGGTGAGACTGTGCAGAGTCAGATCTGGCAAGATTCCACCGCTACTGTAGATTTCAAGATCAGCTATTCCAAGAAGATATTTCTCTGCACCTCTATTAATTTCGATACTTTCGATTCGGTCAACCGAAACACTTATCTGTTTCGAAAGGGAGCCCCCAGAGCTGCGTATGACCTCACCTCCGTCGATACGATAGGTAGTGCGTGCGGCATACCAAGCCAGGAACAATAATAGGCCAAAGACAAGGAGCTTTGCGCCACAATAAACTAGTGGAATTGCAAAATCAAAGGATCCAAGTGGGACCGCGGCGGAGCTAACTGGGCAGCCGAGCGCATTAAATAGCACGCAGGCTGTAATTGCCCAAAAAATAACTCGCCGCTGCGATTTTTTCGCCTGCATTGTGGTTTCCATTAGAATGTATCTTCTCGCGCTCTTTTTTGTTAACTAAGCCCGACCTAAATGTCTCTCAGAGACAACGCGATCACTGCTGCGATTAACTCAAGCGGCCCTGCCTCTTGGACTTAACAGCAGTCGTAGTTTCGAAAGATTTACGGTTCACAATAAGCTGCAGCGGCTTGTCCGCTAGTAGCTCGGGGAAATCGATAATACGTCGAAGCTTACCTCCCTGCTCTCTCCGGTCATGCGCGAATTGCCTCATGGCGGAGGCGACCTCTAACATCCCGCCCGCTAGTGCCGCACCACCAAGCTGGGCATACTCTTTTGCCTCGTTGTGCTCTTGGCGACAGTCTCTCTCCAGCATCTCCTTTAGGCAGGTCTTAACTTGGGCCTGCGCACTAGGAGGGGGAAGAGCAAAGTCCGTCTTTATTACCGGCACACCGAATAAATCAATGATTAGGTCGGCTAGAAACTGTGCTCGACCCATCCCTAGCGACACTCGATGTCTGTAGATTGAACGGATGACATCTTGATCAGCTCCGACTACCACAGCCTGCTCGAGTATATTTCGAATGGTAGTTGCTATCTCACGGTTGAGTGCCTCATTCAATTTTTCCACTAGCTCTTTCAGGAGCATGATCGATCCTCCGGGCTAATACTATTTAATAAGTTGTACTGCTCTTAGTAACTGCGAACACTCCTCATGCCTGAATAACAGCCAAGCATGCACTAATAAGTAGTTTTAACTCTGTCTTTTTCCCATAACTGGATAGTTGAGTGATATGATCTGGATCATGTTTACAATTTTTTCTTGTTATTTTTTTTGGAAGCGCGCGGAGGCTATGCAGACGTAGAGGCGGCGTGCCTACACCCAGTATAAACACCTTCTCCTCCATCCATCATTCGCGTTATAACACCGATATGAGCGAAAAAATTTGCACTGATCCCAAGAATCGACCCGTCGACCAAGGTGCAACACCTACCTCCTTCGTCAGCCTCTTCATTCTCTTCACAATCACGCTCTCTCCATGGACCCTCGCCTATTGGCCCGGTGTCTTTACGCAAGATTCGTTCCGCTCATGGGAGCAGCTCCAAAACGGCGAGTTTTCCAATCTGCACCCCTACATCTACACGCTGTATCTTGGTGTATTTCGTTCGCTCTTTGGCACCCCCGGAGCAGTGTTGACTTTTCAGCTGCTGAGCAGCGCCGCCCTCGGGGCCTTTTTCTTCTCGCTCGCCCTGCGGCACAATCTGTATCGCCCTATTGTGTGGCTAGCGATAGCGTTTTTCGCCCTATCACCCGCGGTGGGGATTATGAGCACGACAATATGGAAGGACGTTCCTTTCTCCCTACTCGTTGTCTTTTGGGCACTGCTTGCGCTCGCTGGTGATCGCCAGGGGTGGCGCATAAAAAATCTGTGGGCGCTCTTTGGGCTTTCGCTGCTCTTGGGTTTTACCGGTCAGGTACGCCATAATGGAGTGGTGCTCATCCCCTTAGTACCACTGGCGTTGTGGTGGTCTCGCGTTCTAACCGGCCGGCACGCCGCTCTTCTTGGCACCACGGCTGTCATCCTTTGCCTTCTCGTACGAGGACCAATCGCCTCGGCTCTTAAGGTAAATATGGACATCACCGTACCACGACGAGGCCAGTATCTGCAGTTCATGGGCGCACTCCTGGCAGATAGCAACACCAACCTCGACGTTCTCTCGGCTAACGAGCGCAAGGTGGTTGAAGATATCCTGCCACTTCAAATGGTCCGCGAGCAATTTAGCTGCGTTGATGGCAACGAGTGGGTCCACGATGTCAACGTCACCGGGGCGCCACTCGCTAATGAGCCAGCGTACGCCCTCTTTATGAGCGCCTTCAAAAAACTTGCCTGGTCAAACCCCCGTGCGCTGCTTGCCGAACGGCTATGCTATCTCAGATCGGTGCTCTTTAGCCGCGGCTTCATCTTTACCAGTGAGATGGAGAGTGACGATGAGTGGACCGTCGGTGTGCGAAACGCGCTGGGGCTTAAGTCCACCCCACTCAGCGATACGTTGCACGGGTATTTGGGGGCATTCGTCTGGCAGAGTGTCAGCACGCCACTTCGGCTTTTGGTGTGGAATTTATGGCTCCCCTTTCTTGTTCTCTGCGCCGCATTGTGGAAAGGCGTCCGCGGTGACCACGGCATGCTCTCTGCTTCCATACTGGTGCTGATTCAACTACCATGCTTTGTGGCCGTCGCGCTTGCCCCGGATTGGCGCTACTTTTATTCAATGCACCTGAGCATGTATTTTCTGATTCCGTATCTGTTTCAGGCTGTGCCGAAAAGTTAGCTGACGTTCTGGCAGCTAGCGTCTATTGCCTCATCAGAAGTACTGCCAAGGCCGTTGGCTGCGGCAGAAGCCGCAGCTGATGCAGCCAGCTGAAAACTGATCGCAGATTGCTCCCGTCTCGGCTCTCGCCGAGCCGAGGTCTGGAGGTTGGTGAAACACCTTGCGGCGAGAGACGGAGACGGCGGCTAAAAAGATCGGCAAAAGTGGAAGAATTAATTTGGGGGAGAATCTACGGCACCAACGGATCAGTCCCCAGAACAAGCACCTCTTCGCCATCGCTATGCCCGTCACTATCGGTATCAGCGAGTAATGGCGAGGTGCCGTATTTTTCCGTCTCAAGTATATCAGGAAGTCCATCCGCGTCAGTATCCGGGCGTAGTGTTCGCATACGTGGTGGCAGCGTTTTCTTGATATAGGTCACAAACACCTTGGCCATCTGCACGTAACCAACCGAAGTCGGGTGAATCCGATCGGCTGAAAGTAGATACTTACTCACCTGATCAAATCGCAGATCTGCCGGATCGCCCGCCGTGCTACCCCGCAGGATATAGTCGTTAAGCACACTAACCCACGGCGCCTGCGCGCCACGATTAGGAAGCATCAATACCGTTGTCACCACGAGCGGCGGCACCCCCTCGAGTTTCGTGACCTCTCTCTTAATAAGGGTCGCTGCACGTTTCAAATTACGGTACGTGGCTATCGGCTCACCGAACAACCAGCGATCATTTCTTCCCAGATCAAGAAAGACGATGTCAGCCCCACGCAACGCGGTTTTCATCTGCGGGGTCTTCCCCTTGGTGAAGGTATCGGTGAGCTGTCCAACCAGCTGCTGCGAGAACAACCCCGGCTGGCCGAGATTAATAAACGTTAACGCATGCATGGCTGCCGCAGCACGCAGCACATAGCCACCACGATTGCCATGAGCCGTGTCGCCGATGCCATACGCAAGGCTATCGCCCATAACAACAACTTGCAGCTTCCCATCACAATTAAAGTCAGGAATTCCGCCGATGGAGGGACAGGCCAGCGCCTGTAACGAGGCACTGAAAAAGAAGAGAGCTGTCGCAAGACGATATATATTCATAGGTTGTAGCCCTACTCTGCATTCTTCTCCATGTTCAAGTCAACTCTCCTACTCGTGACTTAGGGCGTAAGAATGGCAACTGCTCAATAACCCGGGGCAAAAAAACTTGATCCTAGTCCTGGTCTTGGTTCTGGTCCTAAATCATTGTCGTGTTCTTGGCCGAAATCGTTGATCAATGGACAATGACCAGGATTTAGGACCAGGACCACAACCAAGACTAGGATAGGATCTACCCACACTTAATGAGTAATTAAGAATGTTCACTATAATCCAATGATACTTCTACGATTTTATTTTTAACGCGAATGATGGAAGGAACGAAGGTAATGCATTGTAATCCTTCGCCGCTGAGCTAAAGAGGCTATTCCCCAAAGGAGATCCGATCCACATCTCCTACTGCTGCTATAGTGCACTACGTTTCATCCTGCGCGCCCTTAAAGAGCTTCCACCAGGCAGGATAACCAGCACCGCCCTGCAGCCAAAGCTTACAGCTATTTCTCAAATAGAGCTTTTGGATGAGGTGCTACCGCTGCAAAAATCACGAAGTCGATTTCGCTCCTGTGATCAAGCGCATTTCAGAAGGAGTGATACGCTTGGAGGCGGCTGGAAGAGAGAAGAGGGAGTAAGAGCTGGGCCGGGGGGAACCCCCGGCCCGAGAGCAGACTATTGACCATACACGCGGGTGGTGTACTCCGCGTAGACGCCAAGGATGTTCTTGAGTTCGAATTCAGCGTTGTTAACCTTCGTGATGCCACCAGCCTTCTTGGCAGCTTCAATTGAGCAGTCGCCCATGGCAACAAGACCGAGAATCGACTTGCACACTGCAGAACCGCTGCGAGTCGAGGCATCGGTGCTGGTCTGCACAGTCAGATCCCAAGCCGGAACCTTGGCCTCACTAAAGAGGAATCCAGGGGTGTGTTGCGCAGCGGTACCCATGCCTGCACATCCGGTTAACGTGATAACAGCCAAAAGCGCCAAAACTAAACCAATCTTCTTCATATTCTCTCCAAATAGTTCAGTGTATGTACTACTGCCGACACTTCAAGTTCTTGCATCGACAACAAGGATCTTAACAATCAATCTCATAGAAGCGAAAGACGAAACTTAAATGAGAGATTACATATAGTTACGGCGTTGTGCCGCTCATTTGTCTTTTCCTACAGCATTCGATACGTTAGGGCACATGCCAGAAAGATATTTAGGCTGTCACGTCTCTTCGAGCGGAGGCATGGTTAATGCCGCGCACAATGCAGCACGCCTGCAAGTCAACACTATTCAATTCCACCCTTCTCCACCGCAGCGTTGGAACGCCGCCGCGTTCCCTCCAAGAAGCGAAGACGCCTTTCTCTCCGTGGCCAAGGACTTGGGCCTCAAAAAAATATTTTTCCACGCGATATACCTGATTAACCTCGCCTCGCCGAATGAACAGCAGCAGCACCTCTCCAAGATGTCACTCCTGCACTACCTCAACCTAAACCAGCGATTAGGCGGTGCCGGGGTGATCGTTCACGTCGGCAGTCTAAAAGATGAACCAAACGAAGAGGTTGGTTTTACGCGCGCAGCGTCAGCTATCAATTGGATTCTTGACAACACCAAAGGTGAGGCAAAGCTCATACTAGAAGTCGCCGCCGGTGCCGGTAAGGTAATTGGAGATCGATTTGAAGATCTGGCGGCGATCTACGCTCAGGTCGAAGCCAAATCTCGTCTCGGTTTCGGGCTGGATTCTCAGCATATGTGGGCCAGCGGCTACGACCTCAGGGGGAATTTAAACAACGTTGTAAACGAGATTGACACAGCACTCGGCCTGGACAAGATCTGGTCTATTCACCTTAACGATAGCAAGACTGAGCTCGGCAGCCGCAAAGACCGCCATGAGAACCTAGGCGACGGTTTAATTGGTAAGGAGGCCCTCACCGCCTTTGTTAATCATCCAAAGCTGAGCACCATCCCGTTCATCCTCGAAACTCCCCAGCTTAAGGACGAAGATACCGCGCGGATTGAGGTTGAAAAGCTCAAAGCCTTTGCCGCAGCGTAAGCACACGAGTCCTGAAAAATCTTTTTTGGTTTGAAGCCTCACCTAGTACTCTGTAACCGAAATACTCTGCCTTGGTCTATCCGCCTTCGCCGCATAATTTATCACAACTTCATGCGTTCTACGAGGCTTCGGCGATATAGTACATTGACCCTATTGTCAGATTATTTAGTTGACAGTGTACTAGGTGCAAATATTCGCCTCAGCTCAGCCAACTTCTCCAAAGAGTGTCTGGCGCTTAGGAGCTTAATAACAATCTCACGTTCCGAGAATCTTTCGTCATCAGCCAGACCAAGCAATTCATCAAAGGTCACCATCTTCAGCGAGATCTTTTCGCCAGGATCAAGATTGGGGGTCGCTGTCTGGTGCAGGCCTTTGGCAACGAAGGTCATCACGGCCCAGTCAATCTTGCTCGTCGGCTGCTGCGCGTCCCAAAGAACGAACTCATCGGCCGAATACCCCGTTTCTTCAAGAAGCTCTCGCTTCATCGCACTCAGGAAATCCTCTCCCTCCTCAACACGTCCACCTGCCGCACTGATAAAAGGCGGCCTTCCCGGCTGCTCCTGGTTAAGAAGCATAATTCTTCCGTCATCAAGCACCGGAAACACAACGACGGTATCCGGACGGCGCAGCCGCTCGAAAGTTGCGAAACTGCCGTCAAAAAGCTGCTGCTTCCATTGGTAAACGTCGAATATCTCCCCTTTAAATAGAGCCTGTCCGGAAAGACCCTGTTTTCGAAAAGCTACTTTCCTTGAGGTGAAAATAGGCAAGAAATTAATAAAATCACCCGCGACGGGACGAAACAGACGGCAGCAGAGGCCGTCGCGGTCAGTTTTTCAAGTGAATTG
>CAIXSY010000164.1 GCA_903922175.1 uncultured delta proteobacterium | reverse complement strand
CTTAGCCGTAACTCCTGATGAGGCAGTAGACGTTAGCGACCAAAACATCAGCTAACTGAACGGCCTCGGCGCTGGGCTCAGGGTGCCTCCCGGCAGAGCCTTATCCTCCGGATGAGCATGCCTAGCATATCAAGCTCGTTGGGCTTTCTCCAGCTCGCTCTAGACCACGCGCTATCCCCACCCGGCAGTTCCCCAATGCGTAAAATCCTGGGGGTTTGGGGGCAACGCCCCCTTTAAATATAAAAAACTCTCCCTTTTAACCCACAGATTCTGCGGAAGAGCCGAAAAGACCAAGTAGCTAGACTAGGACCCAAACCAGAACCAAGGCCGTAGTACCCGGACTTATTGAGCAGTTACATTTGTTTGTTATCCTCGTTTTGTGCAATGAATAGGCTAGAAGCCTCTTTTGTCAGACTACTATGATGTCACTAATCCCCATCCTACTCGTTGCCCTGCTTGGCCTCTTGGTATTAGGGATTATCTTGTTTGCCTTTCTCGGCAGCTTATTTGGCTCATTCGGTGACATTTTCGAGAAATGGCGTTTATCTCGCCACAGGCAATTCTTAGTCAAAGCCGAGGCGGCCCTCGCCAAGTCGCCGTCAAATACCGATATCAGCCCTGCCTTAGATCTTTTAGGGAATTCATTTTGCTTTGACCCTCGCTTTCGGCGCCCTACTATTATTCAGCAGCTCGGAGAACATCACGAGGCGATCCTTGGTCACATCATCGCCATCGCCGAATCGCGGCAGGTGCACCTCGATGCGCTCCCCGAACTTGAAGAGCTTCTCGATACGCAACTGCTACTGCTACGCGAAGGAATCGATACCCGCGAGGCAAGAAGAGGGCTACATCAAAAACAGCACGAGAAGGGGAAAAATACACCGGACTGGGCATTCGCCGAGTACGAAAAGAAGCTCACCCTCGTCGGCGAGCACCTCGACAAGAACCGTCGAGAAGCCCAAGAGCTTATTCGATTCATCTTTCGAAGCCTCAAGAATCCAAAAAGCGCCGGCAACGATGTCTATCATTAATTCTCCCCCAAATAAGTTTCTTCACCTAGGAGAGAGCAGATAGCCCCATATTGTGCGGTTAACAAGGTAAGCAAAAGTGAAAGAATTTATTTGGGGGAGAACGAGTCATTAACAAAACAGATATTGCCCTGATTATCCTCTTTGAAGATGATGCGATTGTGGTGCTCAATAAGCCTGCGGGAATGCATTCAGTTAGACTGGCACATTCCGAGACCTGCTCTGCCGCTGCTCAACTGCTAGAGAAAGATCCAGCTCGAGCGAAGGTCTCGACCCGTCCGGATGATGCTGGACTTGTTAACCGCCTCGATCAGGGCACTAGTGGCATCCTCCTTGCTGCGAAAACCCGATCTGTCTGGCTCAAGCTTCGGGAGATGATTCAAGAGGGGGCGATCCAAAAAACATACCTAGCCCTTGTTGAAGGAGAGCTGGCCGCTGATAACGAAGTAGAAAATTATATCGGCAGCCCCAATCGCGGCGCCTCCAAGGTGCGCGTTTACGAGAAAAAGCCTCCCAAAAAACAGCGCGCGCTTCCGGCGCAAACAAAATTCCACCCGCTTCTTCTTGACGCACGTAGACAAGCAACCATGCTTGAAGTGTCTGCCCCGAGCGCACGCCGGCACCAAATTCGAGCACACGCTGCCTATCTTGGTCACCCCTTGGTTGGGGATACGCTCTACGGCAGTTCGCGCCTCCTAAGAGATATTCTGCCGGGACTAACGCTGCCGTCCTTTCTACTCCACGCAGCTTCGGTAGAGTTCCGCCACCCGCTTAGCAGTGTGCCCATCTGCGTAACCTGCCCGCTGCCGGAGTATGCGGTGGGGCTCCTTGCGCCTTCTTAACTAGCACCCGGAAGAGAAGGTTTTCAACACTCTATTCCATTTCTCTCTCTCCAGTTCTTTCTCTCTGTATGATTAAGACCAAGAACCAGCGAGGCGATGCCTCAGACCAACGAGTGTTTTCTGTAATCCGCTCTCAGCGATCTGCAATCAGCTTTCTGCTGACTGCATCTGATGCAGCTGCAGCTTTCGGCCACAGCCCACGGCCTTAGCCGTCTTGTCCTACGACTTGTCCGACGAAACACCGACCGCGAGGCCGAGTCACTCAAAAGACCTACGCCTCTCCAAAGACCTGCGGCGGAGGCATCTTTTCGAGCACCTCGTTAATAACTGAGTCAATTGCCGTTCTCTTAGCACTCGACATGCGGCAATTATTATGATCCGCACGCTTGCCATTAAGCACCGGAACTGCGAGGAAGGAGCCGTCCCTCCTGTCAGATATCTCAATTACGTAATTAGTTTTATATATTTTTGAAGTATATTCGTATGAGTCGATAGTTTTCATTTTTGCACACCTCCTGGTGGCTAATCGGGATTAAAGCGGTTTTATCGAAAACTGCAACCGCCGCCAAGCCCAATAAAAGGTCTAACGTCAGGCATAGCTTAGCAGTTTATTTATTCTTAGTCTTTGGGTTATCATTACCACATAAGGCGGGGCTAAACTGTTGAATCTTATGCGCAAACAAGTATTGTCTGTGGGTCACTGGCCAACAACCCCTAGCCAAACACATTTGAAATTTCCAAAAAACCAATAACTACGGAGGTATGCGAGCTTGAAATACATTTTGGACAAGCCTTCCTACTCCGCCTTGCCACGCGGCACGTGCTACGTAGGACAAGTCGGCTTGGCTGTATCTTTTTAAATGTGTTTGGCTATGCTGTCCCTTCCTCCTTCGCCCGGCTTCGCCGCCGGTGCTACGGAGGACAAGCCGGGGGTAGAAACTTCTTGCCCACTTATTTGTCCGACTGCTTTTGTTCAACAAATGGGCAAGAAGTTTCTATCTTATACACGACTCGGTACAACCGAGTTGCCGCAAGCAAACATGAGACTGGATCCATAACCTTTACCTTCCTATAAGAGACATATGACGACACCAACCTCTTCTCACAAGCGTCTTATCATCCTCGGCTCGGGGCCTGCGGGTCTAACCGCTGCAATTTATACGGCACGGGCTAATCTCTCGCCGGTCCTAATCCACGGCCCGCTACCCGGTGGACAGCTAACAACAACGACCGAAGTTGAAAACTTTCCCGGCTTTCCCGATGGCGTCATGGGGCCCGATCTGATGGCGCAGATGGAAAAGCAGGCTGCGCGCTTTGGCACCGATATAAAAGTCGAAACTATCACCGATGCCGATCTGCGCTCACGCCCCTTTACGCTGCGGACCAGCGGTACAACCTACACCTGCGATGCCCTGATCGTCGCCACGGGAGCGACGGCAAAGCTTCTCGGACTGCCCAGTGAAAAAGCACTCATGGGCTACGGTGTTTCAACCTGCGCCACCTGCGACGGGGCCTTCTTTCGCAACAAAATTATCATGGTTTCCGGCGGCGGAGACTCGGCCTGCGAAGAGGCCAATTTTTTAACGCGCTTTGGCAGCAAGGTCTACCTTGTCCATCGCCGCGACACACTGCGCGCCTCTAAGATCATGCAGGATCGCCTGCAAAAAAACCCCAAAGTTGAAGTTCTCTGGAATAGCGAGATCCAAGAGGTCCTCGGCTCAAAGCAGCAGGGCGTGACCGGCGTCAAGCTCTTCAACAATAAAACCAAGGAAACGCACGAGGTAAAGACCGACTCCCTCTTCGTCGCCATCGGCCATAGCCCCACCTCGCAGCTTTTCAAAAACCAGCTGGAGATGGACGAAAACGGATACATCATCACCCGACCGAATTCCTCAACTACCAATATCCCCGGGGTCTTCGTCTGTGGTGACGTCCAAGATCATGTCTACCGCCAGGCCGTGACCGCCGCAGGATCGGGCTGTATGGCAGCGATCGACTGTGAACGCTGGCTGGAGACGCAGGGGCATTAATCGCTAGGTTTTGCGCTGTTTCCACCCGCGCAGAATCTCAATAAAACTATCACCATACTGGGCAAGCTTTTTCTCGCCCACGCCAACGACATCGAGCATTTCATCGCGGCTCTGCGGACAGAGCGCAGCCATGGCCTGCAGCGTGGCATCGGAGAAAACCATATACGCCGGCAGCCCACGTTCGCGTGCTAAACGCAGGCGCAGGGCACGGAGCTCTTCGAACAGCTCTGTAGCCACCTCGACGGCGCCGGTCTTTTGACGCTGCTTATGACGCTGCTCTGTGCTGAGCTTAGCACTGACAAGCGGCCGACGAAGCATTACCGTCTGTTTTCCACGCAGCGCCTCGAGTCCCTTATCGGTGACCTCGGCGATATTGAATTTATCCGTGCGCACGACCAAGAGCCCTTTCTCGGCTAGCTCCTGCGCATAGGCCAACCAGGCGGCGCGGCCGTGCCCCGTGCCAATACCGTAGGTTGAGAGTGTCTCATGCCCAAATTTGCGAATTTTTTCGGTTTTGGCCCCACACAGGACGTCGACTAAGTGATGAAGCCCCACGCTAAATCCGCTTTTTCGATGGATACGTAAGGCACAGGAGAGGATCTTTTGTGCCTCCTCGCTGCCATCGAATGATTCACGGGGCGTAAGGCAGTTATCGCAGGCGCCGCAGCTGTCGAGTGTTTGTCCCCCCTCGTTGGCATAGGTCTCACCAAAATAACCAAGCAGCTCAATACGGCGGCATCGCGCGCTCTCGGCGAAACGCATCATCTTTCCAAGATGAGCGCGAGCGGACTCCTTCTCCTGGGCATCGGAGATCTCTTCAATAAATCCGATCAGTTTTGCGTAATCACTCGGACTATAGAGCAATACACACTCGCTCGGCAGTCCGTCACGTCCGGCACGTCCCGTCTCTTGGTAGTAGCCCTCAAGATTTTTGGGAAGGTCGTGGTGAATAACGAAGCGCACATCGGGCTTATCGATCCCCATACCAAAGGCGATCGTCGCCGCAATAATCGGCGCCTTGTCATTAACAAAGTGCTCCTGGCGCCGCGTCCGCTCCTCAGGGGTTAACCCGGCATGATAGGCGCAGGCCTTAAAGCCGCGCTCTGCAAGGGCTTTGGCCACAGCCTCGGTGCGTGCCCGCGACAGGCAGTAGATGATACCGCTCTCACCTTTGTGGGCGTCGAGCACCTCAACGATCTGCTCAAGCGGCTGGTGACGAGCAATAACCCGGTAAGAAAGATTGGGGCGGTTAAAACTTGCCACATAGGGCCGAGAGTCACGCAGCTCAAGCAGCTTTACGATATCATCGCGCACGCGCTGAGTTGCCGTGGCCGTAAGCGCCATCACCGGCACTTCGGGGAATCGCGCCCTAACTGAAGCTAACTGGCGATACTCCGGGCGGAAATCGTGTCCCCACTCCGAGATACAATGCGCCTCATCGATAGCCACAAAGGCGAGATGCCAACGTTTCAACTGATCGAGCATGCCCTCCATCACCAGTCGCTCAGGAGCAATGTAGAGCAGCTTATAGGTACCCTCGTCGAGCCCGCGTCGACGTTCCAGTGACTCTTCTGGTGTAAGCGAGGAGTTCAAAAATGTGGCCGGAATGCCAAGCTCACTCATGGCGTCGACCTGATCTTTCATCAGAGCGATAAGCGGCGAAATAACCAAGGTCAAGCCCTCAGCGGCCATCGCCCGAAGCTGGTAACAGAGCGACTTACCGCCGCCTGTGGGGAGCAGTGCCACAACATCTTTGCCATTTAAGCTATCTTCGACAATCTCGCGCTGTAGCGGGCGAAAGGAGGAGAAGCCGAAATGTCGCTTCAATAGTGTGAGGAGTTTCTTGTGGGGGTCCATCGTAGCCATTAAGAGGCAAAGAGTAGCAGAAGTGTGGGATTTCATCCACACAATCCACAGGTCACGTCCCAAGACGCCTACCATCACGTAGCGCCATGCCGCATAAAAACAACACAACCTAATCCGAAAAATTACTGCTTACTTTTCCCCATCAAATGGCGATAATCCAAAATGACCCAAAACTGATCGATCTGTGTTTGCTACGGCCAGCCTTGTCTGAGCGACGCTATAAACTTACCATCATAAAGTATTTTATGAAAAACTTTTTCCGCGATGTCCCGATTGAGCCCGGCAAAGTGCAACAATGCGAGAATTGCACCAACACTATAAAAACTGCTATCGACGAACACGCCATCGTCTCCGCCACCGATGCCTCAGGTAAAATTATTTTCGCCAACAAGAAGTTTTGCGAAACTTCGAAGTATAGCGAAGAGGAGCTCATCGGCCAAAACCATCGCATAATTAATTCAGGATACCATCCAAAAGAGTACATAGCCGAGTTTTGGAAGACGATCAAATCCGGCAAGGTCTGGCAGGGGGAGTTCTGCAATCGAGCCAAGGATGGGTCCCTTTACTGGGTATCCGCCACCATCGTGCCGTTCTTCGATGCCCATGGGGAGATATACCAGTTCATCGGGATCCGGACTGACATCACCGCACAAAAACTGGCTCAATCCAAAGAGCATGAGCTTCACCTCGCACTGCGCCAACAGTCCGAGGAGCTGCGCCTCGCCAAGGAGGCCGCCGAAGCAGCCAACCAGATGAAAGGCCAGTTTCTAGCTAACATGAGCCACGAGATTCGCACGCCTCTCACCTCGATCATCGGCTTTGCTGAGACGCTCCAGCTTGACAACCTCAGCGATCGAGAACGGTCGGATGCGGTTTTAAGAATTGTGAGTAACGGCAACCACCTTTTAGAGTTAATCAACAACATTCTCGACATTGCCAAGATTGACTCCGGGGCGCTTACCTTTGAGACGCGGCCCTATTCGCCGTACCACCTCGCCCTTGAGGTGATGGATATGCTAAAACCGCGTCTGCTGGAAAAAGGGCTCGCTTTGCGTATTTCGCCATGCTGGCCCCTGCCTAAGCATATCTCGGGTGACCCACTGCGGATTAAGCAGATATTACTGAATATTACGAGTAACGCTGTCAAATTCACGGACAAGGGAGATATTGAGATTCAGATTGACTACGATCCAGCGACACACACGATCGAGTACCGCGTGCGCGATTCCGGGATTGGACTTACCGCCGAACAGCAGTCCAGGCTTTTCATCCCCTTCACTCAGGCGGATGCTTCAACAACACGGCGCTACGGCGGCACGGGACTGGGCCTCGCCATCTCCCGTCGTCTCGTTGAGCGCATGAACGGGGTACTCAGCGTCAGCAGCACCATAGGACAAGGCAGCACGTTTACCTGCCGCTTACCGAGTGGAACATTAGACGAGGTCACCTTTTTCTCCGATGAGAATCGACCGAGGCTCAACGAACAGATCTCCCCCCCCAAGGAGACCAAACCTCTCCGTGGAAGGGTACTGATCGCTGACGACGCCAAGGATAACTGCGAACTCTTGGCACTTCTGATGCGCCGGAGCGGGGTCCAGCTCTTCTTTGCTCACGATGGGGCGCAGGCCCTTGATCTATGCTCATCTCAAACATTTGACCTGATCTTCATGGACATGCACATGCCCACCATGGATGGTTATACGGCAACACGCACATTGCGTGAGACGGGAAATACCACGCCGATTGTGGCTCTAACGGCCGATGTGATGACTCGTGACATTGAGCTCTGCCTTGCTGCAGGCTGCAATGAACACCTGGGCAAGCCGTTTCGTCAAGAAGCACTAATTAATCTCCTGCATAGATACCTTGCCTCGCTGGATCCACGAGATCCTCAAGATGATAGTCAAACGGAAGGGTTATTTCCCCTTCACGATCCGGAATTTGTGCAACTGAGGAGTAATTTTGTTATGAGCCTTGATGGGCGCCTCGCCGCGCTCCAAGCGGCAGTACGCGCTGGAGACATACGACAAACCGGTGAATTAGCACACAGCCTTAAGGGGAGCGCCAGCCTCTATTGCTTTCCTGACCTTCGAGAAGCAGCGGTGCGGGTTGAGGCCCTCGCCTGCGCAGGCGAATTCAGTGAGATGCCTCATGCCATGGAGATAGTCACCAGAAGCTGCGCCGAGCTTGAACGCGGCATGGCCAGCAGAGCGGCCCTGTAGCTACCCCAAATTAGTTTTTCCATTTAGCCTTGAACTTGAGGGCTATCCCCCTGCCAGCAGTAAGCTTTTAATCTGTGGAAGAAGCTGCGTTGTCGCATGCTGCTTAAGACAGAAGGCATCGGCGCGGAATGAGACCGCATGCATGTCAAAACCTTGTCCTTCAAATGCCTCCTTGCCCGCCGTTAGGAGCACCACCGGAGCATTCGGCCTGGCGCTCACCTTACGAAATGAGTTGACGAACTCTGGGCCGCTAAGATCGGGCATGACCACATCACAGACAATCAGATCAAATTCATGGCGCCTAGCCTCGACCAATGCCGCCGCTCCACCGCACGCTGCCGTGACCTGATAGCCACCGCGCTCTAGTAGAAAACGCAGCACATTCAACTGGTCCTGATCATCATCAACTAAAAGTAACCTTGGATTTCGAATATCTGAACACATACAGATGTCCCTCCTTCGCACACTGTTAACGTAAGCCACACTTAGATAGTGTCATCGGCGTCCGTCGGCATATACTTTAGGACTCTAATCAACAAACTCTCATGTGATAAGCAATTACAGTACTTACCTATTTCCGCGCCACGACAATACTTTTCGTGGACGGCATAGTTGACTAACTACCTCCTGATCTTATTAGTACGAAATGAAATCTTTATTCTCGCCAAAACCTAAACCTCACCAAAATTAAAACCGACGACTAATGGTCCGCAGAAAAACAAACATAGTGCGTTTTTGAGGTTTTGAGGTTTTGATTTGGCTGTACGAGGATTTTTTTATAGCACCTGCCGAAACACCTTGGCCCTCCTCGCCAGCGTGTTCGCATTTTGTTATGCCGCGACCAGCTCTGCCGAAATCTATACGATCAAATTTTCTTCCAGTTCGGGGGCTGTCGACGGCATTCAGATTATCGGCAACTATGGGGTGAACGCCCTACCTGCGCGCTTTAGCGACAGCAAGGGACAGTGGACACTTAATACCTCGCTGATTGCAAACGCCAATCCGACAATCACATTTCTACATCCGGGGCGCGGCTACCGTTTCTCTCCCGTCGAATTAAATGTCGGTCCGATCACCTGCCCAGGGAATGTCTGCGCGGTACGGGCAATTGCAGACGGGAAGCCAGCAGCAGTCATACATTGGTCAATTATAAACTCTTACGGGACCGGACTAGCGGGGATCTCGGTAAGCGCCCCAACAGCGATCGTACCCTGTGCCAAAACCACTGATGCTGACGGCTATGTCTTTTTCCCTGTCTCTTTAGTCAACGCCTGTAGCGATATCGACACCGACCTCTCCAACAATACGGTCTCCGTATTCCCGCTTACCCCACCTGGTCAAACGTGCACTTTTACCACACAGCTCTCAAAAAGATTTAAAGTTTGCCCGAGCGCAGCGGAATTTTTCGGCTATGCCAACGCCACGTGCCAGCCACGGCCGTCAAAGCTGCCCGGAAGTTCAACAACCTACTATCTCCAAGTACAAACTGACGCCGCCGCTGGAGTAGCTGGTGTCGTTTTTTACGGGAGTGAGGGTGTCAATAACCTCGCCTCACGCGCCACCGATTCGCTCGGGAAGTGGAGCTTCTCAACCAGCCAGGCCGGAGCTGCTGGCAATGCCTCGATCTCGCTGGTACCCACCGGAGACTACCTCTTCTATCCCCCGACAATTGAACTTAGTCTAAACTCCTGTGCCGACAACACCTGTCGCATCTGGGCGGTCAAAGATGGACACCGCCAGACGGCGATTGACTGGAACATAAGCGATGGCACCTCAGCAGTCTCCGGCACGAGCGTCGATGCTCCAGGGGTATTCAGCTGCGGTGAGAGCTCCAGGCGTACGAGCGACCGCAATGGCGACGTTGTCTTTCCTGCCCCACTCCTGACAAGTTGTAACAGCGGCGATATGCTGATGTTTAACCCAACACTCCCTGGGTGCTCATTTACACACAACAGTAGTACGCCATTCCAACTTTGTCCGAGCACTCGTCCACTGAACGCACAGATGATTGCCCAGTGTGGTGGAACTCCAGCCAAATGGTATACGATTCAAGGAGTGGTGTACGATATCAATGGCAACCCACAGAAAGATGCCATCATACTAATCGACGGCTTTCAGGCTGCACTTAGCGATGCCAACGGCGCTTACTCATTTAGTGCCGACCGCGGGGCAGCGCACACGGTAAAGATCGAATCAGCAACGTTGGTCTATGATCCCAAAAGCGTTTCCTTTGTCGACTCGCATGAAAGCGATGTCCACATAGATTTTCGTGCCGTAAGTCCGTCGGGGCTTAGCGCCATTCCAGCACCAACCCCACCGTGTCCGGTCAAAGAGCTGTACACCGTCAGCGGCACAGCTTTCGACAAAAATGGGGTGCGCTTGCCGCAGGTGACCATCCTCAACAATCATAGCGCTGTGGCCACAACCGACAGTAATGGCAACTACAGCATCAACGTCAAAGCGCTAACGAGCAACTGGGTTACGCCCGAATTTAAGGACTCATACTTCGATCCGTCCGGCGTTTCACTACCGAACATCATCTGCGATGAGGAAGAGGTAAACTTCCGCGAGACAGACAGCGCTAGCTACACCTTCTCTGGCCACACCAAGTACAGCAATGGATTGCCTATTGCAGGGGTGAACATCTCCTACCACTACGGCGAAGCATCACTCACCACACTCAGCGACCACGAGGGCGCGTTTATCTTCACTATTCCAGATAACATGTCCTACAGCATCAGCGCCTACCAAGATGGCGCAAATTTTAGCCCAGTCTCATTCGATGGAGTAGCTGAGGCGAATAGAAGTGATCTTGAATTTGTGACGGACATCCCCGCTACGCCGACACCGACCCCAACACCAACGGCCACGCCGACACCGACACCGACGCCAACTCCGACTCCAACAGCAACACCGAGGCCGACACCATCTCCAACACCAACGGCGACCCCAACTCCAACTGCAACACCAACGCCACGGCCTACACCAACTCCGACAGCAACGCCCACACCGACCCCGTCACCAACAGCGACACCGCAGCCAACACCGACTCCAAGTCCAACGCCTAGACCGACAACCGCGCCGCCTCCGTTGCCGCCACCTACACCTACACCTACACCTACACCTACACCTACACCTACACCTACAGCAACGCCGACCCCAAGCCCCACGCCAAGCGCGACACCGACGCCGCCAGGGGACGAAATTATTCCGATCTGCCACCACGAAAAGACCGGAGTACCTACTCCCACGCCGACTCCGACGCCTACGGCCGCGCCTTCTCCGGCCCCATTCCCACCCCCAGATGACGATGATAAACGTATTACCATCTGTCATCACGCCAGCGACAATCCAGCTCTGTGGCGCACGATGGAGGTCAATGTCAACGCCTGGGGCGGCCATCAGGTGCACGGTGACACCGTCGGAATGTGTAGCAATTTAGCTAAGGGCACGAACGTGAGGACCTCTGATACCTGGTACACCCTCGATATCATGCTCAAGTATTGGTCGGAGCATCAGTCGCATGGCGATACCAAGGGTGCATGCCAAGACCTACTTCCCATACCAACACCAACCGCAACCCCGGTCCCAACACCCAGTGGCCCAGGCCCCACGCCAACTCCTACCCCAATTATTGCTCACCCTAGCCTAACCTCAGAGTGCTCTGACGATCCTTTAAAAACCCTGCGCTGGAAAGTCAGCAATCCTCTCTCCGAAGACCACCTTGTCACCTGGGATGTTTACGGCACGGCACAGCACGGATCACTTGTCGTCCCCGCTCTTTCATCTGCTTACTTTCTAACCGTCACAGAGATGAGTAGCTCGAACATCGTGCGACTTTTCGATAACAATACACAGGTCGATGTCAAAGCTGCGGGGTTCATCCAGTGCGCACCAACACCACCCCCGACTCCCGAACCAAGCGCCGCGCCGACACTGACACCGACATTAGTACCAACGCTCGCACCGACACCAACGCCTGTCGATCCCCCAACGCCAGCTCCAAGTGTCGAGCCAACCGCCGCCCCTCTACCGGACACTCTCGTTACGGTAAGTGGCAGCCTTAAAGATATTAACGGTAGACGCCTTACCAGCTCTACCGTGCGCCGCCTGGAGAACCTCGGCAATCACAAGATCTACCTCATGGCTAAAGATGCCTCCGGAACATCAAGGCGCATTAATCTTGATTCACCCTTCGATTATTCTTTCAATCTTGTGCCTGGACGCTACACCATCACCCTGAATGACGATGCTCAATCACTACAGATCACCTCGCGTCCGACACGCTATCGGATCACTATCGACGGTCCCACCAGCGGTTTGCACTTCGCCATTCGCCTCAAATCTGTACGTTTAACAAGCACAGCAAAGAAGTAACGGCTACCTATGAGACTGACGCTCGTCACTATACTATGCGCCCTCGGAAGTTTGAGCCTAACGCTCACAACTTGGGCGCAGGAGCCAGGTCAGAAGGAGTACGCCAAGGGCGAATACGTCTTGAGTGCCAGTACTATTGCACCGCTGCGCAACAAAGCCGTCGAGGCTCTCAAAGAGGTGAGCCAAGTACCGATTAAGGTCCAAGAGGAGGGAAAACACGTCATCTTAGTGGCCGATATCGGCGGCACCAATGCAGCGGCGTCAACCGCCAACGATCCCTGCACCAGGATGCACAACAAGTACCGTCAAGACCTGTTGCAACGCCGGCGCACGGGGAGCAACAAGATCTTACGACGCTATACCTGTAGCCGTAATTATATTATGTATGCCAGCGCTCTTCCCAACGATCCTTACTTCAATCAGCAATGGGGGTTACAAAATACAAATAATGTCGATATCAACGCTCCCGAAGCCTGGGAATACTCGACGGGCTCCGATTCGGTCGCGGTTGCGATTATTGATACAGGCGTGGACTACACTCATCCGGACTTAGCCGCGAACATCTGGCAGAATCCGGGCGAGATTCCGGGCAACAATATCGATGACGACGGTGACGGTTATATCGACGACGTTCACGGCTACAATGCAATCACCAACGCCGGCGACCCGCTCGATGATAACGGTCACGGTACACACTGCGCCGGTGTCATCGGTGCACGATCCAACAACGGCGTAGGAATGACCGGAATTAACTGGAAGGTTAAGATTATTCCGGTCAAGTTCCTCAACTATAACGGCTCGGGTTACCTTTTTGATGCGGTAGAAGCCGTTGATTACGTGACCGCGCTTAAGAATCGAGGCGTGCCGATTGTTGCCGCTAATAACTCTTGGGGTGGCGGCCCGTTTACGCAGGCGCTCTATGACGCAATCTCCCGCTCTAAGGATGCCGGCATTCTGTTTGTGGCTGCTGCCGGCAACTCCGCACAAAACACCGACAGCAGCCCCGCTTATCCAGCAGGCTACAATCTCCCCAATATAATTTCGGTAGCTGCCGTCGATAGCAACGGCAGCTTGGCGAGCTTTTCGAATTACGGAGCAGCCACTGTCGATATTGCAGCCCCCGGAGTGCAGATCGCCAGTACGTATACCAGTAACCGCTATGTGTATCTGTCAGGCACCTCGATGGCCACGCCACATGTTACCGGCGCCATTGCTCTACTCAAGTCATACTCATGGAATCTAAGCTGGAGCGACCTTCGTGATCGACTCTTTGCGGCGGGAACCTCGATGCCCAATCTGCAGGGAGTGGTTGGAACGGGAAAATTCCTTAACGTGTTAAATATGCTTTCATCGGCGCCTTATAACCCAGCACCTCCCCCAGGAAGTGTCAGTCCAGCACCGCCCCCTGGGGGAGGCACGCCCACTCCTACTCCCACACCCACTCCTACTCCCACACCAACACCAGTCCCGGGTGGCGGGCCCACACCGACGCCAACGCCACAACCGGCCTATTACTCCCTCGGTGGCGTGGTAAATATCAACAATATGGGATTATCGAGTGCCAAGGTAACCCTAAAAACTGCGCAGAGTGAAATAGTAAAATATACCTCCGCCAGCGGCGGCTTTAGCTTCGGACAGCTGCTTGGGCCGCTAAATTATACGATCACCGTTGCCAAGGCTGGCTATACATTCTCCGCCACCAGTGGATCGTTAACCGCGAATACCTCGCTGAGCATCACCGGGCAGGGGCAGACCTACCGCCTAACCGTACTCGCACTCGACAACAACAAACATCCGATCACGCAGGTGATTGTAAGCGCAGGAGCCTTCGGTCAATCCGTAACCAATGCTTACGGCGAAGCCTACTTTAATTTACCCTACGGAACTGACTTCAGCGTCAGCCCTCTGAGCAGTCAGTATAGCTTTGGACAGGGGACGCTCACCGGCCGGATCTACGGCGAGACCACACGAGTCGCGGCGGGGCAGCTGCTCAACTAGTTCCCGCACGCGGGAACTGGCGAAGGACTATTCTTTTCCAAAACCAAGCCTCCCTTTTTTCTTTGGCTCTGGAGGTGTCATCAGCTCTCGGATCGCATCAAAGACAACCTTAAATTGCTCATCATACTTCGCCTCCAAAGTAGATAATCGTCGTGCTAGCTCCAGGTTACTTGAAAGCATCTGTCTAAGTTTAACAAAGGTGCGCACAACCTCTATGCTAACCGCTACCGCGCGTGAGCTACGTAAAACGGCAGAGAGCATAGTCACGCCTTGTTCAGTGAAGCAGCCTGGTGGAGAACGACGACCACCGTAGCCAGTGTCGGCAAGAAAACCCGTCTTATCAGCATGTTGCAAGCTTGAGATCACAGTTTGTGATCTCAAGCTTGCAACGTGCTGATCTTGCTTCTCTTCTCCAGAGGGAGTGCTTGCAAAACGACTCTGAAAAGCTCTCCATTCTTGCGCTGACAATTTGAACATGAAATCTTCTGGGAATCGCTCATCATTTCTTTTGACCGCTTGAACGAGTTCTCGGGTGGATACCTCATAGAGATAGGCTAAATCTGAGTCAAGCATTATTCGCTGCCCACGAATCAGATAGATCTTTCTTTCGATCAACTCAGCCGGAATTGTTGGGGAATTGGTTTTGCTCATAACTCTCTTTATGTTGTTCGGAGATTCTTCGGAAAAGTTGCCTAGTTTCTTAGGCTAATTCATTAAGAACATGCTGGGGGGCAAGACAGAAATCTCGTACTAGGGGGGTTATCGGCCTCTCAAAAGCCTGTCTCTCGTAGCATCATCGAGCCGAAGCATCTCTGATTTAACCGGCGCCGCCAGAAGTTGCTGCGTAAAACCAGCGGCATGAAAAGATATCGTACCACGAGGATGACTAAAGTTGATTACCCAACTAAAAAAGTCCTTCGGTTCCGCCGCGTACTTCCTAGGTTTCCGAGTAACGTTATCAATGCCCATTCCGCAAACAGGCCCCTTAGGCGACGGCCCCAATTTCATCTTTAAATCGTATACTTCCGTAAAAACAAGCTCTGCTGGCGCGATCAGAAACTCTGTCACCACAGAAACTCCAAATCCGAGTTTGGTGCAGCCAGAGTGCGGCAAAAGAACATCAATATCAAAGATCAGCTGCGAGAGGTCAGGTTCATCGGAACATATGACTTTCTTCCCCTTAACCTCCATCACATACTCCGGCGCCTCTGCGTATCGGAATCGAATCCCATGCACGTAATTATCATGCCAGGAGATGCTTTCAAAATCAGCGGTTGACCAGGAGGTGCCCTTCACGAAATTATTCATCCTTTAAACCTACAACCTTTCTCGACGGCCTGTCCATCCGATGGTTCAACCGCTTTGCAATTGGCCTGCCTCATCAGGGGTTTCCGCCGTCGCTCGGCCTCGCGGCCGAAGCTATGGCGAGACAGGCTGCGGCCGATGCTATGGCGTAACAGGCTGCTGCCGTAGCTGCAGCTGGTGCCGTCCGCAGAAACCTGACGGCAGATCTCTGATAACGGATTACCCTAAAAACGGCAGTTGGATGTGATTCGAATTAGTTCCTGGACACCCCGTAAACGCATACTTGTATGCTGCAAAGAACGCAACGTCCGAAGAACACGGACCTGTCGGCCAAAAACTAGCCGAACGGATTTACCACGATAACAGAGCCGTACTTCTGGCTTGCGGACAGATCTTCAGAGAGCACACATTGGCAATTAGCCGCGCTGGCACTAACTAAAATAAGCGCATCCCAGTAAGAGATCTGAAATTTATCACTGATCTGCATAGCGTTGTAAGAATCCTGCTTCGTGATCGGGTAGATATCGAGGACCGCTAGTGGCTTTAGAATATCCTCTGCGTCGAGGTTCGAAATTCGTGGTTTAAATTTCTTGGTGAAAACATTATAGCATTCACCAAGAACTTGAGACGAGATGACGATCTCCCCGGAACGCAGCCCCTCTTTGATAATGCTCTGCGCACAGGCCTGTTTTTTTGGATCAGAGCTATCATAGGCATAAGCGATAACATTGCTGTCTACAAATTTCCTATCGGTCATAAAGATCGTCCCTCCCCCGGGTTCTCTTTGCCCTAGGCGCGGAGTGTTTAAGGAAAGATTCCTCAACTCGGACTATGGAAGCAGCGACGTTGTCCTGATAGCGGCTAGCCAGGGAGTTGATATACGCGCGAATCATCGCTGTGAGCGTAGTACAATTGTCGATGGCCACCTTACGAGCTACTCGGATTACTGCATCGTCTAAGGACAGTGTGATATTTGCCATAAATAGTACCTAAAACTTATTACATGCTACCCTTAATAAGGGTAGCATGTAATATGTAGAGAGAGGAAGTGTTATTTCACTCCTATCGATTACACTAATAATTTCAGTGGAATAGCTACTTTTTTTGTAACTGCTCAATAACCCCGGGCAAAAGGAACTTGCTTGAACTTGCACTTGAACCGCTCCTGATTCCTGCCCCTGCTCCTTTTCCTATTCCAATCAAGAGGATAAGGAGCAGGAATCGGGAACAGTTCCAGTTCATGTTCAAGATTTAGAATTACCCACACTTATTGAGCAGATACCTTTTTCGCGGTTGACCAGGAGGTGCTCTTCACAAAATCATTCATCCTTTCCGCCTGCGTTGTGACTGCCCCAAATATAAGAACAGTAACTCATTGGATCATTTCCATGCACCGTTATCCCCAAAGACTCCTCGCCTAATTCAAGCACAGCCCAGCTATTTGCCGGAGTTCCATCATCACGGAAATTCTCCGTAGCTGATTGCACGGTAATAAAGGGAATTCGAGAGTGCAGGTCAACGCGATTCCAATGGAGGTGTCCATTAATAACACAGCGAACCCGACCGCAGGAATTAAAAAGATCGCGCACCAACGAACGGTTCTCCACAAGACAGGCATCTGGGCGCCCATCAAACCACGGATTTCCAGCAAGATCTTGGTCGGCCAAGGAATGGTGGCAGAAGACAACGACGGGATAAGAGGTGTGAAGTAGATCGTCCTTTAGCCAAGCAAATTGCTGCTCCGAGATGATACTCTTTTGAACGACCTGATCGGGTATCTCTGAAAAGAGAAAGACGAAATGCCAGTTCCCTTTGTCGAAGGAGTAGTAGGGGGTGGTGTACCCGAGCTCCGATAAAACTTCAGCCAAAGGAAGATGCTTAACATCGTGATTCCCGATGAGGTGATATAGGGGCTTTGTCGAACATTTGAAAAGCTGGAGAGCTTTTCGAAGATTGGCACGATCGGTCTCCAGATCTAAGTCCTGGATTAGGTCGCCGAGGTGAACGGCGAAGTCGAACTCGTTTGAATTCGAGACGCGACGCACAAAAGCCTGGATGTAGTCCGCCGCATGTTCCGTCAACTTTCGGCGCACGCCGTTGTGTTATCCTGTCGGGCCTAAATGCACATCTGAGAGAATGGCGATCTTCATTTGGCAAAACTTTTTCGGACGAGATAAGTAATTTTGTCCAGGTTATAGCGCATTATTTTTCATTGTTCCACCTTACAAGTTATAAACCTTCGGCTTTAGCCGGAAGTGCTTCAGCGGGCATTCTTAGTCTTGGTGCTGGTCGAGGTCCAAATTCATGACCATGGTCAGGGCAAAGAATCAGGGCTCCTCCGCAGAATCTGTGGGCAGAAACAGCCGATAATCAGACCAGCTTGGGGACGCTGTCCCCAATCCCCTGGGATTTTACGCATAAAAGAACTACCGGGTGGGGGAGGGAATCTAAGATACCTGTGGCATGGGAAGTCCCACTCAGGTTGAAAGCTGCTCACGTGGTGGCATGGTGAGAGCAGATGCGCTCATATCAGAGCGCTGACGTGGAGGATGTGGCTCTGCCAGGAGGCACCCCGAGCGCCATCGTGAGTGAGCTATACGGGTGAGGTGAGATTACGATCTTGCGCCACCTTTTTTTGTTGCAGTTATCCCTGCAGGAATTTCTGCATGTGATCTTCCCCGAAGTACCGCTTGGCCAGGTGTCGATTATGTAGGCTGCAGCAACAGCGTAAATTATCAGCACGAGAGCTTCCCCCAACCGCAAAAGGAACGATATGGTCTAGTTGCAGGTTGTGAGTGCTACCACAGCGCACGCCGTCTGG
>CAIXSY010000163.1 GCA_903922175.1 uncultured delta proteobacterium | reverse complement strand
TAGGCTTCTTGGTTATCCGATCAGCATTAATCTTGATCTGCTGCAGCTTCGTGCAGTAAACCTACATTTTTTTGATGCACAAAAAGAGCATGATCTTATAATCGACAACGCCGAGGCGGTTGTGCACGCTGATGAGGATGGTGTGACCCTCCCACACTTACTGGTGAGTGGGTCCTTCGATAAGGTGAAACTGCAAGGTGATGTGCATGACTTACGTAGTCGCGCATCCCACAGCGCTTTTTCGTTAAATTCGGCCTCGATTCAGATCGGCACCCAAAAGATGCTCGTCAGTGGAGAGTTCGATCTGCAAGCGTCCAAGGGCGTCGCCCACGTGGAGGTAGTCGATCTTTCGTTTGTCGAGATGCGGAAACTAATCGGTGCTTCTCTTCCACAGATTCGTGGACGTCTGAAGAGCAAGCTTATGGCGACACTCTCAGGTGATGAGCTGCTTCTTTCTGGCACGGCCTCGCTCTTCGACGCCGCAACAGCGATTGGTGGTGTCTTTAGCCTTAAGCAGCTGACGGCCTCGGACATCTCTGTCGTTCTAAAGAATAGTGCATTACAGTCATTTAAAGCCAAGGTTAGTCTCGATAATTTCGCAGCCCAATACGATGGGGCCTCCTACAAGGCGGAGCGAGTCGAGGGCCCACTCTCACTCAGCATGGGGCCAAGCATTAAATTTGCGGGAGGTCTTCGGGTAAAGAGTTTCGGTTTTGCCGATGCTGATACTCGTGTCGAGCGGGCCGTGGCCGATTTAAACAACATCTCCGGTCAAGTTAATGCTCGTGGAGACGTTGTTGTTAACGTCAACCTCGACGCACGCGCGGTTTACGTGACGAACCCTGGGATCGAGGTGAATTCTGTCGAGCGGGTGCAGTCCCCGATCGAGGTCAAGGTGCCTGCAAAAGGCGGATACGTTGTCAGTGGTCCCGTGGCGATAACTAATGGGATTCTTACTGTGGTTAGCAGGAAGCTGGAGAAGGTTAGGGGAACGGTCTCGATGTATGTTGCTTCGCCTCTTAAGGACTTTCGCTCGAAAAAGGTCTCCGCTGAGTCATTTGGGGTACCGCTGCAAATATCGACGCATTTTGCCATGACAAAACCGGAGTACCGTCTTGATGAAACTACCTTTCAGGTAGGCGCGGGGACGATCTCAGCATTGCTGAGCATGGGTAGAGATTCACCTAAGCCAATTACGATCGAGGCCCAGGTTAAAGCCCTCCCCATAGTTACAACGTATCGAGCCGTTATGCAGAAGGACGAGGCGCCGCTTCGTGGTACGGTGGCTTCGCTCTCACTGAAGCTAAAAGGTAACCGTAAGGATCTTCTTCCCTCCCTTTCCGGCACGGGAGCTTTTGTGATTAACGAGGCACTGTTCCAAACAATCGATATCCAAGGTTTGATAAAAAAAGCGATAGCTTCTATCCCACTTGTTGGATCTAGTCTCGTTCCCTCGAATGTAGCAGGGGCGCTCAACAATGGAAGTATTGGAGGGAGCCTCAAGCTCGGCGACGGAAAGATTACAGTTCCTGACTTAAAGATTCAGATGAGTAATATGACGATCGAGAGTAATCTCACGGCAGATTTCGATTCAAACCTTAGTGGTAAGGCGTCGGTGGTGTTTCTTGAGGAGTCGTTTCGACTTTTGGGACTTGGATTCGACCGGCTTGGAAATTTTTTAGCACGTCACGGCCGAGTGTCAGTTCCTCTTCTTATCGGACGGACCGTCTCTGACCCGTCGATTAGCCCCGACCTGAAGGAGATAGCCAAGACCGCATCGGGGCTTAACCTGCTTCAGTCCGTCGTTAGTGGTGCAGAGGCGGTAGGCTCGGGAGTGGTGAGTATGGGGAAAAGCATTGGGCAGACGGTGCGGGGGGCATCACCAACGCCTTCTCCGGACCAGGCGAGCTCGGCAGCGGGACAGTTGCACCAATAGGAAACGGCGTATATGTGTTCACGGGGTGCCTAGGAACAAATATACGATTTCCTCTGTGGTGGGGCACTCACGCCATGCTTCTCGCGATAAATCAGCTTCGAACAAAGTTACCTTTCCAAAGTCACATCTCTCAGGTCACGAATCTCGATTCGGTTCTTCGGCGTCGTGTCCGGTAGGTGAAACTCAGTTCTCTAATGGATCTTGTGCAGCTACTGCGCAGGAGGGCGGTTACCTTTCCTTAAGCCATTAGATCTTAATCTAGTATGTGGCTGTTTCCTCGCAGGCCCAGTACTCCCTCAACGAGGAGATCTTCCCCTCTCTAATTTCTAGCCAAACACATTTTAAATTTCCAAAAAACCAATAACCTCAGAGGTATGCTAGCTTAGAATGCATTTTTGACAAGCCTTCGGCTTGGCTCTATCTCTTTAAATGTGTTTGGCTATGTTATCCCTTCCTACTACGCCCTGCCTCGCGGCAGGTGCTTCGTAGGACATGCCGGGGGTAGAAACTTCTTGCCCATTTGTTTGTTGTACTCGTTTCGTGCAACAAATGGGCAATAAGTTTCTAATATCGCTTCGCCAAGGACCGAGTTTCAGGACAGGCACTAAGTAGCTGCATGGCACTTTTCGCTCTTTCATTTTGCCTTCCCCCATGTAGAGTCTCGCTGTTCTCGTATCTCAGATAGCTTCTCCTGAAGCTTAAATTGCTTTAGCCACAGGCGTAAACCCTTGATCGTGCGGGTAGTTCCATCGTGCATCAGTGCGGCCAGGTTTGAAGTGCTAAGGGAGATTCTGCCACCGGCGATCTCCTGCTCGGTTTTTAGTATCCGCCCAGCGTACTCTTGCAGATAGGCATACTGCTTGGAGATTTCGAGCAATGCCTCACGTACATATTTTTCGCCGATAAAGGCCTGGTAGGTTTCAAGCAGAGTAACGGCTCTTTTCTCGATGTAGTGGTAGAACTCGTCGGTGTTTATCTCTCCGTTTAGGTGCAGAGCACTCCGCGCCTCCAAATCATCGAGAGTAGCGTGCAGTTGAGTGCCTATGTCGGGAGGAGCTTGCATACGGTACCAGAGTACTATCATTTTACCATATATTGGCAACCCTAGTTCCAATCCTACCGGCAGGGAACTGGTAAAAAGTGAGTAAAGGTGCGGATTCTCGGGGAAGATAAGGTAACTGCTTGCCCAATCCATAGTAGAGGCTCTATTGTGGCGCATATGCCGAAAACTCTCCGCGCAGGACTGATGTCGATGCCCAATTACATGGCGTAGGCTAGTGCAGTGGCTGTGCGACGAGAGTATTGAGCATGTATCAAGGAGATATGTAATGGAGATCGTACGCACCCTCGAGGTTAACAATTACAAAGGACCTTCCTTTGCTGCCGCGGGACTGGCTGTTGCTGGGCTGCTCGTTTTTATCGCTGTTTGGACGAGCTACTACACCGTACCGGCGGAATCTGAAGGGGTGGTACTGCGCTTTGGGCGCTATCTGGCCACCGTCCCGTCCGGTTTGCACTTTAAATGGCCATTCGGCATCGACAGTGTCGCCATCGTCCCGACGCAGCGCCAGCTCAAGATGGAGTTTGGCTTTAATACCCAAGGATATTCTAACCCGGATCAGGTCGGGGGGTCGCCGGAGCGAGAGAAGGCGATGGTTACAGGCGATCTGAATGCGGCGCTTGTCGAATGGGTCGTGCAGTATCGTATTCGTGAACCCAATAAGTATCTCTTTGATGTGCGTAATCCGGCACAAAGCTTACGCGATCTATCGGAGGCGGCGATGCGTGAGGTAATTGGAGATCGCACGGTTGATGAGGTGATTACGATCGGTCGTCAGGACATTGAAATAGCCGCATTGGCGCGGCTTCAGAAGCTGGTTGAGATGTACCAACTCGGTATTGGCGTCGACCAGGTACAACTGAAGAATGTAAACCCGCCGCAGGCTGTGCAGGCCTCGTTTAATGAGGTGAACAAGGCTCAACAGGACCGTGAAAATATGATCAATGTCGCTAACGGTGAGTATAATAAGTCGGTGCCGCGGGCGAGAGGGGAGGCCGAGTCCGCCATTCGAGGTGCGGAAGGCTATCGCTTTAAGCGTATCAATGAAGCTGAGGGGGATATCGCCTCGTTTAACGCAGTGCTGCAGCAGTACGTCAAGGCGCCCGAGGTGACACGCACGCGTCTGTATCTGGAAACAATGGCAGAGGTTCTGCCGCAAGCTGGGAAGAAGGTGATCATTGATGATAACCTACGCCAGCTTCTTCCAGTGCTGCCGCTGTCTAGCAACTTCGGGGAGGGCAAGTAATGAAATCGATATTCTCTTCAATCTTTGGTTTTGTTGTTTTGGCAATCGCCATCATCCTCTCCTCGACATGTTATACCGTCAACCAGACTGAGCAGGTGATCATCACCCAGTTCGGAAAGCCGGTTGGCTCGCCGATTACCGAGCCTGGTCTGCATTTTAAGACTCCATTTATTCAGACGGTAAACCGGCTGGAAAAGCGTTTTCTTGAATGGGATGGTGCTCCGGTTGGAATTCCAACGAAGGACAAGACTTACATCTATGTCGATGCCTTTGGTCGCTGGCGTATCAGCGACCCGGGGTTGTATTTTGTGCGTATTCGCGATGAACGCAGCGCCCAGTCGAGACTTGAAGATATCCTCGGAAGCGAGATTCGCAATTCTATCGCCAAGCATGAGTTAATCGAGATCGTGCGCACAAACAAGGATAGAAAGCCGCAGCGCGATGAGATCATTGCCAGTGGGCAATCGGATATGGGTAACCTCGGTAATCTTCCGGCGATTAGTTTCGGGCGGCAGAAGATCGAAGCTGAGGTGAAAGAAGCCGCAGCGGGCAAGCTTCGCGAATTCGGCATCGAGCTTCTCGATTTACGTTTGAAACGTTTGAATTATAATCCGGAGGTGCTCGATCGAATTTATCAGCGCATGATCAGCGAGCGCCAGCAGATCGCCCAGCGTTTCCGCTCCGAGGGAGAAGGCGAGGCGGCCAAGATCGCAGGAAAGAAAGAGCGGGATCTAAATGAGATCCAATCCACGGCATATCGCCAGGTACAGCAGATCCGTGGTGAGTCTGACGCTAAGGCCAGTGAGATATATGCCCGAGCGTATACTCAGAATCCTCAGGCGGCTGAGTTCTATCAGTTCCTCAAGAGTATGGAGACCTATCGCAAAATTTTAGCCAAAGACTCGACCCTTGTTCTTTCGACCAACAGCGACCTGTTCGGCTTGTTAACTAAGGTGCTTCCGAAGGGGAAGAGGGACTAAGCAACGGTTGTGAGGCAGGTGGCTTTTAGCTCCGTCCCTGGCGGCTAGTGTGGTCACGCGGGCAGCGGCGTAGTTTTATGAGTGGGGACTGCGGTGCAGTCTTGGCGCCAGAATAGGGTTTTAAAGCCGATTTTTGTGTTTACAGGATCTGCCACTCTTAGCCTGTACAACATACTGAAAACACAGCATAAAAATTTAACGCCAGACTTTAACAGTTTGACACTGCTATGTTTTTCTGGTAGTTATTGTCGGTCTACAAATGAGAAGTGTATAAATAAAACGACCTAGAAAACGACGAAGTGCGATTCCGCGGTGGTGCCTAGGGCATGTCCTGCAGTGGTCGGTTGAGTCGCAGCACGCGCTGGCCGGGCCGGTACTATAACGGCGACCGAGTTCACGCGGCGAAATAGGGAATTAAAAGGAGAAGAAAAGATGTCAGCGGCAGAGCCAATTAATGTAGCAGAGCTTAGCGTCGAGGATCTCGTTAGCAAGTTCGGTCGCAAGCCTGGTGATACGGGCTTGGCAGAGGTTCAGATCGCCTTACTCACCAAGAGAATAGAAAGTCTCTCTCATCACATGAAAAAGTTTGTCAACGATATTCACACTAGTCGCGGGATGATGAAGATCATCTCTAAGCGCAAGGGGCTGTTGAGCTATCTTAAGGAAGAAAGTGTTGATCGCTATCGTGCACTTATTCTGCAGCTTGGACTCAGAAAGTAGTTGCACCCTCGTACAAAGAAGCTTGTACGAACAACCTAGTGCGAACAACAGGGTGTGTTTCTGGGCCGACGATATCTTCATCGGTAATGGGGTTTTACAAAGGGCACCAGCGCGTGTCTCGCATAGTCTTGCGCCCCATTTTTATATACGTAATACGTAAGGAGAATCTATGATAATTATTGAAAGAGAGTTTCACGGTCGCAAGATAAGTATTGAAACAGGGCGAGTGGCTAAGCAGGCTGGTGGCTCAGCCTTGGTGCGTTATGGTGATTCGGTGGTGTTGGTCACTGCTTGTGCCGGCGCAGAGAAGAAGGGGGACTTTCTTCCGCTTTCCTGTGAGTACGTGGAGAAAAACTACGCCGCCGGAAAGATTCCAGGTGGTTTCTTTAAGCGCGAAGGCAAGCTTAGCGAGAAAGAGACGCTTGTTTCGCGCTTAATCGATCGCCCTTGTCGTCCGCTGTTTCCTGAAGGGTACCACAAGGACATTCAAGTTGTGGCAACAGTGCTCTCTGCTGATGGAGAGAATGACACCGACGTGCTCGCCTTGTGTGGCGCTTCAACGGCACTGACGCTTTCTTCTATGCCTTTCGAAGGCCCGATTGCGGCGGTCCGCGTAGGGCGTATCAATGGCAACTTTGTCATTAACCCAAAGTCTTCCGAGCTTGCTTCCTCAGATATAAATTTTGTGGTTGCTGGTTCTCGCGATGCGATCGTCATGGTCGAAGGTGGGGCGCAGGAAGTTTCAGAAAAGGATGTGCTTGACGGTCTCTTCTATGCGCATAAAGAGCTGCAAGTATTGATCGACATGCAGCTTGAGCTGCGTGAGAAGGTTGGTCGAGCTAAGGCAGAGTTTGTGCCGAAAGCGGTCGACACCGCACTCGTTAGTGCCGTAACTGCATTTCTGCAGTCCAAGATTAGTGCCGCCGTGCGCATTAAGGACAAGCTTGAGCGCCGTACCGCGATGGAAAAAATTCGCACGGAGCTCTCCGCTGAATTTGTCAAGGAGGGGGATAATGCCGAGGCTAAGGAGTCGATCCTTGCTGGGCTATATGAAGATTCCTTCTATAATATCGTCCGCGCGATGGTGTTTAAGGACGGCGTGCGCATCGATGGACGAGATTGTACCACGGTTCGTCCGATTACGGTCGAAGTCGGAACGTTGCCCCGGACGCACGGCTCCGCGCTCTTTACCCGTGGCGAAACGCAGGCCCTTGTCGTGGCCACACTTGGCACATCTGAGGAGCTGCAACACCTCGATAATCTCTTTGGCGAAGACTCGAAGAGCTTCATGCTGCATTACAACTTTCCGCCGTTCTCGGTGGGCGAAGTTAAACCGATGCGTGGTCCCGGTCGACGCGAGATCGGGCACGGTGCTCTTGCCGAGCGAGCGGTCAAGGTGGTGATGCCCACGGCCAAAGAGTTCCCTTACGTTGTGCGCATCGTTTCCGAGATCACGGAGAGCAATGGCTCGTCTTCGATGGCCTCGGTCTGCGGCGCAACGATGGCATTGATGGACGCTGGCGTGCCGATTAAGGCCCCCGTTGCTGGCGTTGCCATGGGGTTGATGAAGGAGGGCGATAAGTCCGTCATCCTCACCGATATCTTGGGCGACGAAGATCACCTTGGTGATATGGACTTCAAGATCTGCGGAACTGCCAAGGGCGTTACCGCAGTGCAGATGGACATCAAGATTAAGGGTCTCGATCGTGCCACCATGGGGAAGGCGTTGGAGCAGGCTCTGGCGGCTCGCTTGCATATCCTTTCCAAGATGGCCGAAGTCATGACGCAGGCTCGTCCGACGTTAAGTAAGTACGCGCCGCGTATCGTCTCAATCAAGATTAACCCAGAAAAGATTCGTGACATCATCGGGCCTGGTGGCAAGATGATCCGCTCGATTACCGAATCCTGCGGTGTTAAGATTGAAGTCAGCGATGATGGTACCGTGACGGTGGCGAGCAGCGATGATGCGCGTATCCAGAGTGCGTTAACCGTGATCCAGGGACTCGTGCAGGAAGCGGTGATCGGGCAGATCTATAAGGGCGTAGTCAAGCGAATTGCTGACTTCGGTGCCTTTGTTGAAATTCTTCCGGGGACGGATGGTCTGGTGCATATCTCGCAGCTGGCTGAAGAGCGTGTGCGAAGCGTTACCGATATCGTGCGTGAGGGCGATGAGGTGTTTGTCAAAGTAATCGACGTTGATCGCCAAGGCAAGATCCGCCTCTCGCTCAAAGAAGCGATTGCGGATATGGCGCAAGGTAAGACGGCATAAGTGGATCTCCGCTACCGCGGTGATCTAGTTTGTTTCTTGTAGAATTTGTGGCCGAGGGTAGGTTATCCTCGGCCACAGTCATTTTGAGGACCGTAGCGGGGCTACATACAGTCCACCCTTCGACAGGACATTGGACAAGGAACTAATCAGAGCCTGCCAACATTCGATGGCTCTTCCTTGGTTATCTTGAGCTGCGTGGCCGCTTGGAGAATGGCATCCGGCTGGACGCCTTTAATGATCCTGTTGCCGATCTTTGTTACCGGCAGTTTAGATCCGGCACCGAGTTGGTCGAATCTTTCGAAGGCCTTCTGATCTTTAACGATGTCGTACTTCTTGAATTTAATCTTATTTTGGCGCAGAAATCTTTCGAGCTTGGGGCAATCAGCGCAGGATGGGGAGACGTAGATCTCTACCTCTTGGACCTGTTTTAGTTCCTCTTCTGACTCGTTCCCTTTTTTACTTGGTACGAGAGACTTCGGCTTGCCCATTTTGCCTTGTTCTCCCATCGCCGCGTGCTTTGCTTCGCGGGCTTGATCCTTGGCGAGTTTTTTTTGCTCCTTGAGCCAGGCACGTCGTTCTTTATCGTTGGTGTACGGTGGCGGCGAAGGGGGAATCACTTGGTTGCGGTACTGATCGGGGACGTCGGAAAATTTTTCGACGAAATATATATTCCCGGCCTCGTCCTGGTATCGGATGGTTTGAGCTGTGGCTTCTTTAGCGCAGAGCACCAAGGAGAGAATCGCCACCGAAAGATAGTATCCAACGCGTATAAGCATGTCCCTCAGTATAGCATGGGAGCTATTTTAATGGTACCGCCTCTAGTGCTGCGGTAAGATCGGCGATTATGTCCTTGGCGGGTTCTATACAAAGCCTAAAGGTACTCGATGCCGTAATCGGAGGGTTTACGTGGCAGGAGAAGTCCCATTCTGTGGCGTCTGACTTGCCGTAAATAAGCTGGGTTGGGATTGAGTAGCTTGAGTCGCGCCGTTTTTTCGATTTTTTCGTCATATGAGTTCGATATTTTTAGATGCAGACAAGTGATGTGGAGGCAGGGTACATAAGTAAGTATCGACAAATGCTTCGACATGACGATTCGTCATTCCTCCTGAGAGAAAGGAGTAGCTTCGTTAGGGGTGTTTAAGAAACGCTATTTGGAACAATGAAACGGCGAAAGATTCAAATCCTTGTGATCGTCGGGCTAATCGTGGGGATTCACGTGAGTTGGGGCTATGCGCAGACTCCAGTTACAGGCGAGGTGGAGGAGGCCGAGAAGCCGCAGAGGCGGCGTGTCGTGTACAATGACTTTAAGTCTGAGTTTAAGGAGCTCTGTGAACATGTCTCCGATGATGGAAGGGGCGAAGCTTTCGAGATGCTTCTGATTTCACAGATTGATACGGGTTCTGCTTGTGTGGCTTGCAAGACATTTTTTTATACCTTTGGTGCGGCCTGTCGGGGGGGCGGGGATGGTTTTAAAAAGAAAAAAAATGCGCATGGGCATAACAGTAAATCCTCTCAAGGTAGTGAGATAGCAGGCGCTCCCGAGGAGGTTACCTCTCCAGTTCCGAGTGCGTCCCCCCAGGCATGCCAGCGGCCGCAACTCGAACCGAGCATCTTTGTAATAGATGGAATCTCTCAGCTTTTTATTCAGCTCAGTGAAGACTCGAGGCGAGACGATACCTATCTGGCTGTAGCTCGGCTTGTAGCGGTGTTACGAAAACCCGAAGGCAAGAGTGAAGACGAAGGAAACTATTTTTCCGTCATGGCCGAATACATCGCCGCGCCGTTTGAGGAGTATGCCGCAGATATCGCTAAACGTGGTGCACGGACAGTCAATCCGGGTTGGCTGAAGCCAGCGGGGGATGTTAATGATCTCTTTTAGCACGCTGGCCTCGTTGTTTCCTTTGGTGTCAAGTACGCACAGGGGGAGATAGGCTATCGTTTGAAGCCAGCTTTTAGAAAGCCCCTACTTGTGCTTAAGTGTAACGGTGTTGTTGTCGTTATTGCTCAAGAGTACTTGTGAAAGTTGCCCACGTGGTCATGGTCCGCCAGCCGGGCAGTAATTGAGATCCTGCCAGGGGCAGTTACTTATTATCTAGCTAAATATGAAATTTATGCCCAAGCACAGATTCTTTAATGTGTTTTTTGTGTGTGCCGCTCTTGGCCTGGCATTGGCGGGCATCTCCTCTGCTGAGGTTGATGGACATCAGCCTCAAATAGTTGCCTCGCCGCTCACGCGAATTCCACAAGCCTGGCAGTCCGCTTGGGCAGCGCTGAATCAAGGCAAGCTCGCTCAGGCGAGTGATTATTTACAGGACCTCAATCGCCTAAAAATTGAGGCTGGCTATGAGTCGATGGAGCGTTATTCGCTTCTCCTTCTGGTTCGCGGGGAGGAGGCTCTCCGGGCTGGTAATCGTGACGATGCGGATTTTTTGGAGCGTAAGGCCCTGGAGCTTTCTCCCCATTCTCCACGAGTTCGGCTCAAGGCGGGGAATTTATCGCGCTCACGCGGAATTGCGCCGGTGCGTACGCTTCGGGCCTTTAGAGATTTGTGGTATCACCCCGAGCTCAGTCTTAAAATACTTTCGAGCGCGCCGTATCGCGTTCTTTGGGCAGCTTGTCTTGGTCTTTATGTGGTCATCTTGTTTTACCTCATCCTCCATGTCCAGGAACTTTTGCGTGGAGTGATGGCGTATCTCTCGGTGGCCAATCGGGGGATCCTCGGTCCTCTCGTGGTGGCTGTACTCCTCGTAGTTCCGGAGCTGTTTGGTCCGCTGCCGGCAATTTTTGTTTGGGCAATCACCATCTCCTTTGTTCTCCAAGGGAGAAAGGTGTTTATCGCTACTGCGGCGATGCTGCTTACGATGTGGGGAGCGATCCTCCCTTACCGCGCGATGATGCAGCTCTTCGTTACCGATCCAACGGCCCGTATTTTGTTAGCTGAATTAGGAGGCGACTTTGTGCCGGAGGCGGTGACGGGAATAGATTGGCGCGATGCTTCCTTGGCGCAGAAGGATAGTGCTCTTCTCGACATGGGGTTGAGTGTGGCCCTATTGCGACGTGGTGAGTTCGGTGCAGCACGTCAGGCCTTGAGTCGAGTCGAAATGCGCCTTGGGCGAACTTCTTGGGTCAAGGCTTCCTTGGGCCTCGTTGCACTGGGGAGTTCCGACCTCGTGTCGGCACAAGATATGTTTGGCGGGGTGGGGGGAGCAGATGGTGCTTCGGCGGATTTTCTCTTCGACTACTCAAAGCTAAAATTCGCGCTTTCTGATACGGCCGAAAGTAAACGCCTGCTGGCCCAAGCTAATGTCCGAGATGCGGAGCGAGTTAAGGAGCTTGAGAGCCGGGAGCGTGTCGTTGCGCCCGGTGGGCTGCGCGGGTATATGTTCCTACGACCGGGTGGGCTGCGTCTCCTCTCTGCCCTGCGCGCAGATCTTGGCGCTGAAGAATCTTCGAGATCGCCGCTGGGTGCCCGGTGGGCAATCTTGTTAGGTGGTGCCCTGCTCTTTATTCTTGCCCTTGTTCCTGGACAGGGTGTGCGGCGTCATCGTGGTCAGGTGTACTATTCTCGGTTTCAAGTACCTGAATGGCTGCCTCGTTTGATGCGCTTTGTGCCTGGTATTCCCTGGAGTCGCCGAGGGAACGATGGGATCGCCATAGTCCTTGTCACTCTTGTCGCGGTGCTTCTGCTTCCTCTAACCTCGGGGGAGTTCAGTCTTCTGCGTGGAGAGGTCTTTTCCTATTGGGCAGGATTTTATTGGGGAGTAGTTGGGCTTATTGTGTTGGGAATAGTCGCTTTAGGATACTTTGTGTCGGAGGAACGCTAGGTTTTCACTTTCTCTCGCTCTCTGAAGTTATTGTTATCTAAGTTTTGAGGCTATGTCAGAGAAAAGGCGTTCGCGGTGGATTTGGTTACGAAGAATTTATTCGGGGAGATATTGCTCTACCCGAGCAACTTAAGTGAGCGATCTCTGATCTTGTAACACAGGGGCAACATGGAATCTGGTGTAATCAACGAAGACTCTTTTTCTAATATTTTGCGCTCAATTTCGCAGCGCAAGAAAAATGGCGTATTGGAGATTACTCTGACTGAAGGGCAGCTCTCGGTTTCCTTTGTCAAAGGCAAGGTCGTAGAGGTGCAGCGGGCTGACGAGTCCCCAGCGGCAGAGGTAATCAAGCGCCTTGTGGCCTCGGGGTGGTTGCCTCAGGGGATGGAGTTCTCTGTTCAAGACTACGCGGAAGCCGCGCGTCTCATAAAGACCCTCCAGTTGCCACGTGGCGCGCTGAGTGACGAATTATTTCGACGTGCCGTCAAGCAGCGTATCCTCGATCTGCTTTATGACCTTGATGCGGCGCTGAAGCTTGGGGGCGGCGCCTATTATGTTTTTAAAGCTCAGATGATTGTGGTAAATGAAGATTTTTCACCGAGCATCTCATCGGGGCAGATCCTCCTCGATCTTGTTTCCCTGAAGCAGGATCAATCCCGATTCTTAGAGGCTTTCTCTGCGGGCGAGATGCTGCGCCGTGGGGACAATGGCGAGGGGCTCTCCGAGGAGGAGGAGCTGGTGTGGAAAGAGCTGGCTGACGGTGGGGCTTCGATTGAAGATGTCGCACGCCGGTCGATGCTTAGTCGCTTTCATCTGCAAGATGCTCTTTTGGGCATGCTTGAACGCGGCGTTATCGTGCGTGGTGGGGCGTCGGCTGTGCAGACACAGAAGGTTCTCGCTTCCGAGCCCCCCACAGCGTCTAGTGCAGCTTCTCCTGAACTGACGGACTCCCCAGCTACTCCCGCCGCCACGATTGCGGGAGTTGCCTCCGTAGCGCTGCACGTGCGTCTGCTTCAAGATGTTAGGGTTCCCTATGTCCTTATGGTAATTGGGCTTGCTGCTGGTATTCTTGCGCCGCTGGTATTTTGGGGGGAGATCTGGGGGGAGTTCTAGCCAATGGGCAAGAAGTTTCTAAGACGGCGCTGGGGCAGGGGGTCACTTTTTACCGGTTTGGGGAAGCAGCCATTTTACCATTAAGAATTCGTCAAACCTATCTTCTCCGATCTTGAGAGCGCCCCGGTCTTCGCCATAGCATACAAATCCTAAGGATTTATAGAGCGAGCAGGCAGCGACATTAGAGGTTACCACGGAGAGCTGGAGCTGTTCGAGACCAGGAAGAAGTTTGGCGCGCTCTATGCATTTTTCAAGCAGGTGCCGCCCCATGCCTTTGCCTCTTGCTTCTGCGGCCACATACATTCCCCAAATAAGCCCGCGATGTTTGCTTTTTTCGCCGTCGGATCGGCCCATGCTTACCACTCCAATTAACTTGCCCGTCGGTTCGAAGGCCCCAAGTCTAAATCCACCACGTGAGGAGGAGATTGCAAGGTCGACAGCGAGCTGATCGATGGTAGTTCTTCGAAAATGGTCAGCAGTTTCGCCGAAGGCATCGGGGTGTGCTTCAAGGCCAGCGAGCCGAAGTGCATGATAGGCAGGCATATCCTGTTCACCAAGCTCTCGGATGGTCGGCATCGTACGTAAATCTTTAGGCTTACTGACGGGCATCATTAGGCAAGTGTAGCAGAAGATAGAAAGCTTAGGCAACCGAGCCCCGCTACGCCTTCGGCAGCTGAGCAGTGCCCGTGCGCTGCAGGTGTCCCCATCCTTGGCGCAGGCCGACGAGGGCCATAAGAATCGCACGCCAGACAACGGCATACATTATTTGGCGGTAGGCAAATCGTTGTAAAAAGAGCAATCGTAGTGGTTTCAGAGGTTCTTTATCCATGCGAAAGGCGATAATGGCGCTGATCAGTTCAAATATGAAGAGCCCGAAATAGAGGGAGCCCACCCGAACGAGTGCCGCGAAAACTTCATTAAACGGCTGCCAGTCTTGAGAGAGGCTCTGCTCAAATAAGAAGGAGGAGAGAAAGCGGCCGATCGCCCAGAGTAGTTGGAGATCGACAATCGGAGCGAGTACCTGTGAGCCGAATTGAAAGAGCCAGAGTGTGGGGAGTCCCACCCAGCCAAACCATCCGTAGTGGAAGATCGCTGAGCGATGTTTCCACAGGCACTGAAGTGAGCCGAATGACCAACGAAATCGCTGCTTAAAGAGCGAGCGTATGGTGTCAGGAGCCTCGGTGTATCCGTAGGCGTCTCCCTCGGTGGTGACGGTCATCCCAGCGCGGCGGATGCGCCAAGTCAAATCCATGTCTTCAGCCAGAGTGTCTCGGGTAAATCCGCCGGCGACGATTAAGGCTGAACGACGCCATGCTCCGGCGGCACCAGGGACGACTGTGATTGCATTTAGGAGCGAGTAGGCTTTGCGATCCAGGTTTTGGCTAGAGATATATTCGATCGACTGCCACTGGGTGAGAAGGCCGGCGCGGTTGCCGACCTTGACATTGCCGGCCACCGCCCCAACCGATTGATCGGCAAAGTGACGAATCATGCGCGACACGGCGTTGGCCTCGATCTGTGTGTCGGCATCGAGGCACACCAGAAATTCGTTCGTGGTCTCTTCGATGCCACGATTGAGTGCTCCGGCTTTACCGGTGTTCTCTTGACCGATAAGCTTTACCCGGGGATTGTTGCCATAGTGCGTTCGCACGACCTCTCTGGTGCGGTCCTTCGATCCGTCATCGACGACTATCACATCGAGAGATGGATAGTTGCTGTTGAGCAGGCTTTCGATGGTACGCGTGATAACCTTTTCTTCGTTGTAAGCTGCGACGATAGCACTAACGGGGGGCGTGAAGTTCTCGTCATATTCTTCGTAGCGGTCGCGCGCTTTGCCGACAATGGCAAGCACGGTGACGAGCAACAGGCGAGCTAATCCGAAAACGAGGACGACGGTAAAGGCAAGATTGAGCGAGTACTCGATGAAGAAGATCAGATTAAACAAGAAGCGGTTGGCGCCGACGAGCATGACCTCGTCATTTCTTATCGTTGGCATGATGCGATCGCGTGGCAGATTGAGGAGCTGGGAGATGGTGGCAAAAGTATACCCACGCTGCTTCACGTGCTCGATGATCTTCTCGAGCGCGGCGATAGTTTGTGCGCGGTCGCCTCCACCGTCATGCATGAGAACGACACAGCCTTCGGCACGATCGAGGCCCTGCATTACATCGTCGACCAACTCCTCTGCGGTACGCAGTGTTTGTGTACCATCGGGGTTATCTTTAAATCGGCGCCAATCCTGTGGATCGATGGTCATACCGATGGTGAGATAGTTAAGCTTGCTAGCTGTCTCAATAGCTCTTACCTCGGCTAAGTTAGTCGGCTCGACATCTGCGCTATAGGGGACGCGAAATAGTGTTGTCGAGTGGCCGATGATGCTTTGCAGGGCGCGCTGGGTGGTATTGAGTTCGAGGAGCCGACGCTGCTCCCCAACGCTTGACATGTTCGGGTGTGTGTAGGTGTGATTGCCGATATCATGCCCCTCGGCATAAACTCGCCGCACAATAGCGGGGTTCGCCTGAAGCTGCTGTCCAACCATAAAAAAAGTTGCATGAATGTCGTAGCGTTTGAGGATATCAAGGATTTTGTTGGTGTACTCTTCCGTTGGTCCATCATCGAACGTAAGGGCGATGGTCTTTTCGCGATATCCTCGACGTTCGATGATAACGGAAGAGGGATAACTCTCGTAGGTGATCGATGAGACCAGCCCGTTCGATGGATCGAGGGTCAATTCACGACGTCCGGCGTTCGGCTCGAAGCGAGCGGAGAGAACTTCACCCCGCCCTTCGAAGTCGACTTGGTAGGGGAACTGGATGTCGCGTAACGGCTCAATGCTCGACGGTCCCGGTAGGTTGACCGAGAGTAGTGACCACGTGCTTGGATCCTCCGTGCCGATGCCCCAGAGCGCCACTCCGCGAACACTCGCCTTGATACTCAAGAGGAGCTGGTTGTAGGTGGTGGCACCGTCGAGGAACCAAACCACGTGTGACTTACCCTCAGCGTCGTCATATCGAAAGTTCGGGGTAAGCGAGATCGGGTCGATCGAAATTACCTGTGGCGCTGGTTCGTTGGGATGAGTAAGTCGGGCTCGATTCAGGGTGGCGGGGTAGGTCAAACCTTCACCAAGGGGAGGATTTGCTATTCCCGCTGTGGTTTCCTGCCAGTCGACACCTCGATTGGAGAGAGCGACGACAAGCTTCGACGGCGGGACTCGTTCTAGGGCGCTTTGTAGAGCATTGGCATACCACGTAAGTGATGCCAGCGGGCCCGCAACAGAATCCGTACGATGCTCGTCGAAGCCAAGCATGACGATAAAGTCAGAAGCTGCGCTGAGTTTCCTTAATGGGAAGCGTCCGCCGCCGCCGGGAACGGTGGTGCTTATCTGCAGATTGGTATCGCGAAACTCCTCGCGAATTGTGCCGATGAGTAGCGGCACTTTACTAAAGTCGCCGTAGCCAAGATTTTGCAGGTCGATGTTGATACCTTGGAAGTTTTGCTGCAGTAACCAGGTTCTCAGGGCGCGTGCCAGCTTCTTTTGTTTGATCGGAGAGGCGAGGAGATCGTGTGCTCGTTTTTTGTCGTACTCGCCGTTGGCAGCGTTATTGAGCCGTGGATGAATCTGCAAGCCATGGTTGCGAGCGATGAAAACAACATCGTTGTTCTCGCTGATCGAGTCGGGGTCCCAATCGTAGAGCTCGATATCATCGCCCTCTTGGCTGAGGTGTAGCCATTCGGGGAAGATGTGAGTGAGCTTATCTGCGTGAACGGCCAGTGATTTTACCCCGGTATCGTGCCAGTTGGAGTAGAACGCACCGACGATCTTGCTCTGTGGGGCACTTTTTGATTGTTGAAGCTTCTTAGCCAGAGCTGTTGTTTCGGCGATTTCGCGGTCGAGGTCGCTCTTTGCACGCTGCAGAAATACTTTGCTGAGCTGCTTTTTTTTCTGTTGCAACGCGGTTGAAGAGGCGAGGCTAATCGCGTTTTTTTCCTTAGAGTCCGACGGAGCGGGGACGAAGGGGGTGATGAGCAGGGTGAGGGCGAATAGAATAGTTGCCGCGGTGACAATTATGGCGACCGCTACGGCAGCCAGTGTTAGAAGTCTCCTTCGGCGACCACTTGAGTCGTAAAAGATATGCTGAGCATGCATGCTAGTATTCTCTAACCCTCTGTGTGTCTCGGTGATCTTTGTAGTGAGAATTAATTAATATTTCACCACCCAGGTCACAGAGGAACATAGAGTTTAATTATTCAGAGCCTCTGGGATATTGTTCCGCACGTAACAACAAGAGTTTAGGACAGTCAAAATCCAAACTCGGGCTTATTTAGTGGCTCTCTTACCCCGAACTATATCGGAATAGGCAGGAAAACAACAGCCCTAGGGCTACTTCAGATCGTCGTGTTTGAAGTCATAGAAGAATAGTCCGCCGATAAAATCTGCGACCTCATCGAGGCAGATGCCACCATATCCACCGATGACAACCAGATCTAGGCCGAGGCCGATTTCACCTGGGCAGATCTCTCGCTCGCGAGAATTAGTAAAGTCCCAAGGGGCACCACCTTCTTCGGAACGTTCGACCATAACCGGCGTCAAGCGTCCGAAGTCCCCGATGCGGACCGATGCGGGCGCCATCTTGCGATAGCCAAGCTGTGCATATTTAGTGATGCGCACGACCCCACCATAGGCTGGGCCAACTCCGAGATCGAGGCGAAATATGTCAATGAAATCCATAACCCTGTTGGGAATCCAGAGCAGGGTCTGGATGTACCACGGATCTTTAGCTTCCTTCTCTTTTACGACAGGGAAATCACCCCACGGGGACTTAGGACTGATCGCCGCTGATGGCTGACTGGAGTCCGTCGAGGTTGTTCTTTCTTGGGCTGCAGCAGGTGTGGAGTAGATGCTCAATGCGAGTATTATGGTTAGCCATTTCATGGGCTTAATGCTTGCATGAACACCGTCCTCTCGCAAGCAAGCTCTCGCTCACGATATTCTTTTCCCCTGTGGTTACGGGTACAGTTACAGCCGCCAACTGCTATATATATATATTAATAAATTGCTGCTCTGAAGAGTTGAGTAGTGACCGCATTGCAGGTATTCTAGAATTATGGACGGAGAAAAAGTTTCTTGTCACAGATTGAGGACGGGAGCTTCAAGATGGTAGCAACGCTTAGATTGATAATAGGGGGAGCTCAGTGCGAGAAGGATAGTTCTCGGCACGGAGGGGGGGCGCGTACTGGCCCTGGGTTCGCTAGTTTGGAAGGCCCCCAGCGCACCGCTGACGTCCCTCTGCCTGTTTCTCCTAATGAAGTTATTCCGCTTCTTATTGCGGCTCGAGATCAACTTCTTGTCGTCTCGCATCTGCCCGAGTCAGCGAAAGGCGCCGCAAATTTGGCATGTTTTGCTGTGGCCGGCATGCGCCAGCTTCTCGATCTTGCGAATAGTTCGCAAGAAGAGAGTGGTTTTTCTCTTAAAGTTCATGAGATGACACAATACAATCTGTCACTTTTGGTTGGGGAATTGGCGGCATTGAAAGGCGCTCAGGCTTATTCGATAGGTGATTTAAGGAGATCAATCGAAGAGCTTTGCATAGCCCATGGAAACGCTCTTGCCGCGACTGGCACGGGCGACATTCGCGCTTTACGGGGATGTATCGCTGCGGTTTACGCCGCAGGGGCTAAATTTGCCAATGCGGCTGAAAAACTCGTCAGCAGCCCTCCTGCCGGAACAGATTCTAGTGGAGAAATTATGGTCCTTGTCGAATAGTTAACCAGCACTCAATAGTATCAAGACTCAGAAAAGCCCAGTGTCGCGTCGCAGTAAATTCGCACAGCACCGTCGCGGCGCGCGCGACACTAGAAGAACACCCGCGTAATCGCCGGATTCCCCTCTTCAACACGAAACTCACGCACGACGCTAAGGCTCGATAGTAGTTTGTGCAGGGCGTTTTTAATAGCGCCCGATCCGATGCCATGGATGATGCGCATCTCATTAATGTCGGCCAGCACGGCACGGTCGATCTTTTCGCTGACTAATTTAAGAGCATCGAGAACGCGCATCCCGTGGAGGTCAATTTGGAGAAGCTCGCTACGCCCATTCTCGGCTGCGCGAGTCAGATTGCGCACGCTGCGATCGGTGTCCTCAGGAGCGGGGCGGGGGGCAGCAGGCTCGATCTCGTGTTCCTTGCATTCAATGACAAGATCTCCGAGTGCCACGCGGTAACGTCCGCGCGGGCGGACTTCGATGATCTTCCCAACTTGGCGTAGGTGGGCGATGCGGACGGTGTCATTTTCAGCAAAAGGCATAACGTTAGCCGCTTATGCGCACGAGGTGGTAATTCTTTTTTCCACTGCGCAGCACGAGCAGCTCGGCGGAGCCTAGCTCCGTGCCGTCGAACCCGAGGGCCTCATCACTGATGCGTTCGTTGTTAAGATATGCTCCACCGCTGGTTATGAGCCGACGAGCCTCGCCCTTGCTTTTGGCAAGTCCCGAGTTCGCCAAAAGGTCAATCACGGTTCCTCGGAGAAGCTGTTCGCGGCTAATCGTCGACGAGGGGACGTCGCTGAAGATATCTTGGAGCTGCGCTGCAGAAAGCCCCTTGAGCGAGCCGCCGAAAAGCACGGCAGCGCTCTTCTTGGCGTCAGCCATAGCCTCCTCGCCGTGGACAAGGGTGCAGACGCTGTCGGCAAGCAGGTGTTGAGCAGCTCGTTTCTCAGGTGCCTGCTTTTGGGCCTCAGCAGTCTGCTCGATCGCAGACCTGTCGAGGAAGGTGAAGATTTTGAGGTAGCGTATGGCATCGGCGTCTTCCACATTGAGCCAGAACTGGTGGAAGCGGTACGGGCTGGTCGCCAGGGGGTCGAGCCAGAGTGTGCCGGACTCACTTTTGCCGAACTTTTTTCCCTGAGCGTTAAGAAGCAGCGGGAAGGAGAAAGCGTAGGCATCTCCCTGGATTTTGCGGCGGATTAGCTCCAGTCCGGCGGTGATGTTGCCCCATTGGTCAGAGCCGCCGATCTGCATCGAACAGTTGCGCGTACTGTAGAGGTGAAGAAAATCGAATGACTGCAGCAGCATGTAGCTGAACTCGGCGTAGGAGATGCCGTCACCTTCAAGTCTGTTTTTAACGACATCTTTGGCCAACATGTAGTTGACGGTGAAGTGCTTGCCGATATCGCGCAGAAAATCGAGGAGTGTTACCTCCTTGGTCCATTCGTAGTTGTTGACGAATCCGGGATTAACTCCGGCGCGGGCGAAGATCGTCTCTACCTGACGCACCTGCCTCTCCACGTTTTTCTCGATAGTTTCGCGCGGTAGTAGCAGACGCTCGGCGTTTTTTCCCGAGGGATCGCCGATGTGACCAGTTGCCCCACCAAATAGGATCAGCGGATTTAACCCGGCCCTACCGAGGTGCATCGCGACAATGAGTGGTACGAGGTTTCCAACTTGCAGGCTTGGTGCGGTTGGATCAAAGCCTACGTAGAAGGTGCTTCCGGCGCCGATCTTTTTGATGCCCTCGTTGTCGGAGATGTCCTGAATAAGTCCGCGCCATGAGAGTTCATCGAGAAAATGCATAAAAATCCTGCTCGAAACAATTTCTGACCTAGCGGATAGAAAATAGCAAAAAGGCACATGCGTGAGTGTGCGGCGCCTAATATCTCCACTCATTGGCAGGATGCCATATCGTGAAGCAAGATCAGATTAGTGTGATTGCTTGAGAAAATGCAACGACTTTATAACTGGTTGATTTGAGGAACATTTCGACCAGGACCACGAGCACGACCACGTGCACGAATTATTAAGTTGCCCGGGCTTAATGAGCAATTACTTGAATTCGCTGCAATCAGCCATAATCCCCTGAAAATATTAAGAAAAGTGGATATTTGAGTTGTCTTTCCAACTCAGCAGCCGTGTCGGGGCTAGGTATTTAGACCGAACGAGAGCCTCGTAGGTGCCTTGTTTTCCGATTCTTTTTAGTGCATAACCTATTGTCTTCACTTAACCTAATTAGATTTTGTAGTGTAGGGTCTATGGCAAAGGCATCAAAAGAAACCACATTTCTAGTATCATCAGCGGGGACAGGGTTTTTCTACACCAACCGCAAGAACAAGAAGAAGCTTAAGGGTGACAAGAAGGCATCGTTGAAAAAATACGATCCCATCGCCCGAAAAAAAGTTCTTTTTGAAGAGAAGAAGCTATCTCCATTGAAGAAGAAGTATGTTTCTGGAGCTGAGGACGCCGCCAAGGCGGCACCAAAAGCAGAGCCGAAGAAAGTGCCGGCCGCGGCTAAGGCTTAGCGATCTTGGGGACAGCGGTCCGTCGTCGGGGAGGTAGTAATGTCGGTCCCTGCAGCACAGTCAGTCGTGCTAGTAAATTCGATTACAGATAATGGGACATCGATGTCCCCAGGGGGAGTCGTATCATCCGCATCCTCAGCCTGTGACTCTGAGCAGCCTATCTCCGATACCTTAACATTGAGTGAGGCTTTGTCCCTGCAATTGCGGCGCGATTTTAGCCGATCCATGCTCGGAGCACTCCTGCTCCTGTTGTTGCGAATCTTCATTTCTCTTGTTAGTAGCGATGAATTGCAGGAGGGTTTGGGTTATCTAGTCGCCTTGCTTTCTATTCAGGTCTCGATCGTCATTGTCGCTTTTGCGGCGAGCTCGTTATTCGCGGCCGCCTGGGAGGAGGTACGCAGTCGACGAGTAGGGACTAACATTTGTGAAGCCGTAGCCATCCTCGCTCTGCTTGGAAGTCAGACATATGCGCTCTTTTATGACATTGATAGCTTACTTTCTCTTCCTCTTTACAGCTCTGTCCCTGTCATAGTTGGGCTATTGATGGCGCTGCGTCTTGTCGAACAATCGGTTTCTTCCAGTTTTGGAAATCGTCTTGGTTTCTCCCTTAAACAGTTGGCGCCAAAGGTACTTCTGTATTCTGCAGCTGAGCCTGCTGCGGAGAAATGGATCCCGGCACGGTTGGCTCAGGTGGGCGACATTTTCCTCGTCCGGTCTGGGGAGATTGTGGCGCTTGATGCGGAGATTTTGGCTGGCAAGGCGCAGGTAATCGAGCATCGTTTTGGCGGCGGTCCCGTGCCGCGCTATAAGAGCAAGGGGCAGGGAGTTTTCGCCGGTTCGGTGGTTGATTCGGGCGAGCTGCAGTGCCGGGCTGTTAATACCCAGGAGGACGCTGTCTACGAAAATTTCCTTGAGGGCATAGGGAGCAGCGTACAGACCTCGCGACATAATGATCTTGCGCAGAGTGTGGATTCTGCGACAGGGCTGGCTCTTGTTTTCCTGGCAGCCTGCGCCGTTCTTTTTTGGCATGAGCGTGGAGCATCTGTAATTCATCTTGGCCTGGTTGTCGGGGCGGTACTAATCTGCGGCGTGTTGCCACGAGTGATGCGACTATTGGCACAGCTTCCGCCGCTGACGATGTCTGCACTCTTTGTGCGCGGAGCCACACTGCGTGACGAGAGCGTTATAGCTCGACTTGCTGGTCTTAAGAATCTAGTGCTTGATTACGAGTCGATTGCTTCGGCGCGGCGTGTCGAGATACTGCGCTTTGAGATCGTTGATCAGCGCCTTGATGCTAACTCTTTGGTATCGGTGCTCTTGGCTCTTTTTGGTGATGGGGACGACGACCTGAGCTGTGAAGCAGTGCAGAGCTTGCGCAAATTGGTAAAGCAAGCTCAGCTTTTTGAGCTCGAGAATTATCATTACTATCCTGGTAAAGGGATTATCGGCACCGTTCATGGGGCTGAGTTCTCTGTTGGTGCAGAGCCTTTTCTCCTCGAGCGTAGAGTGCATATCCAGCCCACGGATATTGTTCGGCTCAAAGATGGTGAAGAGGCGGTTTATGTGGCCATGGGAGCGGAGGTGGTCGCACGCTTTATCACTCGACCGCATTCACGTTCCGAGGAGCGTCAGCTTCTGGAGAAGCTTTCGGCACTTAGGGTGCGGACATTGTTGTGCGGGCCCGAGCCATCAGAACAGGTGGACGCCCTGGCCAAAGAGATCGGTGTCGAATTGCCATCATCGTATGGCGGGCTTTCGGGTGAGGGCTATAAAGATAAAGTCTTGGGTTGGAAGCCGGTTGGATTCTACTCCCGTCTGCCCCCTTCGGCTACGGTAGCAAAATTCGTCGATGTCTCGTTGAGTCATTTTAATGAGTTGCAATGGAATGATCGTGCAACCGATGTGACCATCTATGAGCGTGGGTTAAGTCTGATAGGGACGGTTATTGAGTCGTGCCGTTTTAGTAAACGGGTGGGGGCGATGGTCCTCTATCCAGCAATCGGTCTGTCTATACTCGTATTGGCCGCTGCCTTCCTGGCCTTCTTTCCGGCAGCACTTGTGGTGACAACCGTGGGGGCGGCCTATGCCGCCGCGGCTGTTCTGATAATGGCAGCTGGGCGGTAGTATCCGTCCGCAAATTATGTCACTCCCACGAATCAGAGCCCTGATCATAGAAGAGGGTAAGATCCTCCTCTTTCGGAGGATCCGCCCCGATCGTCCGGCGCCGTACTATGTCACCCCTGGTGGCGGCATGGAAGAATACGACAGAAGTGAGCATGAGGCGATTCTTAGGGAGCTAAAAGAAGAGCTAGGGGTTGAGTCCGGAGATGTGGGGCGAAAGGTGTTCGAACTAATCGATGACAAGGGGCGCACGCACATCATATACGAATGCAGAATCGGAAAGGGTCAATTTGAAAAACGAACTGGGAAGGAGTTTGAAGATCCACAGAAGGGAACGTACGAGATTATGTGGATCCCGCAGGATCAAGTAGCGCAGCTTGATATTCGTCCAGCGAAGTTAAAAGATTTTCTCGTTCAAAAATACGGAGCGTCCACTCCACACTAGATTCCTTGACCATTGAAACGTGTACTAGATGAGTTGCATTTTTGAAGCGAGATTCTAGATTAGCCATCACTCTTCCTACCCGATTCAGCAGAATCTCAGAGTACCCTTGGCACTAGGGGCCCTTGGCCCTCAGGCCATACTCCGGATTAGGCAAAAGAGATTAGCCGCCAGACGGTCGAGCGAACTTATGGCGACAGCGCTCTGGCTTAGGCTTAGGTCCAAAATGGCCTGGCAC